>NZ_JADPIU010000039.1:0-1689 GCF_023073075.1 Bradyrhizobium sp. 61 | reverse complement strand
CGAGCACCGCATCGAGCGCATCAAGGACACCGCTGTCCTGCGCCTGCGCAACAAGCTGCTGCCGCTGATCCACCTCAAGAAGCTCTTGAAGATCGACGACGGCGCGGCCTCCGATCCCGAGAACGGCTTTATCGTGGTGACCCAGGTCGGCAGCCAGACCTTTGGCATCGTCGTCGACGGCGTGTTCCACACCGAAGAGATCGTCGTGAAGCCGATGTCGACAAAACTGCGTCACATCGACATGTTCTCCGGCAACACCATTCTGGGCGATGGCGCAGTCATCATGATCATCGATCCCAACGGCATTGCCAAGGCGCTCGGCGCCGCCGGCTCCTCGGCCCATGACATGGGCGACGAGAACGGCGCGCATCACATCGGATCGGGCGAGCAGACCACCTCGCTGCTCGTCTTCCGCGCCGGCTCCAGCCAGCCCAAGGCGGTCCCGCTCGGGCTCGTCACCCGCCTGGAAGAGCTCCCGGCCGACAAGATCGAGTTCAGCAACGGCCGCTACATGGTGCAGTACCGCGAGCAGCTGATGCCGCTCGTCGCCATGGAGAGCGTCACCATCGCCAGCCAGGGCGCCCAGCCGATCCTGGTGTTCGCCGATGACGGCCGCTCCATGGGCCTCGTCGTCGACGAGATCATCGACATCGTCGAGGAACGGCTCAACATCGAGGTCGGCGGCTCCGCCTCCGGCATTCTCGGCTCGGCCGTGATCAAGGGCCAGGCGACCGAAGTGATCGACGTCGGCCACTTCCTGCCGATGGCGTTCGCCGACTGGTTCACCCGCAAGGAGATGAAGCCGTCGCAGCACTCGCAGTCGGTGCTGCTGGTCGACGACTCCGCGTTCTTCCGCAACATGCTGGCACCCGTGCTGAAGGCGGCCGGCTACCGTGTCCGCACCGCGCCGACCGCGCAGGAGGGCCTGGCTGCGCTGCGTGCGCAGAGCTTCGACGTGGTCCTGACCGACATCGAGATGCCCGACATGAACGGGTTCGAGTTCGCCGAAGTGATCCGCTCCGACACCAATCTGGGCGCGATGCCGATCATCGGCCTGTCCGCGCTGGTGTCGCCGGCGGCGATCGAGCGCGGCCGTCAGGCCGGCTTCCACGACTATGTCGCCAAGTTCGACCGTCCCGGTCTGATCGCGGCGCTGAAGGAACAGACCGCGGGCGCCGCCGGCGCCTCCGAGCTGAGCCGGGCAGCGGCGTAACGGCACTGGGGATCAGGAGATACCGCTATGAGCAACAAGAAGACGCAGATCGGCGAAGGCGCCATGGTCGAATACGTCACCGCGATGATCGGCGGCCAGCTGTTCGGCCTGCCGATCTCTCGGGTCCAGGACGTGTTCATGCCCGAGCGCGTCACCCGCGTTCCCTTGTCCTCGCGCGAGATCGCGGGCGTGCTGAACCTGCGCGGCCGCATCGTCACCGTGGTCGACATGCGCGCCCGGCTCGGCCTGCCCAAGCCCGAGGACGGCAAGGCCCCGATGGCGGTCGGTGTCGACCTGCGCGGTGAATCCTATGGCCTTCTGATCGACCAGATCGGCGAGGTGCTGCGGCTTGCCGAGGCCGGCATGGAAGAGAACCCCGTCAACCTCGACCCCCGCATGGCCAAGCTCGCCGGCGGCGTCCACCGCCTCGACGGGCAGCTCATGGTCGTCCTCGACGTCGATCGCGTCCTCGAGCT
>NZ_JADPIU010000012.1:0-1701 GCF_023073075.1 Bradyrhizobium sp. 61 | reverse complement strand
GCCGCCGTCAGTGACGAAACCAGTAGATCACCGCTGAAACGAGGATCCAGCCAATTGCATAGGCAAGCGCATCAGGGGCACCCGAACCAAAAATCGGCTCTCCAGGCTGCGCTTTGCCGCGCCATTCGCTCGGCCGCAGATCAATCATCCGGGACGGCTTGAACATGGGCCTCATCGATCAAATCATTTCTGTGGAAAGCGGCGGGAAAAACACGTCTAACCCGAACTCGTCAGCCTCTGGCGTCGGGCAATTCATCGACGGCACCTGGCTCGCCATGCTGGCGAAGCACCGGCCGGACATCACGGGCTCTCGAGATGAATTGCTGGCGCTCAAGAGCGATCCGAGCCTTTCGCGGGAGATGACAGCGGCCTATGCCGGGGACAATGCCGGGATTCTATCGAAAGCTGGGCTTCCCGTCACCCCTGGGTCGCAATATCTCGCCCATTTTGCGGGTCCGCAGGGCGCCGTCGGCATCCTGAACGCCGATCCGTCGGCGTCCGCCGGCTCCATCCTCGGCGCCGGGGTGGTGAAGGCCAACCCCTTCCTCGCGAAGATGTCCGCGGGTGACCTCGCCGCTTGGGCGGATCGGAAGATGGGCGGGGCGAGCTCGGCGGCGCCGATGTCGATAGCGGGGCCGGGCGCGGCAGCGGCGCCGCAGGCCGCCACTCCGACTCCGACGCCGGCGGCGGCATCGCCTGCGCCGCAGTCAGGCTTCCAAATCACCGGCGCTGGGCAGTCGGCGGCGCCGAACCTTGCCGCACTCACGGCGGTGCCCCAATTGCAGAACATCTTGCCGGCGCGGCCGAACCTGTACGGGTTCAAGGTGGCGCCTTTCTCTCTGCGGGGCTGAAAATGGTTCACCGGGGTGTGGCCGCGGCATCATACCCCGTTCACTATCTAGCGACGTTCCCTTTTTGGACTACATATCTCGATTGTCAGGCAACGAAAAACCTGTATCGTCATTGTAGATACTAAAAGAGGGTCCAAAAATGGTCCCCGATAGTGGTCAGAGAGGGTTCCATCATGAACGTGCGCTTCTCGAAGTGGGGAAATAGCATTGCTTTGCGGATTCCGACAGGATTCGCGAGGGATCTTCATGTGTTCGACGGAAAAGGTGCGGATATCCAGGTAAAAGGCGGTTCCCTGGTTGTGACACCCGTCGAAGGGCCGGTATACACGTTAGACGAGCTACTGGCGGGAATCACTGAAGAGAACTTGCATGGCGAGGTTGGGACAGCTGTTGCGGTCGGCAACGAGTTCAGTTGAACCGTATTGTCCCGATGTGGGCGACTTCGTTCGCCTGCAGTTTGATCCTCAAGCTGGGCGCGAGCAGGCCGGTCGCAGACCGGCCCTCGTTTTGTCGCCGCGCAAATACAATAGCCTCGTCCGGCTGTGCATCCTGTGTCCGATGACCAATCAGGCTAAGGGCTACCCCTACGAAGTCTTGGTTGACTCCGCCCTTCCCATGGGAGGAGGCGTGATCCTCGTCGATCAGATCAAGAGCCTCAGTTGGACCGAGCGGAAATGCGAGTTCACAGGGTCTGTAGCGCCGCCTGAATTGCTGGCGGATGTCATGGCGAAGCTACGAACGCTTCTGCCATCCTAGCCCCCGTTACGAACGGCTAACGCGGCAGCCGCAAAAAGGGCCCACACTGAGGGCCCGCGCATGACGTTCTGGAAATGGAGCAAGACGGCCGCCA
>NZ_JADPIU010000090.1:0-1781 GCF_023073075.1 Bradyrhizobium sp. 61 | reverse complement strand
GCCCTTCTGTAATGGGCCCGATGATGTCAAGCCTCCCGAGTGAACGTCACGCCGCCGAACTCATGCTTCTGTCCGTGGTCAACGCCTGGCCGCCACATCATGCTGTCAGAGGGAGCGGTGAGCCTATCTAGATACGCGTGGTTCGTCAGATGACGGCCACTGGGCGTGTAACGGCTTCACCGGATCCACCGTCCCGGCGACGGGACTTCGGGCACTGGGCTTCAGTTCAGCCCGGTTGCGTTCTTGATCTCCTCCACGTCTTCTATGCCGCGATCGGCCCCGCTTCGGTCCATCGGTAAGTTGTGCCGTCGACCCAGATCCGATGCAGGATCACTGCGAGCTTACGTGCCAGAGCAACTTTTGCGCGCTTCTGTAATGGGCCCGATGATGTCAAGCCTCCCGAGTGAACGTCACGCCGCCGAACTCATGCTTCTGTCCGTGGTCAACGCCTGGCCGCCACATCATGCTGTCAGAGGGAGCGGTGAGCCTATCTAGATACGCGTGGTTCGTCAGATGACGGCCACTGGGCGTGTAACGGCTTCACCGGATCCACCGTCCCGGCGACGGGACTTCGGGCACTGGGCTTCAGTTCAGCCCGGTTGCGTTCTTGATCTCCTCCACGTCTTCTATGCCGCGATCGGCCCCGCTTCGGTCCATCGGTAAGTTGTGCCGTCGACCCAGATCCGATGCAGGATCACTGCGAGCTTACGTGCCAGAGCAACTTTTGCGCGCTTCGAACCTCGCCGCTTGGCGACGTCCATCCCCCAACGCTTGAGTTTTGAGAACCGCGTGATGCGCGATAGCAGAACGTTGGCAGCCTCATACAACACCGTGCGCACTATCTCGTCTCCGGCCAGCGTGATCCCGCCCGTGACGTCCTTTTCTCCTGATTGGTATTTCTTTGGCGTGAGCCCGAATAGCGCGCCTGCTGCCTTCGATTTCACGATGCGATGAGGATCATCAATCGCCGATTTGTAGGTGACAGCCACCAGGGGACCAACGCCCGGCACTGTCATGAGCCGGCGACAAACCGCATCGTCACGCACAATTGCCAGCACGGCCTTATGTAGCCTTCCGTACTCTGCCTTCAAGGCCGATCGCGCCGAAAGCATCGCTGTGGCAATGCGCTCCAATGTCGCCTGACCCGCAACCAACTCTTGGATCCGCGCTTCGAAATTCTTCCGCGTCACCGGGCCAACCTTCAGCCCAAAGCCACGCAAAATCCCGCGGATACTTAATTCCACATCGATAAGTCGCCCAAGAAGCTGCTTGCGCGCGACCAGTAGCGCTCGAATCTCCTGAGCCCCTATCGACTTTGCGTGCACCGCGCGGAACCATCCCATCCGGATCAACTGGGCAATCCCGCGTGCATCCTTGCGATCAGTCTTCACCGTCATCGCTGACAATGCTGCCTTCACATGCCGCGTTTCCAGCAAGACCGTCTCGAATCCTACTCTTTGCAGCCCGGCATGCAGCCATTGCGACAGTGGTCCAGCCTCCAGCCCGATCCGATTCACTGCAAAGCCAAGCGTCTCGAAAAATTCGACTAGGGCGTCGGGTTCACTCGCGACCTTCGCCTCCTTCAGGATCGTACCCTGGGCATCCACAATGCATACGCTCGAGAGTTCCAACGACACGTCAATTCCGGCATACTTCTCCACGGCTGTCCTCCGTCTCCAGATGCTTGGGGCAACTCAAGTCGTGACCCCGTTGCATCATCTATCGGGGGACAGCCACCATCATCCCCCCTTGCTCGGAGCCGGGCCCATTACGGCATCTAG
>NZ_JADPIU010000104.1:0-1887 GCF_023073075.1 Bradyrhizobium sp. 61 | reverse complement strand
CAGCTTCAAGCTTGACGATCAGCTTGCTATATTTCTCAACGCCTTCTTTTGCCCACGCGAGTCCCTCACGGGCGGATACGAGTTCGCAATCAATGCAGCGTTGTTTGAACGGTCTACCGTGGCCGCAGCCTTTCTTCAGAATCGTCATGGCGTTTCTTTCATGCGGGCGCTCTGCGGTTCCAAATCTCAATCGCTTTCGCGCGTTCAAGGCCATTGGTCTCAACGCGCACTTCGCAATTGGCGTTGGCGCATTGGACCATGTAGAAGCCTGATCCGGCCTGTCGTCTGTCTATTAAGGGGGCCTCGCCGCAGAACGGGCACGGCACTGGTTCGATGGGCATCACCGCTCTCCATTCGGCAACGGTGGTGTTGCGGTCTCCAAGTCCGCGACCGTAAAACGGCGCTCCCAAGGCCACCATTTGAAGCCCTGTTCGTGAACGCCGCAATCGGTCGGCGTCTTCACCTTTGCGGCAATCGGCGCGGGGCGAGGTGGTACTATCGGAAAACGCTGGTCCAGCAGTGCGAACCATCCATCACACGCCTGGCAATGATGAGGCTTGTTGAGGATGTCTTGCAGCATGTGGTCTGGCGCATCCTCCAGGGTGTAGCGTCGCATATACGGCGCCTCGTCGGCCTTGGTCTGGAACTCGACCGGCTTCCCACAGTGTGGGCAATCGGCGTAGACGCTATCGAACAATCCCATCTCTCTCGCCCTCGCTACTGATCTGTGCGACTGACCTGCCGCTTCATCCAAACGAAATGGCTGGTGAACTGAACGGAAACCGCCACAACCTCCCAGCCGGCCGATCCCCATGTATTCAGGCGCACCTCAGCTTGCTTGTCGTTGCCGGGCGCCATATCGACGACCTTGTATTCCCACCTAGTCCTGTCCACCATTACGACTGTCCTTGCCTCATTGCGGAGGCGTTAGCTTGCCTTCCTGGGCAAGCTGCTTGTTCGACTTCCTCATGGTGATGAAGTATTCAGTGCCCTGAATCGTCACCCAGAGGTCGCCGCAAGACCCGTCTGTGCCACTATCGATCGAAGTCCCTGCATCCTTGACGTTTTCTAGGAAATCTCTGATCTCGTAAGCCAGAGAGATGGGCTTCTTGTCCCATCCCTCCGGGATCATATCCATCACCTTTCGCATCCGCTCCTGTTCGCTCATCGGGGCTCTCCCTGTCACTGTGAGGTGGTGTCTGGGCTATCTTTTGGCAGGTCGCACAGCCCTCGAATCTTGAGCGCGATATCGAGAAGTTCTTCAGCGACGATGGCGCCGTTGAAGATGGAAGTACCGCGCGCTGCGAAGCCACTCGCGCGGGTTGCTACGCTTTGCGCCAGCGCCTCGATAGCCCATGCCTCGCTCAACTTCATGACTGACCCCTGCACTCTGGTTATGAGGTGACGTGGCGCTAGGCCACGTTCCTCCCCTCGACGCCACGCGCCATGCGGGCCTTGGTGCGAGATTGCAGTGCTTCCATCGCCTCCTGGACCTTCTCCAGGGCGATCTCGTTTTCGCGGCAGGCAAAGGGGCCGTTCTGAAACGAGTTGAGCCGGTCGGCGACGATGGCGAGCAGGACTTCCTGCGTCACGCCGTTGACCCCGCGTTCGTTGATCGGGCCATTCTGGAAGCTGATATGGTGGTCGGCGATCTTGTGCGGCAACCCGCTGCCGTCGTTGGTCGCCTCGATGCGGTATTCGTGGTTTGCGCCTCCAGCGCCGGGCTGGTCGAGCACGGTGATGCGGAGGCGGTCGTTCACGGGATTGACGATGTGGCTGGTGATCTCTCTCATGGCAGTCTCTCCTTATGCCGCCCTATGCGGCCTTTAGTTGGAAGTGACTGACGACCGGCTTGTTTCTGCTAGATTTTTCCGAGTGTCTGGAACA
>NZ_JADPIU010000051.1:0-2277 GCF_023073075.1 Bradyrhizobium sp. 61 | reverse complement strand
CCAGATCACGCTCGTGGAGCTGGCCGAGGAATTCGGCGTCTCGCGCGAGCGCGTGCGCCAGATCGAGGTGGGCGCCTTCGCGAAGGTGCAGAACGCAGTGAAGCACCGCGTCGCGGCGATAGCGACCCCGGAGCCACTGCAGGTGCTTTAGCTTCCAACCCTCTCCCGTGGTGGGAGAAACTGACGATGGACGTGTCGCTATGGGTGCGTTTTACGGCAACCGAGCGACGCGAGAGGGGCGCCGCTCACCGGGTGCTGATCGAGCCCTCGCTCGACGATCCATGCGCGGCACTTTGCATCGTCGACCGGGCGCCTAAGCCGCGCGCTGTAGATGGAAAGTTATCCGACGTTTCATAATGAAGTCGGGGTGCCGATCGTGCGCATTGGTTGCCGCGAGTTCAAGTGCATTGGGGATATACCGCCGCAAGATCACCCGCACATCTACCTCAAGATGGGCGATGCCAGTGAGATCGTCTGCCCCTATTGCTCTACGCTATTCCGCTTCGATCCAAGCTTGGGCGCACACGAAGCTGACCCGGCAGATTGTGCTTACCGTGATACGGACTGAGTTGAATTGCAGTAACGCTGCTTCCTTCGTCATGCCGGCCGCAGCCAACCAGCGCCAGGCGCTATCGTCCCGCAGTTTCGGGGCGGTTCACGATGGCCACGAACGATCCGAATTCGGCAGGATGCAAGCGTCACGACGGCCGAACCAGCCATAGCGGTTGCGCGCGACCAAGCCATAGATCGCGTCGCGGATCATCCGTGGGATGAATTGGAAGATCCATGTCCACTGTAGAGTCAGGAACGAAAGTATCTGCTACATAGTTTTTATCGACCGAACCAAACCGGATAGAACCACGCCGACGATCTCGACGCCGCCTACAAGATTGCCGAATGGAAGGACGAGAAGCTGAATCCTGTTTTGCAGGATATGTACCGGCACCTTACTTCCACGAAAGATCAAATCATCGAAGACACATTCGTCGTCGAGAACTTTAAACGTGTCAGCGACAGGCTAGACAGTCAGAAAGCCGCGCTCGCGCAGGAACTACTGGCCTCCGGCGCATGACGGCAAGGGAGTGACCATGAAGGCGGACCGAGGTGATCAAACTCGATGACTCCAGAAATGATCCAGGACGCGACTGTAGGCCGGGCGCTTCCTGTTTTTCACCTTGATCCAGTGCTCGCACCGGCCGCCCTTGTAGGCGCGCTCGCGGTGCGTTCGACAACATCGTCGACGCCAAACGCGTGATGTCGGTCCTGGGTAAGTTTCTCGCACGGTATGGACTCACCCTCCACCCCGATGAGACGCGCCTCGTCGACTTCCGCCCAAAGAGATCACAGAGCGCGCGCCACCCGGAGACGGATGGGACCACCTTCGACTTCCTTGGCCTGACCCATGTCTGGGGACGGTCTCGGAACGGTAAGGACACGGTTCGGCAAGTAACGGCCAAAAGCCGGTTTGCCCGCGCAGTGGCCGCAGTTAGTGGCTGGTGTCGGAAAAACCGCCACTGGTCCCTTCGCGACCAGCATCGCCATCTGTCCTCTATGATGCGGGGCCACTTCGCCTACTACGGCATCGGCGGCAACAGTCGACGCTTGCGCTGGTTCGCCAATCAAGTGGTGCGTATCTGGCGCAAGTGGTTGTCACGGCGTGATCGTCAAGGCGTGGTCCGATGGGCCCGCTTCAACGAACTCCTGGCACGGCATCCATTGCCTTCAGTCAAGATCCTCCATGGCTACGCCCGCGAGCGAATCTCTCGAACCGGATGCGGGAAATCTGCACGTCCGGGTCTGTGAGGGATGGGGACGGCAACGTCCCCATCTACTCGGCACTCAAATCATACGCCGCCCTGCGACAGTGCGCGAAGCCATCACGACGGAGCCGATGAACTGGGTACTCGATGCCGACGACGGCCAAAGCTGTCGTGGGAGCGACCCGTCAGAGGGGCCGGAAATTCCCCATGCAAAATCGGCATCCCTTTTTGCGGCGCGTTAAAAACCCCGCCATCCACCGAAATGAATGACGGGGCTTTCGAGCTTTCTCTTTTTCGGGGATTTCTCCTTTCCAAAGATACTTGCTCTGACACGATAACGGCTTCGAGCCTGATGAGTTCCGAATATTTTCTGATCCGCCAGATTTTTATTCGGTGTGGTCGGCTCAAGGTCCAATCCGGGGCTGCCAGGAAATATGCCGGCACATCGCGAAATGAGGCGTACGTCCTGACCTATCACCCCGTGCTCGGGGAACTTGAATGCCTACATAGCATAATT
>NZ_JADPIU010000046.1:0-2323 GCF_023073075.1 Bradyrhizobium sp. 61 | reverse complement strand
GCCTCCAACGTCTGGTAGTCGTCGGCGGTCGAAGCTCCCTTCGTAAATTTCGTGATCTTCTCAATGGTCGCCCAATCGGGCCTGACCTTGCGCCGACGAATCCGGCTGACAGTCACGCGGGTTTTCCCGATGCCGACAGCCACCGTGTCGTCGTCAAGGTTGTTCAGGGTCATGTAATCTGCGAGGTGCATGGGGCGGAATGTACGCCATGCGTACGATGGACGTCAAGCCCCATTGTGCGCATGGCGCCGTTCAATCACCCTAGGTAAGCGTGCATGATGCGTACATGTCCAAAAGAATCACCAAACGCCAGCTTCCAGGAACCCGGCTTCGCCCGCTCTACCAAAAGACGTTCATCAAGCAGTGGCGCGATTACCGCGAAATGTCGCAGGAGGAACTGGCCGAACACGTCGCTGAATATCTGCGGGAGAACGAAATCAGCGAAAAGGGCTATACATATGCCAGCATCGGCCGCATGGAAAATGGCCGCATCCCCTATTCCCAGCCCATTATGGAGGGGATCTCCAAGGCGTTGGGCGTATCGGTCGCAACCTTAATAACCACCCCTCCTCCGGCGCCTGGCGAACCGCTCCCACCTGATCCAGAGACCCTTTTGAAGGTCTGGAACGAAGGTCGGAAGTCGAGTGGGCGAGCATAGGTACCCATTCCGATGAAAAACATCTTGGAAGCCGCGGAAGTCGGCGACATCGAAATCTTTATTGACGCGGCAGATCCAAGCCAGAATCGGCTTACTGTTCCCATCGTGCTGCGAGACGGTAGAGAGATTGAGCTAAAGCTCGGGCCAGCCGAATACCGAGCGATCTGGGAAATGCTGGCCGCACTGCGCGCTCAGTACCCGAAGGCTTTGGGAATTCAATAAGCTTACCATCCCTGAGAACGTAGGTTTTGCCCATCTGGAACCCTCCCCGGCACCATGCCGGCAGGAGGGTTTTAGCACGTCTTGAAAAATAATGTACGCTACACGTACGATTTGAGTTGACGCAATCTGTGCACTGGGTGTACGTTACTCCCCATCGAACACGGCATCACGCCGACGACGGGGACGAGATGGACCAGCTTCGCAAGCACTACTTCCCGGCCAATGACGAGACCATTTTCACCGGGCTATGCCCCAACGGTCAGTTCGGCGCCTACCTCGATCGAGAAGACGGCCGCGTCCGTGGCTATGGCCACACCCGCCTCGCCGCGATTGCCGACATGGTCGAGGCGATCAGCAACACCGAGGAAGATGAGGAGCGCAACAGCGCCGCCTTCCAGCTCGACCACGCCCGCGACTACCGCAAGCACGAGGCCGTGTGATGAAGCAGGCCAGAACATTCGACGCCAAAAGTTATGACTTGGCTGCCGCGTTTCTTTCCGACGAACCGGCGCTCAACACAGAAGCAGCCAGACTGACGCTTGCATGCGTCATCCAGCAAGCGGTCGAGGACGAAATCGAGTTCATGCACGCGATGATGGAGAAGGCGTGATGCCGGAGAACCGTATCGATCTTTTCTGCGCCTGCCTCATCGCCTGCATGGGTGTGTTCGCAATCGCAAAGTGGGTGCTGGCATGAATTCACAGCAACTAGGCGATGAGCTTTTGCGGCACTGGTGGCTCCTGTGGCCCCTGCCCGCGAAAGAGCGCCAAGAGCGTATCGCACAAATCGCCGACGACCTTCTGTTCGAAGAGCAATTGAA
This sequence comes from Bradyrhizobium sp. 61, assembly GCF_023073075.1. Taxonomy (NCBI): domain Bacteria; kingdom Pseudomonadati; phylum Pseudomonadota; class Alphaproteobacteria; order Hyphomicrobiales; family Nitrobacteraceae; genus Bradyrhizobium; species Bradyrhizobium sp. 61. Next base: position 623 of record NZ_JADPIU010000046.1, on the reverse strand, counting down.
GGCCGTCTCTGTCGAAATGGCAAACCCGGAGTTCGCGTAAATGAACCTTCCCGCTGAGAACGTCATTGGCGCTGTTTCGCCCCTTCCCCCGCAGTCTGAAACGACGGCTGTCATCAGCATGCTGGAGCGCATCGCCCGCGATCCCTCCGTCCCCATGGAGCGCCTGGAGCGCGCATGGCAGATGCGCAAAGAGATCCAGCTTGAAGCTGCCGAAGAGGCCTTCAACGAGTCCATGGCGACCGTGCAGAGCAAGATGCGCGCGGTGGCTGCCGATGCCAACAACCCGCAGACCCGCAGCTGCTACGCCTCTTATTTCGCCTTGGACAAGGCGATTCGGCCTGTCTATTCGGGCGAAGGTTTCGGCCTGTCGTTCAATACGGAGGACGGGGCGCCGGCAGACCATATCCGGGTCGTCTGCTACGTCACCCGCGGCAAGTTCACCCGCAAATATCACGTCGATATGCCGGCCGATGGCAAGGGAGCCAAGGGAGCCAAGGGCGGCGATGTGATGACGAAGACGCATGCTGCCGGCGCGGCCATGACATACGGCCAGCGATACCTGCTCAAGATGATCTTCAATATCGCGATTGGCGATGACCGAGACGGCAACACCGTCACAGGCG
>NZ_JADPIU010000060.1:0-2588 GCF_023073075.1 Bradyrhizobium sp. 61 | reverse complement strand
GCGATCTTCTCGATCTGGAACACGCGGGGATCGCCCGGCAGGTAGGTCATGCGCCGGATCGCGGTGTCCTGGAAGATGACGCCGCTTTCACCGCCGGCAATGCCGCGCGTAATACCGCCATCCGGCAGGTCCTGGGAATCGCTCGAGTTGATGCCGGCGGTCCATGAATTCGCGCCATTGACGTCGTTCAACCCGGACCATTGAACCCGGTTCGGGTTGGTGAGGAGGCCGGTCAGGACCACAAACCGGCCAACCACATCGGCATAGCGGGCTTGCGGGGGGCTACCAGCCAAATCAGCAAACGCCGAGGAGCTCGAAATATCGAACACCTGCGGCACGACGTTGGCCTGCACCACGATGACGAGATTGTTGAACTGGATGAATACCCACTGTTCAGAGGCGGTAACGGCCGCATACGGGCCGCCCCCCTTTGAAACCTTCGTCCATGCATAGGTGGTGTTGTCGAGCTTGTATAGGTCGGTAGAGGTAGCCGCAAACACGACCACCGAGCCGTCTGTCTTGTACGCCGAAAAGGCGCCGCGGCATTGCGCTCCAAGAGACAGCGAAAGGGCGGTGAGGCTCTTGAAGGGCCCATAGCCATCACCCTGCGGGACGACGTTGAGAACACCCTTTTCGGTCTGCGCTTCGTAGTCGCTGAGATCGGGGCGATATTCGCCGAAGGGAATGACCGGCATCAGAAGCTCGTCGCGCGAATGCGGCCGGTCGCCGTCCGGGCCGAGGTCTTGTAGTCGAGCGCATCCTTGTAGCTCTGGATCTGGACGGACATGCGCTGCATGCCGTCTGTGTCCTCCAGGAGGTTCGTGTAGAGCAGCAGCTTGGCATGGCAGCGGATCAGCTGCTCTGCGTCATTGGTCCATGCGTTTGTGTCGGTGTCGCCGGCGAGCTCTGTGAGCTTGTAGTGCATGTGCGGCCGCATCGTGTAGACAGCGACCGGCGTCGGCCAGAGCAGGATTTGGCTGTCGATGTAGGTATAGGCGCAGGGACGCCCGTTGCCGGTGGACGTGCTTTGCAGCCACTCGAATTCGTCGGCCTCGTACTTTTCGAGCTCGAGCGGCCGGCCGCCGTCGAACAGGAACAGCGTGTCGAGGCCGATGATGTCGGGGATCTGCGCAAGAGCGCTGGCGCCGTAAGCCACCTGCCCGATCACGGTCGAAAACGTGAAGGACCGCGTGACGTTGAAGTAAAACCGCGAGGTCTCGTAGTGCTTAACGGCGTCTACGATTGCGCTTTTTATTTGGCTTGTCAGGTCGGTTCGCGTCAGGTCCGTTGCGATCGCGGTCTGAAGGTCGAGATACGTTCCCATCGTCCACCATCACAGCCGGAGGCGCGAGCGGCGCCGGGATAGCCGGAGGCGGCGATTGCTCCTCAAGAACAACCGCCGCGCCCGCGTAATGCAGCCAGATCTCCACCAGCGCTAGCTGATGTCGTTGTTCGGAATGTACTTGACGATGATCACGGCCTGGCCGGCGCTCGCCGCGGTACCGGTCTGGGTGTACAGCGCGAACACCTGGCTATCGGCCGCCAGCGGGACCAACGCGGTGCCGGTGGGCGCAAGGTTCTGCTTGAGGCCCGTGGTGCCGGAGACGGTCTGCGCCGACGTGACGATATTGGCGTAGGTCGAGGCTTCGATACCGACCGACAGAACGTTGGTCGTGGCGGCATTGAAGGCCGTCACAATGTTCACGTCGGTGCCGATGAGAACGGCGCCTTTCGGGAGCCATTGCTTGCCGTTGCCGGTCGCAATGCCCGCATCGTTGAAGTTCACAGTGAAGCGCAGGTAGTGAACCTGCTGTTCTGCGGATTGGCGGGCAGTGCTCGCCACGATTCCGGTAGCCATGTCGTTCGCCTTTCGAAAAGGGTTGCAGGATCAGCAGCCGCGCTTAGTGCGCGACTGCGTAGGTGGTGGCGACGATGGTGCCGAAGTCCTTGGCGTTGAACACCGACTTCTTCATGCCCCAAACGGTCTGCGCGGAGACGCCGAGCTCGCGCTCGTAATCGAACAGCTCCTCGATCCACTTGAAGTGGGAGCCGTTGGAGAACTCCTTGCCGAAGCCGATCGCGGCCGCCTGCGCTCCGCAGAAAACCGCCCGACGGGTGGAGGTCTGCGCGGCGCCGGCGTTGGAGATGCCGACGGGCAGGCGATTCCACTTGTGCAGAACGACGCCGTTGTACTCGCCGAGCGCGCCGGTATAGATCGGCGACTTGGAGCCAGAGCCGCCGGCCAGAGCCGACTTCTGGATGTCCAGCCATTGGCCAGTCGAGGTCGAAATCCGCATGTCCGTGACCTGGTAGTCGTGCAGGAACATGACGAACTTCTTCTCGCCGCCGACCATGATGGGACGGATCAGCGGGGAAGCCACATTGGCGCGCTCCACCAGGGCGTCGATGATCTGAAGGTTCATCGTCTTGGTGTTGTCGCCGTTGATGGTGGCGTCGTCGGTCGCGCCGCCACCGCGGTAGATGTTGGTCGGCGCGGTGATCGCGTTGTTGCCGGTGAAGCGGGCATCCGTCACCAGCGTGTTGCCGGCCAGATGGTTCGCCATGGTGGTGTCGAAACGGTTGGAGAA
>NZ_JADPIU010000107.1:0-2597 GCF_023073075.1 Bradyrhizobium sp. 61 | reverse complement strand
GTACGCCTACGACGAAGGCCGCCTGATTGTCGCGTGCGCGCGGGCACGGCGAGCTATATGTGATGGCGTTGGGTGAAGGTCAGGCGGCTTGCTGATCGTCGCATTTGCCGGCTTGGCGCAGAAGCTTCCATTCCCAGGGCAGCAGTTCGTGCAGCCGCGATGCAGGAAGATCGGCGATACGGGCGAGGACGTCGGCAAGCCAGGCTTTTGGATCGACGTCATTGAGACGACACGTCGTGATCATCGTCAGCATGATGGCGGCACGTTCGGCACCACGCTGGCTGCCAGCGAAGGTCCAGTTGCGCCGTCCCAAGGCGATGCCTCTCAAAGCGCGTTCAGCGCAATTGTTGGTCAAGCAGATCCTCCCGTCGTCGAGGAAGCGGGCGAAGCCCTCCCAGCGCCTGAGCATGTAGTTGATCGGCTTCAGGACCTCGGACGAGCGCGAGAGGGTTTCGCGCTCGCGCAGCAGCCAGGCGTGCATGTCGTCGAGAAGCGGCTTGCTCTGTTCCTGGCGCACGGCGCGTCGCTCGTCGGCGCTGCGGCCGTTGATGGCGCGCTCGATCTCGAACAACGCGTCCACCCGCCTGACCGCCTCCAGTGCGATCGGGGAGACCGGTTTGCCCTTCTTGCCTTCCCAAGCATTTTTCTCAATGTCAGCCAGCTCGAAGAAGCCTCGCCGTGCATGGGCAAAGCAATACGCCGGCGTAATTGGCAGTGTCTTCTTCTGCGGATCGAACAGCGGCTCGAAGCCGTTGTAGCAATCGGCTTGCAGGATGCCGGCGAAGACCGCCAGATGCTTTTGGGGATGCTCGCCTCGTCGGTCGCTCGAGGCGTAATAGATCGCAGCCGGCGGCGCGGGCCCGGCGAAGGGCCGGTCATCCCGCACATATGTCCAGATCCGCCCAGTCGTGCATTTGCCCTTGGCCAGGATACGGATGGTGGTGTCGTCGCCATGTAGGCGCTCGGCCGCAAGCACATGACGCTCGATCAAGTGGAAGAGCGGCATGACGGCAAAGGTCCCGTGGCCGATCTGGTCAGCCAGTGTCGACAACGGCAAATCGATCGTCTCGGCCTTAAAGCGCACGCTCTGGCGGTTGAGCGGGATATGCATGCCGAACTTGTCGAACAGGATCGTCGCCAACAATTGTGGACCGATGAAGCCACGCGGCGTGGCATGGAACGGCGCCGGCGGCTGGCTGATCTTCTCGCAATCCCGGCAGGTGAACTTCTCGCGCACCGTCTCGATGACCTTGAAGCGGCGCGGGATCTCCTCCAGGGTCTTGGTCACATCCTCGCCGACCTTCGCCAGTCGCGATCCACCGCAGCAGGCGCAGGTCGTTGGAGCTTCAACAACGACGCGCTCGTGTTCGATATCGTCGGGCCAAGGCTTGCGCACCGGCCGCTTACGCGTGAAGGGACGGACGTTCTGCGTCTTCGCTGCCGCCGCCTGTGCGGCCAGCTCGTCCTCGCTCGCCGTGGTGATGAGTTCCTCGAGCTCCAACTCCAACTGCTCGAGCAGCCGTGCCGAGCGCTCGGATCGCTGCCCGTGCAGTTCACGTTTGAGCTTCTCAATTCGCAGCTCAAGATGCGCGATCAGCGCCTCGTTGTCCGACAGCTCCGCCAACGCACTGGCAGCCACCGCTTCGGCTCGCAGCCGCGCCTCGCGCTCGGCCTGCAGCGCCGCTAGAGCGCTGACAAGGTCCGACGGAAGATCGTCCGGCTTCGATATCATGAAGCCATTGAATCAGATCAAGCCGCAGATTCAACCAAAAACGGCTATCCGACCCGTGTCGGACGCTGGGGTTCTTGCGGGTTGCGCCAATCGATTCCGGACAACAGATAGCTCATCTGCGCTGGCGAGATCGTCACAGCTTCACCCGCAACGGATGGCCATATAAACCTTCCTCTCTCCAGTCTCTTGGTAAACAGGCATGCCCCCTGGCCATCGTGCCAGATCACCTTCACAAGATCGCTGCGGCGACCCCGGAAGACGAACAAATGACCGCTGAGCGGATCCTTGCGCAGCACCTCCTGCACCTGGAGTGCCAACGACGGAAAGCCCCGGCGCATATCCGTGTGGCCTGTCGCGAGCCACACTCGCGCGCCTGTCGGAACCGGGATCATCGGTGGGCCAAAGCATCGAGAACGCGACGTAGCGCGTCTCCATCAACGTCGCCATCGACCCGGATGCAATGCCCGCTATCAAGATCGATCTCGATGATGCAATCGCTCTTGCGTCGCCGCGCCGTCGTCGTCAACGGCGCTTCGGCCAGCTCCCGCGGTGACGCAAGCGGCCCAATCTCGACTGGAACAAACGGAGCAATGCTCGCTTCGCCGTGCTTGCAGAGATCCTTGCGCCACCTGAACAGCTGGCTCACATGAAGCCCGGCCACGCGAGCCACCTCGGAAACACTGGCGCCGGGCTCGAGCGATGCTGCAACAAGCCGCTCTTTCTCGTCCTGCGACCACCGGCGCCGCCGCTCGACCGATGTGATTACCTCCGTCCTCGAAATCGTCATACCACTTCTCCTAGGATTACCCCTAGGACCTGCAGCTATAACGTTCGTCAAACAAGGCGGCCTTCAATGGAGGGATAC
>NZ_JADPIU010000008.1:0-251605 GCF_023073075.1 Bradyrhizobium sp. 61 | reverse complement strand
CCCTCAGGCTTCAGAAGAGATTCAAAAGTCGAATCCAACCCGTTATTTCCCTTGAGAATTTCGTCAGGACAGGCAAACGACAGGCGAACGGGCAGCCGGCCCCAACGGATCGGGGCAGGCCGGCTTTGAATCAATTCCTGAAGAGCGCCTTGCCAAGGCCTTGAGAACCAGTGTGAAAGCGAAGCGAGATGTCGGGGACTGACAAGAGCAAGGCGGGCCTTTCCCTCGACGGTCCCATCGTGATCCTGGTCGAGCCGCAGCTTGGCGAAAACATCGGCATGGCCGCGCGCGCCATGGGTAATTTTGCGCTCAGCCGATTGCGCATCGTCAATCCCCGCGACGGCTGGCCCAACATCGCCGCCCAGCGCGCCGCGGCCGGTGCCGACTACATTCTGGAAAAGGTCGAATTGTTCGACACGGTCGGCGAGGCGGTCGCCGATCTCGACCTGCTGTTCGCCACCACGGCGCGTCCCCATGACCAGGCCAAGCCGGTGGTGGGGCCCGAGGCAGCCGCGGCTGAGATCTCGGGTCACGTCGCGACCGGGGGCAAGGCCGGCATCCTGTTCGGCCGCGAGCGCTGGGGGCTGACCAACGAGGAGGTCGGCCTCTCCAACCGCATCATCACCTTCCCGGTCAATCCGGGCTTTGCCTCGCTCAACCTCGCCCAGGCCGTGCTGCTGGTCGGCTATGAATGGTTCAAGCGGGCAACGTCAGGCGAGCTACCACACAGCATGCCCGAGCGCTCCGAGCGCGCCTCGCAGCACCAGATGCAGGCCTTCTTCGACAACCTCATCCGCGAGCTCGACCGGGTCGAATTCCTGCGCCCGGCCGAGAAGCGCGACACCATGCTGGTCAACCTGCGCAACATCTTCAGCCGGATGGAGCCGACCAAGCAGGACATGCACACCCTGCATGGTGTGGTGATGGCGATCGCGGAAGGGCGCAAGGGCCCGGCCAAGGGCGGCGTGCTCGACGGCGAGCAGGCCACGCGCCTGCGCGCGCTGCTGGCCGAGCACGGCCAGGGCGGCGGCGTGCCCGACAGCGGCTCGACGGTGCGCGGGCTCGCCCGCCTGCTCCGCCGCAACCCGACCGACGCCGAGCGCCTGCTCTGGCAGGCCCTGACCCGCGACCGCCGCTTCGCAGGAGGGTTCAAGCGCCAGACCCCGGTCGGCCGGCACATTCCCGATTTCGTCTCGTTCCCGCACCGGATCGCGATCGAGCTGGTGAACCCTGGCGAGGGCGAGACCATCGCCACCGATCGTGCGGGCCGGCGGACGTGGCTGGAGGCGCGCGACTATCGCGTGCTGGAGATCCGCGCCGCGGACGTCGAGCGCGATCTCGAGGCGGAGCTGGTGCGGTTGCAGGGGATGATCGAGCCAAGCGCGTAGGCCGGAGCTCTCGTAGGGTGGGCAAAGGCGCGTAGCGCCGTGCCCACCATTTTGCCTTCGAGCGCGATGGTGGGCACGCTTCGCTTTGCCCACCCTACGAGATCGCGCTTGTGGGGTGCGTTAGTCGTACTGCGTCAGGCGGCGCTTGCGACCGGGGCTTTCGGGCCGCTCTGCTGGAGGCGACGTAACGCGGCGAGGTTGGTCTCGACCGAGGCCAGGCAGCAACGCGATTTGCCGCCTGACTTCGCCTCGTAAAGTGCTGCATCGGCGACCGCGAGCAATTCCTCGACTTCGGCGCCATGATCCGGCGACATCGCAATGCCGACGCTGGCGCCGACACCGGCGCGCACCTCGCCGCCGAGCTCATAGGAGACGGCAACCTCGCTGATGAGGCGGTATCCCGCCTCTTGGGCCATTTCGGCGGTGACGCCGTCGACGAGCACGACGAACTCGTCGCCGCCCATCCGGGCGACCACGGCGCCGTCCGGCAGCGCCCGGCGCACGCGCCCGGCCACCGCTTTCAGCACCTCGTCGCCCGCCGCGTGTCCGAACGTGTCGTTGACCGGTTTGAAGTCGTCGAGATCGAAGAACATCACAGCGAACCGTCGTTCGGCGTGGGCTCCAAGTCTGGCGCCGAGTGCCTCGACGAAGCCCGCGCGATTGAGCAGCCCCGTGAGTGCATCATGATGCGCGCGATGGCTGTTCTCGCGTTCGGCGCGCATGGTGGTGATCAGCATCCGGTTGAGGCGGAAGGCGGCGGCCGTCATCGCGGCCAGATACATCGGCACCTGGAGGTAGACGATGTAGAGCAGCGGCTCGCCGGCGAACGCAGCGCCGGGGATAATGGGACCGAGGCTCAGCAGGATCATGGTCCCGGCCAGCCGCGGCGCGCCGAAATTGCGGAAGCAGATGCCGCCGACCATCGCCGCCGCCGAGAGCGAGGCCAGCATGGCGACGACCCAGTCCCCGCTGGCCAGGCTGGCAACGACGCCAAATCCAACGCTGGCGCTCCAGGCGACCGCGAGCAGGAGATGAAGGTCGGTCGGCGTCGGGCAGTGGGCACGCGCCCTGCGATGCGCGCTGACGAGCACGGCGAGGCGGGCCAGGCAGATCGCGATCTCCATGACCAGCCAGACAATGAATGGTGCAGTCTGCTTGCGGCCAGCGATCACGGCGGCGACGGCAATGGTGTTGACGGCGCCGGCAGCAAAAACCGGCAGCGATCCATAGAGCTGGACAATGAGCGCGGCGCGGATGTCGTCGGGAACACCTAGCCCCGGCTCGGCGAGCCAGCGTGTCAGGCGCCAGCGTGGCGCACTGTAGAGTCCCTCGTCCGATTGCATTGCAGAGCGTCCCCGTATTCCGGGCGCCAACAACGATGACCGCTCCTAACAAGCCTTTTAAGACAGCCATCGATTGCCGGGCGTGCTTGACGCAAGGTAAACCGTCGCAAGCGCGGCCGCGGGCGTGCAGGAGAATGCGGATTGGTGCAGGCCGAAGGTGCGGCGACGGATGTGTTGCGTGATTAGAGGTAGGGAGGGCAAAGCGACTTGTCCGCCGTAGCTCGAAGAGCGCAGGCGGAAGCGTGCCCACCATGTCGCTCAACGGAGCTGAGATTGGAGTGATGAGCACGGCGCTTCGCGCCTTTTGCCCACCCTACGGCACTCGCGACCAGGCCCTAAGCTTTCGGCCAAGTGAAGCGCCGCTTTCAAATTCTGCAACCAAGGGCTGTGCAGACGCGCAATCGGTTGTTATGACAGTTCCCGGGAATTGAGTTGGGACTGTATGTTTGGAATGACAAGCCGCGCACTCGTTGGCGCGGCAGCAGGTGTGAGTGCGTTGGCGCTGGCGACCGTGCTCGAAATATCAAGTGCCCGCGCGGAAATGCCCTTGTCCGCCAAGTGCAACGCGGTCGGAAATTTCAGTGTCGATGACCGGATCGCGGGCTGTACCGCCTTGATCGAGGCGGCGCCGGTCATGCAGCAAGGCGTGGTCATGGCACACATCCGCCGCGCCATGTTCTACCGCCAGAAAGGCGAGATCGACCTTGAGATCGCCGATTACGACCGGATCATCGAGCGCTATCCAGACAATCTGCCCGCCCGACTCAAGAGGGCTTTTGCGCATCTCCGAAAGCGAGAGCCTGCAGCCGCGCTGTCTGATTACACCAAAGTCATCGAGCTCGATCCCAAAAGTACCTACGCCTACATAGGGCGCGCGCAAGTCTACCTGGGGAGACGCGACTTCGTCCGCGCCATCGCCGACTATGATCAGGCTCTCCTGATCCATCCAGATAACGTCAATGCGCATGTCGACCGAGGCCTCATCTACATCCGCAATGGGGACCTGGGTCGTGCTATGGCCGACTGTAACCGAGTGGTCGAGATCGGCCCGCAAACCGGCATGGGCCAGCTGTGCCGCGGCCGGGTTTACTTCGCCAAGGGTGACAGGGCGCGCGCATTGGCCGAACTCGATCAAACAATGCAGATCAAGCCAAAGAACGAGTATCTCTACTACTTCCGGGCCGAATCCTTTTTTCAGCTGGGCGAACTCGACCGCGCTATCGCCGACTATGACCAGATCATCGAGCTGAACCCACGAAGCCCATCGGGCTACTTCTGCCGCGGCATCGTCAATGCTCGAAACGACGATCATGACCGTGCCGTTGCCGACTACACCCAGGCAATGCAGCTGGCACATCAGGATCAAAGGGGCTCTGGCGATCGGAAGGCTCAGCTTCAAGGTCAAGCCGACGATCCCGCTTATGCGTCGTCGGCCGATGGTCAGTCGATTGCACTCGCTTCAGGGGATGGCATTGCGCTCCGCGCTCGGGGAGGGGCCTACGCCGCGAACGGGGACTTCGACCGCGCGATCGCGGACTATGATGAGGCGATCCGCCTCAATCCCAGGGACAAGGAAGCAATATCGGCTCGCGGCAACGCGTACAAAACCAAGGGGGACTTCGACCGTGCCATCGCGGACTACGATCAAGCCGTGCAACTCGATGCGAAGGATGCGCGCGTCCACTTTCATCGCGCGAGGGTCTATTGGCAGATGGCTTCGCTCGCCAAATCGTTGACCGACCTCGATCAGGCGATCCAGCTTAATCCAAAGGATGCCTATCCGGTCTTATGGCGCGAAATTGTCGCAAAGCGCAGTGACCAACCGAGCCAGCTGAGCGAGGCGGCAAAGCAGCTCGACGCGACGAAATGGCCCGCGCCGATCGTCAATCTCTTCCTCGGCAAGATGACGCCGGAGCAAGTGCTTAGCGCCGCGGACGATGCCGACCCCACGAAGAAGAAGGCGCAGGTCTGCGAGGCGAATTTCTATCTTGCAGAGCGCGCACTGCAGGGAGGCTCCAAGGAAGAGGCGTTGAAGCTGTTCGACCTAGCGGCAGCCGATTGCCCGAAGGCCTTTGTCGAGAAGCAGGCCGCCGACGTCGAGCTCGGCTTGTTACGACTGCGCCGCTAGCTGCTGTCAGGCAGAGCCTCGTAGGGTGGATTAGCCGAAGGCGTAATCCACCTCTTCTCGTGCCGCGACCAAAGTGGTGGATTACGCTCCGCTAATCCACCCTACGCATCTATCGCCCGAGCTGCACGTCGCGCTCCACCGCAATCCATGTCGTGCGCGCCACGGCCAGCAGTCCCCCGGCTTCATCGTGGAGCGCGGCCTCGGCCATGCGCTTGCGGCCGTCGCGGCCGGCTGGCCAAGCCGTGATGACGCAGCGGTCTCCGGGGCGCGGCCGGGCTTTGATCCGTGCCGACATCCGGCCCAGCAGCAGTGGCGTCTTGTCGAAGGTCGCGCTCTGCTGATCGCAATTGCAGGCAAAGCCGGTGGGACAATCGAGCGCCGACCAGAGAAATTCTGGCGCAACCAGGCCGTCCTCGGCGGCCAGATTCGAGTCCGGCGTCCAACTCGCCGCGAGAACGGCGTTGTGACGTCCGAGCGGGCCGGCGAAGATGCGCAGGCCGTCGCCTTTCGCTCTTGCGGGACCGCAGACGAAACAGTTCGGCAGCGGATGCTCGTGCGGCTTGAACAGCGCCAGCAATTCGGCCGCGCGTGCTTCCTGCAAGCTGGCTGTCTCCACGCGCGCAAGCTCGACGCTCGTCGCGCGCCCGGTCGCGACGACTTTGGCGCCGTCGCGAAGCTCCCATGTGCCGTCGGCGGTCGCGGCCGCATCGAGGGATTTGTCCAGAGGAGGCGGGGCGCGCAGCGTCACCTCGGCGCCGCCGGAAATGTGGCGGGCCAGCCGGCCGCAGACATAGCCGCCATTCCCGGAGTTCGGAGGACCGCAAAAGCGCTTGTCGATGATGATCTCGGTCATCGGTTCTGTCCTCTCTTCCTCGTCGGGCGCAGTCTACCTGATCTTGAGGACAATTCGTCCCTGAACCGTGCGATTGGCGACGGCGCGCATGGCGTCGCCAGCCTCCTCCAAAGGGAGGACGCGATCGATGTGCGGGCGGATCTTTCCGTCGGCCAGCAATTGCATCAGCGTATCATTCATGCGCGCGGCTTCCGCGGAGAATTTCTCCGCCCAGGCGCCGACAAAGACGCCGATGATGGCGTAATTTTTCAGGAGAGGCAGGTTCATCGGGATCTGTGGAATCTCGCCGCTGGTGAAGCCGATCGGCATCAGCCGTCCGCCCCACTTCATCGATCGGGCCATCTGCTCGAAAATCGCGCCGCCGACATTGTCGAAGCCGATATCGATGCCGTCTCCCGATGTGATCGACTTGATCCGGTTGCGCAGGTCCTCGCTGCGATAGTTGATGACCTCGCTGGCGCCGTAACCGCGCACCAGGGCGGCCTTGTCGTCGGAGCCGACGCCGGCGACGACGCGCAGGCCGAGATGACGGCCGAGGTCGACGGCGGCAAGGCCAACCCCGCCGGCCGCGCCGGTGACGAACAGCGTTTCCCCGCGTTGCGCCCGTGCCCGCTCGACCAGCGCATAATACGCCGTGCCGTAATTGTGCAGCACCGTCGCCCCGGCTTCGAACGCGACGCCATCAGGCAGCCGCACGCTCTTCGATTCCTTCGCGATCATCCGTTCGGCGTAGCCGCCGGTCCAGGCACTGCAGGCCACGCGATCGCCGGGTGCGAACATCGTGACCTTGTCGCCGACCACGACGACGACGCCGGAAGCTTCGGTGCCGGGTACGAAGGGCGTCGGCGGCCGCATCTGATAGAGGCCCGAGACCAGCAACTGGTCCATGAAGCTCACGGATGCCGCGTGGACGTCGATGAGAATCTCGTCGCCGGCGGGCCGCGGCGTAGCGATCTCACCGAGGCGCAGATCCGCAGGGCCAGTGAACGAATTGCACAGAACCGCTTTCATCGGGGCGCTCCGAAAATGCGCGGCAACAGCATCGGAACGCGCCGGCGATAGTCCTGATACGTCGCGCCGAACTCCGCGATCAGGTCCCGCTCCTCGAACTGCAGGGCGACCAGGATGTAGGCCGTGTTCGCGATCGCGAACAGCAGATGGCCGGCGGTCATCTCGGGCGTCGCCCAGAACGCGAGCAGAAAGCCCAGCATGAGCGGATGCCGCACGATCTTGTAGAGCAGCGGCGCCCGGAAGGATTGACCTGATATCTCGGCTCCGCGCAACGCGACGAGAGCCTGGCGCAGGCCGAACAGATCGAAATGATCGATCATATAGGTCGAGGCGAACGCGATCAGCCAGCCGAGCCAATGCACGCCGGTCAGGAGCCACGCCGTAATGCCGCTGGCCTGCCAGATCGGCGTCGGGATCGGACGCCACTGCCAGAACAGCAGCAGGAGGATCAGGCTGGAGAGCAGCACATAGGTGCTGCGCTGGCAGGCCACTGGAAGAAATTTGGCCGACCAGCGTTTGAAGGCCGGGCGTGCCATGACGCTGTGCTGGATGGCAAACAGGCTCATCAGCAGCAGGTTGACGACGATGGCCTCACCCAAATTCGCAGGCGCGCCGACGTCGATCGACGTGTCGATTGACTTGGGCACGACATAATTGCCGACGAAACCGAGCGCGTAGAGGAATGAAGCCGTGAAGACGGCGTAGCTCACGATGGCGTAGAGCAGGATTGCGAGGCGCGCGAACATGGTTTTTCCTATTGTGCCGATGGCGGCGGTGCCGCATTCAGGAGCCTGAACCGCTCGCTGGCGAGCGGGCTCGATCTGGCCTGACTGCTATCGCTGGACCGTCCCCTGCGCGTCCCCCGGGGGCGCCGACCGGGGAGGGAGGATCTCCATGACGGCCTTTTCGCTTGTCACGTTCGGGTTCCCCGAGGTCCATGCCGACGACCGCCCGATCAAGCTGGCCTTACGCAAGGGGCTAGCGCTGCTGGTCTATCTCGCGGAAGCCAAAGGCCCCGTCGCGCGCGACGTCATTGCCACGCTGCTATGGCCCGAGACGTCCCGCGAGACCGGCCTTGCGCGATTGCGGCGTCTGCTTCACCGCGTCGAGCTCACGCTCGGCCAGGCGGTTTTCGAGACCGACCGCACAAGCTTGCGTTGGTCTCCGGAGGTCGAGCTGAAGATCGACTCGCATCTGTTCGAGCGCGCCTGCGATCGCGGTGCGTTTGAAGAGGCCTGCCGGATCTATCGCGGCGACTTCCTGGCGGGCTTTTCTCCGGACGACTGTCCTGAGTTCGACGATTGGGCGTTCTTTCGCCGCGAGGCGCTGCGGGGGCGGCTCGTGCAGGCGCTCGAGCGTCTGGTGCAGGACAGGAATGCCGCGGGCGATCATCTCGCCGCGACACTGCATGCGGGCCGTCTGGTCGAACTCGATCCGCTCAGCGAGGTGTATGGCCGGCATCTGATCCGCAGCCTGCTGCTGGCCGGCGACCGAAGCGCGGCGGAACGGCATCACGCCGCACTGGCGCAGCGGCTGCGCGACGAGCTTGGCGTTGCGCCGGAAGCCGAGACCGAGGCGCTCATGAGCCGCGCGGCCGCGCTGCTGCGCGATGCTCTTCCTGCGACACGCTATGTGAAGGGCGCCGGCGTGCATCTGGCCTATCAGACCTATGGCAGCGGTCCGCTCGACATCCTGGTCATGCCTGGCTTCGTGTCGCATGTGGAGCGCGCCTGGGAGCATCCGGCGAGCCGGACGTTTCTGGCTTCACTGATGAGGCTCGGGCGGCTGATCGTTTTCGATCGCCGCGGCATCGGGCTGTCCGACCGGGTCGGATCGGCCCCCGGCATCGATGTCACCGCGGAAGATATCGGCACGGTGCTGCGGGCGGCGGACTCGCGCCGCGTCGTGCTGTTTGGCGCATCCGAATGCGGGCCGGCCTGCATCAAATTTGCGGTCGAGGAAACCCGCCATGTGGCCGGGCTCATTCTGTTCGGCGCACTGGCCAAGGGATGCTGGTCAGAGGACTATCCGCACGCGCTGCGCGCCAGCCAGTATGACGCCTGGAGCAAGCACCTGATTGCGCAATGGGGCGGCCCGGTCGGGATCGAAGCCTTCGCGCCGAGCCTGGCCAATGATCCGCAGGCGCGCGCCTGGTGGGCGGGGCTGTTGCGCGCGGCGTCCAGTCCCGGCGGAATCTCCGCCGTGCTCGAGGCCTTTCGCGACGCCGACGTGCGACACCTTCTGGCGCGGATTGCGGTGCCGACGCTGGTGCTGCATCGGCGGGACGACAAGGCCGTGCGGATCGCGGCCGGGCGAGACATCGCGAGCCGGATCACCGGTGCAGAGTTCGTCGAGCTCGACGGCAATGACCATTGGTTCTTTGCCGGCGATCAGCAGCCGGTGCTGGAGGCGATCAAGCGGTTCACGGAGGCTTTACCGCGTGAGGGGAGGTCGAGGCGGTGACGCCTCAAGCCTCATTTATTGGCACGTTTCGTGCCTCCCAAAGCGGCACAAACGACGTGACACGATGCCTGGCCAAGGGAGACCCTGACATGAAACGCGAAGACCTCACCGAAAAGCTGCTCGACATCAAGCGCGAGAACGGCTGGAGCTGGAAACACATCTGCGACAAGGTCGGTGGCTATTCCGAGGTGCTGATCGTCGGTGCGATTCTCGGCCAGATGAAGCTGACGAAACCGCAGGCCGCCAATGCCGGCGAGCTGTTCGGCCTGTCGAAGGCCGAGACCGCGATGCTCAACGAGGTGCCGATGCGCGGCACCGGCACGCCGATGCCGCCGACCGATCCCCTGATCTATCGCTTCTACGAGATGGTGATGGTCAACGGTCCGGCGTGGAAGGCGCTGATCGAGGAGGAATTCGGCGACGGCATCATGTCGGCGATCGACTTCGACATGGCCATGGAACGCGTTGCCAACTCGAAGGGCGACCGCGTCAAGATCACCATGAGCGGCAAGTTTCTGCCGTACAAATATTACGGCGCCAGCGGCAATGTGCCGGAATACGGCTTCAAGGAGGGGTGAGGGACGCGAATGGCGAATCGCGAGTAGCGAATGGGGTTCATTCGCTACTCGCCGCTCCCTATTCGCCTATTTGCCCGCCTTCACCTCGGCCGCGGCCACGGCGATCAATTCGCTCATCTTGGCGCGAATCGCCTGTTCGGTGATGGCGACGTTCTTGGCGGCGAAATCGGCCATGACCTTGCGCAGGACGTCGGCGTCGCCGGCCTCCTCGAAATCGGCCGCGACCACTTCCTTGGCGTAGGCGGTGGCGGCCTCGCCGGTGATGCCGAGCTTCTCGGCGGCCCACAGGCCGAGCAACCGGTTGCGGCGGGCTTCCGCCTTGAATTTCTGCTCCTCGTCGAGGGCGAATTTCTTCTCGAAGCCTTCCTCGCGCTTGTCCAAACTGCTCATGCTTTTCCAATTCCCTGCTGACTGGATCCGGTGGCCGTCGTTGCGACGGCCCCGGCGCATGCCTAGATAGGGGGCACGAATCGGCAAAACAACGAGCCGTTAAGCCGCAGGCAAGACGGTATAAGTTGATGCCGGGCGGCCGGATCGATTGTGCTGGGACAGCCAATCGGATAGGTTGCCTGAAGGCTTGGTTCCCGTTCTGTTTCCAAGGGGTTATAGACGGGTTCCCAGCCGTTCACGGCAGCTCCGCTGTGGGTCGTAACCTGGTAACCGGAGCACACCAAATACATGGATTTCAACAAAACACGGTACATCCCCATGAGCCGTCGGCGTCGTATTTATGAAGGCAAGGCAAAGGTTCTTTACGAAGGCCCGGAGCCCGGTACCCTGATCCAGCACTTCAAGGATGACGCCACCGCGTTCAATGCGAAAAAGCATCAGGTGATCGAGGGCAAGGGTGTCCTCAACAACCGGATCTCGGAGTACCTGTTTCAGCACCTCAACGACATCGGGGTGCCGACCCATTTCATCCGCCGCCTCAACATGCGCGAGCAGTTGATTCGCGAGGTCGAGATCGTGCCGCTGGAAGTGGTGGTGCGGAACGTTGCCGCCGGCTCGCTGTCGCAGCGCCTCGGCATCGAGGAGGGCACGCAGCTGCCCCGTTCGATCATCGAATTCTACTACAAGAACGACCAGCTCAACGACCCCATGGTGTCGGAAGAGCACATCACCGCCTTCGGCTGGGCCACGCCGCAGGAGATCGACGACATCATGGCGCTCGCCATCCGTGTCAACGACTTCCTCACCGGCCTCTTCCTCGGCAACGGCATCCGCCTCGTCGACTTCAAGATGGAGTGCGGCCGGCTGTTCGAGAACGAGATGATGCGGATCATCGTCGCCGACGAGATCTCGCCGGACAGCTGCCGTCTGTGGGACATCAAGTCGAACGAGAAGCTCGACAAGGACCGTTTCCGCAGGGACCTCGGCGGCCTGCTCGAGGCCTACACCGAAGTCGCAAAACGCCTCGGCATCCTCATGGAGAATGAGCGTCCGCAGGGCACTGGCCCGGTGCTGGTGAAGAGCTAAGAGGGATTTGACGTGAAGGCACGTGTTACCGTTACCCTGAAAACGGGCATCCTCGATCCGCAGGGCAAGGCCATCGAAGGCGCGCTGAAGTCGCTCGGCGTCGACGGCGTCGCCAGCGTCCGCCAGGGCAAGGTGTTCGACATCGAGCTTGCCGGCGCCGACAAGGCCAAGGCCGAAGCGGCGCTGAAGGAGGCGGCCGACAAGCTCTTGGCGAACACCGTGATCGAGAACTATCGCGTCGAGATCGTCTAACCCGCGCGGCGCTTCACAGCCATCCGACGCGGTGGAAGCGCCAGTACAATGCGAGGCAGGCGAGCACCATCATCCCCATGACGACGAAATAGCTGTACTCCCATTGCAGCTCGGGGATGTACTTGAAGTTCATCCCGTAGATGCCTGCGACTGCGGTGGGCACGGCGAGGATCGCCAGCCACGAGGCGAGCTTCTTGGAGACCGCGGTCTCCTGCGCCTGTCCGACCAGCAGGCTCGCCTCGAAGGCGAAGGCCAGCACCTCGCGCATGGAATCGATGCGCTCCTGGATGTTCCTGACGTGGTCGGTGACGTCGCGGAACAGCGGCTGCATCGTCGCACGCACCATCGCAAGCTCGTCATGCTCGAGGCGGCGGCAGACTTCCACCAGCGGGCCGATCGCGGTCCTGAGCCGCAACAGGTCGCGGCGCAGCATGTAGAGCCGCTCGATCTGTGCCTTGCTGATCGGCTTGGAGAGCACGTCGTCCTCGATGCCCTCGACCTCCTCGTGGATGCTCTCCAGCACGGGCGAGTAGTTGTCGACGATGAAATCGAGGATGGCGTAGAGGATGTAGTCCTCGCCGCGCGCCAGCGCCCGCGGGCAGCTTTCGCAGCGTTCGCGCACCGGCGTGTAGGATGTCGAGGCGCCATGGCGCACCGAGACCAGATAGCCTTCGCCGACGAAGATGTGCGTCTCGCCGAAGGCGATCCGGCCCTCGAGCAGTTGCGCCGTCCGCGCCACGATGAACAGGGCCTCGCCATATTGCTCGATCTTCGGCCGCTGATGGGCGTTGTTGGCGTCCTCGATGGCAAGGTCGTGCAGGTCGAACTGCTTCTGCACGGCGCCGAGCAGCGCCATGTCAGGCTCGTGCAGCCCGATCCAGACCACGTGGCCGGGCTTGGCCCGCCAGCTCGAAGCCTCGCTGATGGCGATATTGGCGATACGCCGGCCATCGACATAGGCGCCGGCAGCGATGACGCCCTGAGTGGACACCGGTTCGGAGGGGGAGGCGGGCAGCGACGGGACGTTCATGGCTTCAATCCCGGGCAAGATCGTCAGGCAAAAGTGCCGTGGCTATGGCCTGTGTACAAGGCCGCCCGGCAAGGCTAGCACTGGTAAAATCCCCGTCAAATGGCTATGTCTCTTCACGATTTTGGCCCTCTTTGGCCAGCCCGATTCCCATCACCGTCGGAACCCGAACAATGAAAGCCGCCATCCTCGTCTTTCCCGGAATCAACCGCGAGCGCGACATGGCGCGCGCATTGAGGCTGATCTCCGGCAGCGAGCCCGCGATGGTCTGGCACGCCGAGACGTCGCTGCCCGCGGGCACCGACCTCGTCGTGGTGCCCGGCGGCTTCTCCTACGGCGACTATCTGCGCTGCGGCGCGATTGCGGCGCGTTCGCCGGTGATGGACGCGGTGCGCGACTATGCGGCCAAGGGCGGTCTCGTGCTCGGCGTCTGCAATGGTTTTCAGATCCTCTGCGAGTCCGGCCTGCTGCCCGGCGTCCTGATGCGCAACGCACGGCTGAAATTCATCTGTCACGACGTGCATCTGCGCGTCGAGCGTTCCGACACGCCGTTCACCCGCGGCTACAATGCGGGCCAGGTGATCCGCGTGCCGGTGGCACATGGCGAGGGCAATTACGAGGCGGACGAAGAGACCATCAAGCGGCTCGAAGGCGAGGGGCGGGTGCTCTATCGCTACTGCTCGGCCGACGGCGTGGTTGACGAGGCCCATAACATCAACGGCGCGGCGCAATCCATCGCCGGAATCGTCAACGACAGGGGCAACGTGCTCGGCATGATGCCGCACCCGGAGAACCACGTCGAAGACATCATGGGCTGCACCGATGGCCGCGGCCTGTTCGCCGGCCTCACTGCCCATCTGGAAAAGGCCGCGTGATCGCGTTCGTAGGGAAGCGGGCTCTCGCCGCGATCGCGGCGCTGTCGCTCGCGACATTTTCGCTCGCGACCGCCGCCTTCGCGCAGGATTTCCCCAAGCGCCCGATCACGATGATCGTGCCGTTCGCGGCCGGCGGCACGTCGGACGTGATCGCGCGCACGGTCGCCGAGCAGATGGGCATCGCACTCGGCCAGACCATCGTGATCGAGAACGTCGCCGGCGCCGGCGGCTCGACCGCACTGGCGCGCGCCTCCCGCGCCGAGCCTGACGGCTACACCATCGCGATCGGCAATGCCGGCACCAATGCCGCGACCTACACGATCTATCCAAAACTGCCGTTCACGCCTGAATCCTTCGTGCCGATCGCCATGGTCGCGAAGACGTTCGGTATCATCGCGCTGCGCAAGGATTTCCCGGCGAAGGACCTGAAGGAGTTCGTCGCCTACGCCAAGGCCAACCCGGGCAAGATCAATCTCGGCCATGCCGGCGTCGGCTCGTCGAACTACCTCATCTGCAAGAGTTTTGTCACGGCCGCCGGCATCGACGCGACGCTGGTCGGCTATCGCGGCGCATCGCCCGCGCTGACGGATGCGATCGGCAGCCAGATCGACGGCGTCTGCGATGCTGCGGCCTCCGTCTCGCAGTCGATCAACGAGAAGCTGGTGAGGGGCCTCGTGGTCGGCTCGACCGTGCGGCTGGCCACGCTGCCCGATCTGCCGACGTCTGCCGAGGCGGGCCTGCCCGACTTCGAGGCGCAGGGCTGGAATGGCCTGTTCGCACCCAAGGGCACGCCGCAGGCCGTCATCGCCAAGTTGAATGCCGCCGCGCGCACGGCTGTCGAGACCGACGCGGTGAAGAAGCGTTTTGCCGACCTGTCGACCGTTGCGCCTGATGACAACGAGCATACGCCCGAGCTGCTCCAGCAACTCGTGACGCGCGACGTCGAGAAATACCGGAAGATGCTGGCGGACGACGCCAAGTAGCAGCCGCCCAAGGCACAGCAAGTCATGGCGGTTTTGGGCTTGCTGTCTCATGAACCTCAATCGCGTTTGAGACGACTGACTCCTCGTCGCCATCAAGGCGCGCGCGTCCGGGGTCGCTGATTTCCGCGCGGATGGAAGCAACTCAAAGTTGTTTCGCCGCGCGAGTTGCGATATCGGGAAGCGTGCGCTGTCGTTGTGCTCCCGGATGTCACATGCCCGTCGCTTTGGTCGTTCTGCTGCTCGATATCACACTGATTTACCACGCGTCGCGAACCGGGCGGTTGCAGCCCTGGGCCTTCATCATCCTGATGGTGCCGCTGATCGGCGCGCTCGCCTACATCGCGGTCGAGCTCGTTCCTGAATGGTTTTCCAGCCCCGGTGCGCGACAGGCGCGTCAGCGCGTTGCCAATCGGCTCGATCCGGAGAAGCGCTATCGCGAGCTGTGCGACCGGCTGGCGGCCACCGACACCATCGCCAACCGTGCGGCGCTGGCCGAGGAATGCGCAAAGGTCGGCCGCTTCAGCGAGGCCGAGCAGCATTACGGTCACATCCTGAGCCTGCCGATGGGGCACGACCCCGCTTATGCCTTCGGCAAGGCGCAGGCCGAGTTTTCCGCCAAGCGTCCGGCCGATGCGCTGGCGACGCTGGACGATCTTCAGAAGCAATGGCCGGACTTCGATTCCGCCGACGCGCATCTGCTCTACGCCCGCGCGCTCGCCGAGGTCGGCCGGCTCGACGAGGCGCTGGAGGAATATCACGCCGTCGCCGGCTATTTCCCCGGCGCCGAGGCGCGGGTGCGCTACGGCATGCTGCTCCAGATGGTCGGCCGCAGCGCCGAGGCGCGCGTGGTCTTCAACGAGCTCCTGATCCAGATGCGGCGCGCGCCCAAATATCTGCGCGACGCCCAGGCCGATTGGCTCTCGATCGCCGAGAAGCAGATTTCGACCTGAGCGGTCTTATTGTTTGAGCATGATCTTATCGGAAAACTGCTGCGCACTTTCCGGATCATGCCTTGCGCAGCTTCAGCCGTTCCGCCGGCACCGTCATCGCGGCGACGCCGGCCATGACCAGCAGAAGTCCCAGCGCGAGGTTCGACGGCACGCTCTCGCCGAGCAGCAGCACGGACAATCCGACGCCGATCGGAATGCGCAGATAGCCTTGTGCGTTCGTGGTCAGCGTGCCGAGCCGGCCGAGGCAGACGTAGAACAGCATCAATCCCAGCGCGCTGGAGACGATGCCCATGACGATGGTGGCGACGATCGCCGTCGGCGTCGGGTGCAGCGTCCAGGGCTGGTCGATGATCAGCGCGGGCGGCAGCAGCACGAGGCCGCCGAACAGCAGCGAGCCGGTCGCCACCACCATCGGATCGTATTCGGAGAGCCGCAGGCCAAAGATCGTCGCGCAGGCAAAGGAGATGGTGGCGAGCAGGATCGCGATCTCCGCCACGATCTCGCTGCCGAAGCCGCGCAGCGCGTCGAGACCGACGATGGCGATGGTGCCGGCGAGACCCAGGATCGCGCCCGCGAGCTTCAAAAGCGTTGCCGGCTCGTGCCGTGTGATCAGCGACGTGATCAGGAAGGCGAAAATCGGCGTCGTCGAGGCCAGCACCACCGTGTTCGAGGCCGGTACATATTGTTGCGACCAGGTGATGATCAGGAACGGGAAGGTCGAATTGATCAGCTGCTGGGTCGCAAACAGCTTCCAGGCCTTCACGTCGGTCGGCAGCTTGACGCCGCGCATCCACAGGATGGCAAACAGGAAGGCGAACGCGATCAGCGAGCGCGCCGAGATGAAGGTGATGGGCGGGATCGTGGGAAGCGCGAGCTTGGCCAGCGGATAGGTCGAGCTCCAGCAGCAGGCGAGCGCGAACAGCAGCGCATAGTCGCGCCAGTTGCGGGCGCCGACGGCGGTCATGGATGGCAATGGCGCTGACGCGGAGGGCGTTGTGTGGCCCGATCCGGATGTGCTCTGCGGCACCTTGTTCTTGCTCCCCCGCGCAAAAGCGCTTTCAACAAGTCTGGGCGAGGGGGCGCGAAAAGGGAAGGCGTCGAGCTATGCGTTTGGCTGGAGTGCCGGCTTCCGCTTCACCCGCTTGATCGTGCCGGAGAAGGTGAACAGCGGCCGCCCGGCCGAGGTCAGCTTGCCCCGCAGGAAGATCAGCGAACCGCCGGCGCGGGACACTTCGCCGACGCATTCGACCAGCTCGCCCTCGCGGGCTGCGTCGAGGAAGTCGCAGGCGAAATTCGTCGTCACGGCCGGGCCATCCAGCTCGTGGGTGGCGATCGCGAACAGGCAATAGTCGGCGAACGCCATGAAGCAGCCGCCATGGACGTTTCCGGAGCCGTTGAGGTGCTTTTTCTCGACCCGGAAGGCCGAGCGGACGCTGCCGTCGTCTTCGATTTTGTGCCAGAACGGGCCGATATGGCTCTCAAAACTGTCGCGAATCCAGGTCCGCCAGCCCGTGAACTCGCCATCGGTGGCGACGTGCAGGTCCGGGCGGCGGGTGGAGGGGACTTTGGTCAATTCGTGCAAGGAAATGGGCCTTCAATTACGGGTCTTTAGTCCTTAAATCCGATCCGTCAGCGCCTTGCAATTCCCGTTCCCGCCGACCGCCTGCCCGCAAAACGTGGGACAGCGGGAAAATGGGCCATAAAGGGCTTTTCGTAGGCCCCCGATCTTCCTAAGAACGGCAAAACGCCGCCGAAAGCCCCGAATCCATGAAGAACGAACCCAAGATCACCCCCGAACTGGTTGCCGCCCACGGGCTCAAGCCCGACGAGTACGAGCGCATCCTGAAGCTGATCGGGCGGGAGCCGACCTTCACAGAGCTCGGCATCTTCTCGGCGATGTGGAACGAGCACTGCTCGTACAAATCCTCGCGCATCCATCTGCGCGGCCTGCCGACCAAGGCACCCTGGGTGATCCAGGGCCCCGGCGAGAATGCCGGCGTGATCGACATCGGCGACGGCCAGGCCGTGGTCTTCAAGATGGAGAGCCACAACCACCCGAGCTACATCGAGCCCTACCAGGGTGCGACCACCGGCGTCGGTGGCATTCTGCGCGACGTCTTCACCATGGGCGCGCGGCCCATCGCCTGCCTCAATGCGCTGAGCTTCGGCGCGCCCGAGCATGCCAGGACCCGGCATCTCGTCTCCGGCGTAGTGGCCGGCGTCGGCGGCTATGGCAATTCCTTCGGCGTGCCGACGGTCGGCGGCCAGGTGCGCTTTCACACCCGCTATGACGGCAACATCCTCGTCAACGCAATGGCGGTCGGCCTCGCCGATGCCGACAAGATCTTCTATGCGGCCGCCTCCGGCGTGAACATGCCGATCGTCTATCTCGGCTCCAAGACCGGCCGCGATGGCATTCACGGTGCCTCGATGGCCTCGGCGGAGTTCGACGACAAGTCCGAGGAGAAGCGCCCGACCGTGCAGGTCGGCGATCCCTTCGCCGAAAAACTGCTGCTCGAGGCCTGCCTCGAGATTATGGAGAAGGGCTGCGTCATCGCGATCCAGGACATGGGCGCGGCGGGCCTGACCTGCTCGGCGGTCGAGATGGGCGCCAAGGGCGACCTCGGCGTCGACCTCGATCTCGACGCGGTGCCGACGCGCGAGACCGGCATGAGCGCCTACGAGATGATGCTCTCGGAAAGCCAGGAGCGCATGCTCATGGTGCTCAAGCCCGAGAAGGAAAAGGAAGCCGAGGCCATCTTCAAGAAGTGGGGCCTCGACTTTGCGGTCGTCGGCTACACCACGCCGAGCAAGCGTTTCGTCGTTAAGCATGGCGGCGACGTCATGGCCGACCTGCCGATCAAGGAGCTCGGTGACGAGGCGCCGCTCTACGACCGTCCGCACGTTCCCTCCGCCGCGCTGCCTGTGGTGCACGCGCGCGAGGTGCCGGCGCCGATGGGCGTCGGTGCCGCGCTGGAGAAACTGATCGGCACGCCCGACATGTGCAGCAAGCGCTGGGTCTGGGAGCAATACGACCACGTCATCCTCGGCAACACCTTGCAGCGTCCCGGCGGCGACGCCGCCGTGGTGCGCGTGCAGGACGGGCCGAAGGGTCTGGCGCTGACCGTCGACGTCACGCCGCGCTATTGCGAAGCTGACCCGTTCGAGGGCGGCAAGCAGGCGGTGGCGGAAGCCTGGCGCAACATCACCGCGGTCGGCGGCAAGCCGCTCGCGATCACCGATAATCTCAATTTCGGCAATCCTGAACGGCCCGAGATCATGGGCCAGTTTGTCGGCTGCCTGAAGGGCATCTCGGAAGCCTGCCGCACGCTGGACTTCCCGGTCGTGTCCGGCAACGTCTCGCTCTACAACGAGACCAACGGCCGCGCGATCCTGCCGACGCCCTCGATCGGCGGCGTCGGCCTGCTCGACGATTTCACCAAGTCCGCTTCGCTGGCCTTCAAGGCCGAGGGCGAGGCGATCCTCCTGGTCGGCGAAACCCACGGCTGGCTCGGCCAGTCGGTCTACCTGCGCGACATCTGCGGTCGCGAGGAGGGCGCGCCGCCGCCGGTCGACCTCGCGGCCGAAAAGCGCAACGGCGATTGCGTGCGCGGCATGATCCATGCGGGCACCGCGACCGCGGTGCACGATCTCTCCGACGGTGGCCTCCTGATCGCGCTCGCCGAAATGGCAATGGCCAGCGGCATCGGCGCAAAACTGCTGGCGGCGCCGACGTCGCTCGTCTCGCAGGCCTATTGGTTCGGCGAGGACCAGGCGCGCTATCTCGTCACCGTGCCGGAAGCGGAAGCCGGCCGCGTGCTGGCCAAGATGCGCGGCTGCGAGGTGCCCTGCGTGCGCATCGGCACCACCGGCGGCGATGCGATCGCGATCGCGGGCGAGGCGCCAGTGTCGATCGATAGCCTGCGGAAATCGTTCGAGCGCTGGCTGCCGGAGTATATGAGCGGGAAGGCGGCGTAAGGCGCCGCCACACACTCCGTCCTTGCGAGGAGCAAAGCGGCGAAGCAATCCAGACTGTCTCCGCGGAGAGACTCTGGATTGCTTCGCTACGCTCGCAATGACGGGTGGAGAGGCCTTGGCCTCACAACACGTGTGACGCGCCCGGAATCTTCCGCAACATTGCCGTCAGTCCCCAGCTCAGCAACACTGTGAGCACGAATCCGATCGCGGCCTTGAAGATCGCAGGCCACGAATAGTCGTAAAGCACATACTGGATCCACAGCGCGATCGGGTAGTGCACCAGGAACATGCCGTAGGCGTCCGCCTGCATGCGGTCGAGCAGGTTCGGCCCCGGCGACTTCTGGTGCAGGAAGAAGGCGAGGATCGCGAGCAGGATCGCGGCCGAGAACAGCACGACGAAGGTGCCGTAGATCGCCTGATACCAGTCCGGCAGCACGTTGGGATTCCCGAGGATTGCGCGCTTGATGTAGATCATGCACCACATCAGGCAGTAGGGCACCAGCGTGGCGATCACCCACATCCATCGGTTCTTCGGCAACTGGCCCTCGGCGCTGAGGATGCCGCGATCGAAGTTGGCGGCACCGACGCTGACGCCAATGAAGAAATAGGCGAAGTAGAGCAGGACGCGGCTCGCCTGCACCGAAAACGGTCCGAACTCGAACCATTTGTTGGCCCCGAAATGGACCAGCGCGGGCACGTAGACGACGGCGGTGACGACGGCGAGCAGCAGCCAGAACACGGCCGGCTGGTCAAATCCGCGCACCGAAACGCGGTTGACCGGATCGACCAGGTGGGTTGAGACCCGGTAGAGCAGGCTCGCGGTCAGGTCGAACGCCAGCAGCACCCACACGAACCAGATCGGCCCGCTCGGCCACGGCCCGACGGTGATCGTCTTCCACCAGAACGAAGCGAAGGTCAGCTCGGGATCGTGCCGCAGCGCGATCGCGTAATAGGCGATCGGGATGACCGTGAAGGCCGCGATCGCGAACGGCAGCCCGAGCCGCAACAGGCGGTCGCGCAGGAAAACCTGTGGCGCCTTGCGCGCGATGCCGGACCACGTGAACAGTCCCGACAGGAAGAAGAACATCGCCATGAAGAAGCTGTCGGTGCAGAGCACGACGACGTCGAAGCCGATCCAGGACGCCGGGTCGGTGTGACCGAAATAGGTGTAGGGAATGACGGCGTGGTGCAGCAGCACCACCAGCGTGAGGAAGGTGCGGGTCCGATCGAGCGACAGATTGCGCGTCTTGGCTTTCGGCGCGGCGTGCGCCTCCGCGCCGATCGTCGCGGAATGTGACATCGTCATCATGGTCGCCCCGATTGCGCTCCTGCCCTGGCTGGACTGTGCCGCCGGGAACCGGATTCAGCAAGCGCAGTTTGTGCCGCGCCTTTCCCGCGGAGCGCCCTCAGGAACCAGTTCCGTGCAGCGAAGTTAGCGTTCGCGAATGGGTTGAGGGCCGCACGTGCGGCATTTTAGTCGGAGTTGGTTATGACGATCCTGAAATGGGCGCTGATCTTTCTCCTGGTCTCGATCGTGGCCGGCGTGCTCGGCTTCACCGGCCTCTCGGCCGCCTCGGCCGATGTCGCTCGCTTCCTGTTCTATATCTTCGTCGTGATCTTCCTGGTGCTGCTGATACTGGGGCTCACGATCTTCAGGGCGTAGCCGGGCTGCCGAATCGGAGGGCCGGCGCGCCGGCCCTCAATTGCCTGCGAATGGCATGACGCGGGCCATCAGCTCGGCCAGGAATTCATCAGGACGATCGAACGGAATGAAATGATCGCCGCCGCGAACCCACACAAACTCCTTATGCGGGGCCGTGATCTCCTTGAAATATTGCTCGGCGGGCTCGCCCGGCGTCACGCCGTCCGCGTCGCCCTCAATGAAGAACATGGGGATCGAAGATCTGAATCCCATCGAGGCCATGTCGCTCTGAAACATCGGCCCGTTCCGTCCGGTCAGATATTTGGCCGAGAAGGCGACGCCCTTGCGCCAGTTGTACAAGTCGAGCAGCGACACATCCGGCATGAAGAGCGGCGGGATGGGGCCGGCGAGCTGGAAGCCACCGGCGGGCGGCAGACCCAGCGCGTTGCTCCATTTGTCCGCAATCAGGCGATTTTCCGGGGTGAGGGTCGGCTGTGAAGCGATCGGCGCCAATTCCGCCATGGCTTCGGGATTGTTGGCGGATGCCGCAAGCCGTTGCAGGCGCGCGATCGTGAGCTCGAATGCCTTCTCGAAGGTCGTCCTGCCAACCACCTGACCCGTGCCGACATAGGCCGAGAACAGATCCGGGCGTTGCTTCACCATGTGAATTCCCAGGAACGAGCCCCACGAATGCCCGACCAGGACGATCCTGTCCTTGTGCAGATGCGTGCGCAGATGCTCGGCCAGCTCGACGCCATCCTGCGTCATGCGCTCCAGTGTCATGGTTGGCGCCAGCGTGTCTCCGGCGGCGCCATACGTGCGGCCGGTGCCGCGCTGGTCCCATTGCACGATGGTGAAGTGCTTCTCCCAGGGGCGCCAACCCGACGACATTGGCCAGCTGGAGCCTCCGGGCCCGCCGTGGACGAACAGGAGGACCGGGTTATCCCGATCCTCGCCGCGGATTTGAATCCATTGCTTGATTCCGCCGATGTCGACGAACCCTCCCTCCTGCACGCCCTTTGGTGAGCGGATCGCGAGGGTTTCGGCAGCAAGATGCTGGCGATAGGCGCGAAAACCCAGTCCGGCGGCGGCCACCACGATGAGGATACCGGCCACGCCCAGCAACGAGACCCCAATCAGTCTTGCGGCTTTGCGCGGCATCTTGAGCCTTGTGTCGACTGAGAGGAAGCGACCTGCGATCGCCCCCGGCGCGATGAGCCTACCCCACTTCCTCGATCTTCACCTTGTCCGGATAGAAGGCGAGATGGCCGGAAATCTCCGTCATCGCGGGGAAGGGCGTCTCGTAGGTCCAGATCGCGTTGTCGAGCGTCTTGCCGTCGGCCTTGACGCTGTAATAGCTCGCGTCCCCTTTGTAGGGGCAATGGGTGACGCGGTCGGTGCGCTCCAGCAGCGCCATGTTGGCGTCCTCCCGCGGCACATATTGCACCGCCGGATATTTCGCCTCCTTCAAGATCAGTGCCTTGCTGGTCTCGGCGATCACGATGTCGCCGGCCGTGACGCGGACGCGTCGGGGATTTTGGGTAATGGTGATGGGGTGGTCGGGCCCTGGAAGCTTCATGATTTCACGCCTTTTCGATCAATCTTGCGCGCGCGGCACTTTGTCGTGCCTTTATCCGGATGGGATCAGGGATATAGTGCCGGAATGCGTGACGTAGAAGGCCGTTCACGCTAAGTTTGGCCCTGCCGGTCCGGGGACCCCGGCAAGCGATTCGAAGCCGAGACAGGAGCAAGACCCGAATGCCCATGGACGCCCACGATATCGAGGCGATGATCAAGGCAGCGATCCCCGATGCCGAGGTGACGATCCGTGACCTCGCCGGCGATGGCGACCACTATGCCGCGACCGTGATCTCGGAATCCTTCCGCGGCAAGTCCCGCGTCCAGCAGCACCAGATCGTCTATCAGTCCCTGCAAGGCCAGATGGGCGGCGTGCTGCATGCGCTGGCGCTGCAAACCGGGGTACCGGGGGCCTGATCTGATCGCGTGACGGGGGGATGACGATGGCTGCGGACAATCCTCGCGGCGCGATGTTTCGCGTCATCGCTCCGAACCAGCACAGCCGCGTCACCAATGCCGAGCTGTTCTTCGACCTCGTCTTCGTCTTCGCCGTCACGCAGGTCTCGCACACGCTGCTGCACCATTTCACCCCGCTCGGCGCGGTGCACGTCACGGTGCTGTTCCTCGCGGTGTGGTGGGTGTGGGTCTACACCGCCTGGGTCACCAACTGGCTCAATCCCGAGCTGACCCCGGTCCGCATCCTGATCTTCCTGATGATGCTGGGCGGCCTCGTGCTGTCGACGACGATCCCGACCGCGTTCGAGGGGCGGGGCCTGTGGTTTGCGATCGCCTACGCGACCATGCAGGTCGGACGCACCGCCTTCTGGCTGTTCGCGACGCCGCGCCATCGAACGGCCGTCCGGCACAACGCGATCCGCATTCTGGTCTGGCTCTCTGGCTCCGCGATCTTCTGGATCCTCGGCGGTCTCGCCCATGACGAGGCGCGGCTGTGGTTCTGGATCGCGGCGCTCGCGATCGAATACGTCTCGCCCGCGGTGCGCTTCTGGATCCCGAAGCTCGGCTTCTCGTCGGTGGAGGCCTGGGCCGTCGAGGGCGGCCACATGGCCGAGCGCTGCGCCGGCTTCATCATCATCGCACTCGGTGAAGCCGTCGTCGTCAACGGCGCCACCTTTGCCGAACTGGACTGGACCGCGGACAACATCCTGGCCTTCGTCTCGGCGCTGGCCGGGGCCATCGCGATGTGGTGGGTCTATTTCCACAAGGGCGCGGAGGCCGGCTCCGAGCGGCTCTCGAAATCCACCGAATCCGGCCGGCTGGCACGGATGGCCTATACCTATCTGCACATGCCGATCGTCGCTGGCATCATCCTGACCGCGGTGTCGGACGAGCTGGTGCTGAAGCATCCGACCGGCCATTCCGACATCAGGACCATCGTGAGCACGGTCGGTGGTCCCTTGGTGTTCCTGGTCGGCACCATCCTGTTCAAGCACGCGATCCGCGGCTTCCTCCAGCTCTCCCACGGCATCGGCATCATCCTGCTACTGGTGCTGTGGTGGTTCGCCGCCGATCTCTCGCCGCTCTGGCTGTCGGTCGCGTCGACCGTGATCATGATCGTGGTCGCAGTGTGGGAGTCGATGTCGCTGGGGTCGAAGCCGGAGGAGGCAGAGGCGCATTGAGCTCCGGCCGCACATGTCCTCGTAGAGCTGTCTGAGCGCACGCCTCGTCCTTCGAGACGACCGCTTCGCGGTCTCCTCAGGATGAGGCTAATCGGCATAGGCGCCCGTTGAAACTGTTGCCGCGCGCTCCGTCCTCATCCTGAGGAGCCCGCCGAAGGCGGGCGTCTCGAAGGATGCGCCGCAGGAAAACGCTCTCAGATTCAACGGAGCAATTACTCCGCCGCCTCCAGCGCGTGCACCGAAAACATCTTCGCCGCGTCCGTCCAGCTTTCGCGCACCTGCCAGCCCGCGCCCTGCGCCAGCGCAGCAAAACGCTCGAGGCTGTACTTGTAGCTGTTCTCGGTGTGGATGCTCTCGCCGGGGCGGAACGAGAAGCTGGTGCCCAGCAGGCGCACGGTCTGGCTCTTCTTGCTGATGAGATGCATCTCGATCCGGTGCCGCTCGCGGTTGTAGATCGCGCGATGGGTGAAGGCGGACAGATCGAAATTGCCGCCGAGCTCGCGGTTGATGCGCACGAGCACATTGAGGTTGAAGCGGGCGGTGACGCCGGCGGCATCGTTGTAGGCGTCGTGGAGGACGCGCTCTTCCTTCTCGAGGTCGGCGCCGATGATCATCTGCGCGCCCTTGCCCAGGATCTTGCGCGCGCTCTTGAGGAAGGCCTGGGCCTCATGCGGCTCGAAATTTCCGATGGTCGAGCCGGGGAAGAAGCCGACCTTGGGCATCGATGCGACAACCTTGGGCAACTCGAACGGCGTGGTGAAGTCGGCCGCCACCGGATAGATGCCGAGCGTCGGGAAGTCTCGCTTCAGGCCGTTGGCCTGCGCCTTCAGGAAGTCGCCGGAGATGTCGACGGGCACATAGGCCGCGAACTTGCAGTGATCGAGCAGCAGGCGGACTTTTGTGGTTGCTCCGGCGCCGAACTCGACCAGCGCCGCATGCTGCGGAATGATCTTCGCGATCTCGCTGCCGCGCTCCTTCAGGATCGCAAGCTCGGTGCGCGTCGGGTAATATTCCGGCAGGCGCGTGATTGCCTCGAACAGCTCCGAGCCAGTCGCGTCGTAGAAATATTTCGGCGACAGCTTTTTCGGCTGCTGCGAGAGGTCCTCGATGGCCTCGCGGGCGAAAGCGGTGGTCTGCTCGTCGGGGAGATGGGCTTCGGCCAAAGCGCTGGCGTGCACATTCATGATACTCTCCTGAACGCGCTGTCCGGCGCGCATTTATCGTCGGATGAAAACTAGACGTAATCGGCGAGCCGCAGTCCGGTGAACTGCCAGCGATGGTGCGGATAGAAGAAATTGCGATAGGTAATACGGCTGTGGCCCTCGGGAGTTGCAAGCGAGGAGCCGCGCAGCACCAGTTGGTTGATCATGAACTTGCCGTTGTACTCCCCGAGCGCGCCTTCGATGGCGCGGTAGCCGGGGTAGGGCGAATATGAAGACCGCGTCCACTGCCAGACAATGCCGAAGGCGTCGTTGAGCTGGCCGGCACGCGCAGCAACCTCCCATTCCATCTCGGTGGGCAGATGCTTTCCGGCCCAGCGCGCAAACGCATCGGCCTCGTAATAGCTGACGTGGCAGACCGGCGCGTCCGGATCGACCGGCTTGAGACCGGCGAGCGTCATCATGTGCCACTGGCCGTCGATCTCGCGCCAATGACCGGGGGCGTCCCAGCCTTCGTTGTTGACGGTGGCAAAGCCGTCCATCAGCCACAGCGTTGCGGTCCGGTAGCCGCCGTCGCGCATGAAGGCGAGCCATTCGCCATTGGTGACGAGATTGCGTGCGACCCTGACCGGACCGACGAGGGCGCGATGCGCCGGCTTCTCGTTGTCGAAATGAAAACTGTCGGCGACATGACCGACCGTGTGGATACCCTCGTTCAGCGTCAGCCAACCCTCATCCGCGCGTGTCGAAGCCGGGAAGCGCCAGTCCGGATCATAGGCCGGCGGGATCGGGTTCTGCGCGAAGGCATGCAGGATGTCGGTGACCATCAATTCCTGATGCTGCTGCTCGTGATTGAGCCCGACCTCGACCAGCGGTGCGATCTCGCGAAGCTTGTCCGCGCCAACCTCGCGAAAGAATTCGACGACGGCCGCATCGACATATGCTCGATAGGCGCCGACCTGATCGGCGCTGGGACGGGTGATGTCGCCGCGGTGATTGCGGGAATGACGCGGGCCGGCGCTGACGTAATAGGAATTGAACAGGAAAGCGAAATCAGGGTGGAAGGGCCGGTAGCCGGGACAGTGCTCGCCGAGCAGGAATTGCTCCCAGAACCAGGTGGTATGGGCCCGATGCCATTTCGTGGGGCTCGCATCCGGCATGGATTGAATCTGCTGGTCTTCAGGCGACAGCGGCGCGGCCCGGCGCTCGGTCTCGTTGCGGACGGCGAGAAACGCCTCTTCCAGCCCCTGGGCGAGGCCGCGCGGGTCGGCCGACGGTGACGAAAGCGGCGGGGTGGCCGTAGCGGAGGCTTGTTTCGTCACGTTTTTCTCCAGACAGGACAAGAGAACGTTGTTGGCGTTGCCCGGTTCCAAAACCTGGGTTCGTCCTAGATAGGGGCTCCGTTACGGTATGAAAGTCCTCCCCGGCGATGATATTCGTGGCATCATGCAATGGGGCCGGCGTGGCCTGGACCCGCCGCCCAGGGGGTGTTCAAGGGGTGTTCGCCGCCATTTTACTTTGGATGCACAACGGTTTGGGCTACATATATAGGCAGGTATCGGGTTAAATCGGCTGAGCCGGCCCGGAGTGATTGTTGAGGGCTCCGCCCCAGAAGGACACGGATATGAGCATCGCGGAATTCATCGCCAACGAAGTCAAGTCGAACGACGTGGTTCTGTTCATGAAGGGAACGCCGCAGTTTCCGCAGTGCGGTTTCTCCGGCCAGGTCGTCCAGATCCTCGACCATATCGGCGTTGGCTATAAGGGCCTCAACGTCCTCGAATCCGCCGAACTGCGCAACGGCATCAAGGACTACTCGAACTGGCCGACCATTCCGCAGCTCTATGTGAAGGGCGAGTTCGTCGGCGGATGCGACATCGTCCGCGAGATGTTCCAGGCCGGCGAACTGCAGCAGCTGCTCTCCGAGAAGGGCGTCGCCGTCGCGGCCTGACACGTGACCCAGCTGACGCGCCGCATCGGCGGCGCCGAGCTTGAGGTTATCGTAGCTGACATCACGACACTCGGCGTTGACGCCATCGTCAACGCCGCAAATTCGTCTCTCCTGGGCGGAGGCGGCGTTGATGGCGCAATCCACGACGCTGCCGGGCCCGAGCTTCTGGCCGAGTGCCGGACGCTCGGGGGATGTCCGACCGGCGATGCCAAGATCACGAAGGGCTATCGTCTGCCCGCGCGACATGTGATCCACGCAGTCGGTCCCGTCTGGCACGGCGGCAGCCGCGGCGAGGCGGATTCGCTGCGTTCCTGTTATCGCCGTTCGCTTGAGCTCTCCCAGGCCAATAGACTGAACTCTCTCGCTTTCTCTGCGATCTCGACCGGGGTATATCGCTTTCCGGCCGACCAGGCCGCGAAGATTGCGGTCCACACGACCATTGAAGCCCTGCCGGCCGCGCCGCTGGTCGCCCGCGTCATATTCTGTTGTTTCTCGGAGACAAGCGCCGCGCTCCACACGGACGTTCTGGCGCGGTACGGCAGCCCTTGTGCCTGATGACGTGGTCAGTACACTCCGCTCGGCCACCTTCCGGGGAGGGGATATGAATTCACATTTCGGACTGCGTGCGTTGATTTGCGGCGCACTGGTGTCGCTGGGTGCGATGTCGCTCGCGCGCGCCGAAGGCACCTACGAGATTCCGGCCGGCGCGCATTTCAATCAGGACAAGCTCGCCAAGGTCAGCGAGTTCTTCAAGAACGAGGTCGCGACCGGCAAGATCGCCGGCGCGACAGTGCTGATCAAGCAGCACGGCAAGCCCGTCTTCCGCGAAGCCTTCGGCGTGCAGGACGTGGTGAGCAAGGCGCCGATCACGGACCAGACCATCTTCCGCCTGTTCTCGATGAGCAAGGCGATCACCTCCGTCGTTGCGGTGCAGTTGATCGAGGACGGCAAGATCAAGCTCGACGATCCCGTCTCGAAATACATTCCGTCCTTCGCCAATGTGAAGGTCGGCGTCGAGAAGAAGGCCGACGACGGCACCAAGTCGCTCGAACTCGTGCCGCTGAGCCGGCCGATGACGGTGAAGGATCTGATGACGCACACGTCTGGCGTCACCTATGGCTTCTACGGCGACAGCCTGGTCCGCAAGGCCTATCGCGACGCCAAGATCTACGACGGCGATTTCGATCTCGCCGAGTTCGCCGAGCGCATCGCAAAACTGCCGCTGCACAACCAGCCGGGCGCGCTGTGGCAATACGGCCATTCCACCGACATTCTGGCGCGAGTCATGGAGGTCGCAACCGGCAAGCCGCTGCTCGAGATCGAGCGGGAGAAGCTGCTCGATCCGCTCGGCATGGTCGACACCGGCTTCTTCGTCACCGCGCCCGAGAAGCAGAAGCTTCTGGCGCAGCCGGTGCCGAATGACGCCGATTTTCGTGTCGGCCGGATCAATGATCCGACGGTTGTCAAAAAAATTCAATTCGCCAGCGGCGGCATGGTTACGACCATGGCGGACTATGAGCGCTTTGCGCAGATGCTGCTCAATGGCGGCAGCCTCGACGGCAAGACCATCCTCAAGCCCGAGACGTTCAAGCTGATGGTGACCGACCAGGTCGGCCCGACCTCGGGGGTCAGTCGCGACTATTTCTATTTCCCCGGCGACGGGTTCGGCTTCGGCCTCGGCCTTGCGGTCCGCACCGATCCCGGCAACGCCAAGCCACCGCCGCCCGGCGATCTCGGGGAATTGAAGTGGGACGGCGCCTCCGGTTGCTATTTCGTCATCGACCCCAAGCAGGACATGTTCTTCGTGCTGCTGGAACAGACCCCGACCGAGCGCCAGCGCGTGCAGCGGACATTGAAGCAGTTGGTTTATGAAGCGATGGAGAAGTGACATGTTCGGGCGCCGCGCGCTGATCGCGGCGCTCGTTCTTTTGTTCGGTGCAGGTGGTGCGCAGGCGGGCTCCGAGGGGCGCGCCCACACTTTCTCGCCAGAAGGTCTGGCAAAGGTTTCCGACTACATCAGGAGCGAGGTCGCAGCCGGCACCTTTCCGGGCGCGATCCTGCTGCTCCAGCAGCACGGCAAGTCGGTCTATTACGAGAATTTCGGCGTCCGCGATGTCGCCACCGAGATCTCGATGAGCGCGGACACGATCTTCCGGCTCTATTCGATGTCGAAGCCGGTCACGACAGTCATGGCGATGATGCTGGTCGAGCAGGGCAAGCTCTCGCTCGATGATCCTGTCGCAAAGTACATTCCGGCCTTTGGCGCGATGAAGGTCGGTGTCGAGACGAAGGCCGAGGACGGCAAGGTTGCGCTGGCCCTGGAGCCGCTCAGTCGCCCCGTGACGATCAAGGATTTGATGCGCCACACTGCCGGGCTGCCCTACGGCTATTATGGCGGGGGCTTGGTGAACAAGCTCTATGCCGACGCCGGTCTCTTCGACAACAAGGCTTTGACCAACGCCGAACTCGTCGCGAAGATCACCACGCTTCCGCTCGCGGAACAGCCCGGCACGAACTGGGACTATGGCCACTCCACGGACGTGCTCGGCCGCATCGTCGAGGTCATATCGGGGAAATCGCTGTTCGGGTTCGAGAAGGAGCGGCTGCTCGATCCGCTCGGGATGACGGACACTGCATACTATGTCGCCGATCCTGCCAAGTGGCCGCGCATCGCCGAGCCGATGCCGCAGGATCGCGCGATTAGCCCGATGACGCAGATCCGCGATCCCAGGAAACCGCTGAGGTGGGAGTCGGGCGGCGGCGGCCTTGTCGGTACGGTCGGTGACTACGCGCGCTTCTCGCAGATGCTGCTCAACGGCGGCAGTTATGAAGGCCGGCGCTATCTCAAGCCCGAGACCATCGCGCTGATGGCGTCGGATCATATCGGCCCCGGGACGAAGATCGCGCGCGATCAGAATTACTATCCGGGCGGAAGCTCCGGCTTCGGCCTCGGTTTCGCGGTGCGCACCTCGGTGCCATCAGGGACATCGTGGCCGCTTGGCGAATATCGCTGGGACGGCGTCGGCGGCACCTTCTTCTTCATCGATCCCGAAGACGATCTGTTCGGGATCTTCATGGTGCAGACCCCGTCGCAGCGCGGCCGGATTCAATTGGCGCTGAAGACGCTGATCTATCAGGCGATGGGGCGGTAGCTGGCCGCCTTCGTAGCCCGGATGGAGCCAACGGGTCGGCGCGAAGCGCCGCCCGATGACAGGCTCTGCGCAATCCGGGAAAATCTTTCCGCGAGGCGAGGACCCCGGATTTCGCTGCGCTCCATCTGGGCTACGGACTTACGCCCCGCGCACGATCTCTCTGACGTACCCGATCGTTTCCTCGACCTGGGCCGCATTGACGTCGAGATGGGTGCAGGCGCGGATACGGCCGTCCATCATCGCGAGCGTCACGCCGCGCAGGCGTAGTGCGGCGACCATCTTGTCGCCGGCAATTCCGGCGCCATCAGGCTTGAAGAACACGAGATTGGTCTCGGGCTCCTGCACCTCGACGCCCGCGATCTGCGACAGCCCGCGGGCGAGCGCGCGCGCATTGGCGTGGTCGTCGGCAAGGCGATCGACGTGATGGTCGAGCGCGTAGATGCAGGCGGCGGCACAGACACCGGCCTGCCGCATCGAACCGCCGAGGCGCTGCTTCCACTGCCAGACTGCGTCGATGAAGGCGCGGGTGCCCGCGAGCACGCCGCCGATCGGCGCGCCCAGGCCCTTGGAGAAATCGATCCAGGCCGAATCCCACCCCGCCGTCATGTCGCGCGGGGAGATGCCGCTTGCTACCGTGGCGTTGAGCAGGCGCGCACCGTCCATGTGGGTGACGAGGCCGTGCTGCTTGGCGATCGCGACGATCTCGTCGAGCGCTGCCTTTTTCCAGATCGTGCCGCCGCCGATATTGGCGGTCTGCTCGACGCTGACGACGGTCTGCGGCGGCTGGTAGCGCGTCCGCGGATGCAGTGCCTTGCGAAAGGTCTCCGGCGTGAACTGGCCGTCGGGTCCCTTGAGCTGGGTGACCTGGAAGCCGCCGATCGCAGCATGCGCGCCGCCTTCACGGGCGATGATATGTGCGCTCTCGTGGGCGAGGATCTCGTCGCCGGGACGGCAATGCACCAGCGTCGCGGTGACGTTGCACATCGTGCCTGAGGGCATGTAGACCGCGGCTTCCTTGCCGAGCAGCGCGGCAACGCGCTCGCACAGTGCGTTCACGGTCGGATCGTCGCCGACCTGCTCGTCGCCGACCTCCGCCCGCGCCATCGCCTCGCGCATCGCAGCCGTCGGCTTGGTCTGCGTGTCCGAGAGCAGATTGATGCGCACCGGCGGCGCCTTGGGATCGATCGGGGGAGGGGTGTAGAGCATACGAAGGCTCCTCAAGCAGTGCGGCCACTGAAGTGTGGCTCTTAAGCAAAAAGGCCCCGGCGAACCGGGGCCTTTCGATATTCAGATCTTAGCGCGAATAGAATTCGACGACCAGATGCGGCTCCATCTGCACCGGGAACGGCACGTCGGAGAGGCCGGGGATGCGCACATACTTGGCGGTCATCTTGCCGTGGTCGACTTCGAGATAGTCGGGGGTGTCGCGCTCGGGGAGCTGGCTGGCTTCGAGCACGTGGGCGAGCTGCTTGGAGGCTTCTTTGACCTCGATCACGTCGCCGATCTTGAGCTGGTAGCTCGAGATGTTGACCTTGCGGCCGTTCACCTTCACGTGGCCGTGGTTGATGAACTGGCGCGCGGCGAAGATCGTGGAGACGAACTTGGCGCGGTACACGACCGCGTCGAGACGACGCTCCAGGAGACCGATCAGGTTCTCGCCGGTGTCACCCTTGAGGCGGCTCGCCTCGACATAGATGCCGTGGAACTGACGCTCGGAAATGTTGGCGTAGTAGCCCTTCAGCTTCTGCTTGGCGCGCAGCTGCACGCCGAAGTCGGAGAGCTTGCCCTTGCGGCGCTGGCCGTGCTGGCCGGGGCCGTACTCGCGGCGATTGACGGGGCTCTTCGGGCGGCCCCAGATGTTCTGGCCCATACGGCGATCGAGTTTGTACTTCGCCTCACTGCGCTTAGTCATCGCGTCCTCTTCAGGTACATGGTTTGAGGAAACGCGCCCTCCTGTGTGACGGGCTGGGCCCGGCACTGACAGGTCCGATCCCCAAAGCTTAAGGGAGAGGACCACGGGTCGCGAAACGCTTCGCGGGCCGAAATCGGCCCGCGAGCAGGCGGCTTTTAGGTGAGTTTGGGCCGTTCTGTCAATGCGAATAGCCCCGAAATCATGTCCGGACCGCCCGGATCGGCTTCGGCCCGGCCGCGCGCAATTCGGCAGCGATTTCAGTGTTCAGGACCTGTTCCAGCCGGGTCAGGACCCGGGCAATGGGGGCGGCGTCGGTGACCCGGTGGTCCCAGCGGATCACGACATGGATGGTCTGGTCGCCCTCGACCACCCCATAGCTGACGATGAACGGACCGGGCGTGATGGGATGGAGCTCGCCGCCGCCATAGGCGGCCACCGAGCTCACGGCAAAACTGCCGAACCAATTGCCGCGCTGCCGGCCGAAATTCAGCCCGACCGCCCAGCTCAGCCGCCGTAGCGGCAGCGGCAGGCGGGTGGCTCGCATGACCTTGCGGAACATGGGAACATCTTCGACCGGGGCCGTCTTGGCACGCCGGATTTCGGCGTCCACCGCGGCCAGCGCCATGGCTTCGGGAGCCGCGATTCGCTGCGGCATCACGCATTCCTCGCCGTCTTGGACCCGGGCGATCGCCACCGACGCCACGCTATTGGGCAGCTCGTAGAGCATCGGCCAAGGCCATTTGGCGTAGACGGTGCGCAGGACCGGCTCGTCCCTGGCGACCAGGGCAAAGGCCTTGACGAATATCGCGGCCCAGCCGGCGGGCGCCATCGCTCCGGCACGCGCCTCCAGCAGGGGGCGGATATTGAGGGGGCGGGAGAGCGAGACGAATGGCACGTCCATCGACGCCCGCATGAGGTCGCAAATCAGGCGGCGCGGCAGCGAAATGGTCTTGGACGTCCCGCGCATGGGTCTTTCGGTTCCTGCGGACTAAAATATGTGCAGCGAGCGGGTGGCCCGCTCGCCGCGTGCTCTAGCACGAACCAACCCGCCTGGCGCCGGTCGGTTCGCCGCATCAGGGCGCCGGCGAGGCCAGCGGCTTGGTCTTGTCGACGATGTAAATCCCGAGTACTTTCATGGCCTTGTCGCCATGAGCCTTGGCGTCGTGCACGACGCCCGCCGGGATCTGGTAGGAATCCCCGGCTTTCAGGGTTTTCTCCGGCTGGCCGTCGATGAGGAGGTTCAGCTCGCCTTCGAGCACGTAGCCGGTTTCGACCCCAGGATGGGTATGGCGTCCGGCCGCGCCGCCCGCCGGGACCTCTGCGATGGCGGTGACGGTGTTATAGCCGTCGGGAAATTCGACCTTCTGCAGTGGGGTCCGCTTGATGCCGGTCTGCTGGGCGAAGGCCGCAACGGCGAGGCTGGTGAAGGCGAGAGCGAGCAAAGTCTTTTTGAGCATGGTTCTTCCTCCCTGGAACCGCCGACCCTAGCAGCGTCGCAGTTCCCGGCAAGGCCGCGATCGGCGCGTTCAGCGCTTGATCCCCTCGAACGCCGCCATGATGCCGCGCTGGAACAGCGACCAGTCGAAACCGAGCGCGATCGCGCGATAGCCGCGATCGACCAGGGCGTTGGCCTGGTCGGCGGTGCGGGCGACGCCGCCGATCGGCACGCCGCTCTTGAGGATGCCGGCCTCGGCGCGGGCGACCAGCTCCAGCAATTCCGGATCGTCCATCTGCCCGCGCTTGTTGATGGACGTCGCGAGATCGCCGGGGCCGATCACCGCGACGTCGATGCCCGGCGTCGCCATGATCTCGTCGATGCGATTGACGGCCTCGACATGCTCGATGGTGATCATGCAGATCATCTCGTCGTCGGCGCTGGCCATGTAGTCCGGCATCGACTGGCCCCAGCGGAACGGCGCGTGGAACGGACCCCAGAGACGATCGCCGCGCGGCGGATAGCGCACGCTGCGCACCGCCTTCTCGGCTTCGGCGCGATTGGTGATCATCGGGAAATTGATGCCGAAGGCGCCGATGTCCATCGGCGCTTTCGCAAGCCACGGCTCGTTCGCCGCGATCCGCACCAGGGGCGTGCACGGCGTGCCGGTCGTGGCGGCGATCATCGCATGCGCTTCGGTCAAGCCAATCGGGCCATGCTCGAGGTCGACGATGATCCAGTCGAGCGAGCGCGCCATGATCTGTACGGTCTGCACGCTCGGGATCGTCGCGATCGCGCCGAAGGCGGGGCGCCCTTCGCTCCAGAGCTGGCGGAGACGGTTGAGCGGCGCTGCGGGGACCGACATGGGGATGAACCTGCGAAGATGGCGACGGCGAAACCTAGCAGCGCGCCGTCGAGGCGCAAGGTCAGGCCAGTCCGCGTCCGCCGAAGAACGGCGTCAGCGTGGCCGAAAGCCCATGCACGCGGTTCGAGGTGAAGATCATCTCGGCGCCGGACTGCGCGATGCCGCCGATTTGCGTGCCGAGCAGGTCGGAGACGCGGCGGGCGATGGCCGGCGCGGGGTCGATCCATTCGACCGGCCAGGGCGCGAGCGTCTTCATCCGGTCGAGCAGCAGCGGATAGTGCGTGCAGGCGAGCACCACGGTGTCGGTGCGCGATGTCGCGTCCGCGGGATCACCGACGAAGCAGGGGGCGAGTTCGGCGAGGATGTCGCCGTCGCTGATCGGATGGCCGCTGAGCGCGGCTTCTGCCAGCGAGGCGAGCTCGGGCGAGCCGACCAATGTCACCTCGCAACCCAGAGCGAAATCGCGGATCAGCGCCTTGGTGTATTCGCGCTTCACCGTGCCCTTGGTGCCGAGCACCGAGACGCGGCGGGTCTTCGACTGCGCGCAGGCGGGCTTGATCGCCGGCACGGTGCCGACGAAGGGCAGGGAATAAGCGGCACGCAAGTGAGATAGGACCAGGGTGGACGCCGTGTTGCAGGCGATGACGATGAGGTCAGGATCGTGGGTGCCAATCAGTTCGCCCATCAGCGGCACGACGCGGGCGATGATCTCGTCCTCGCTGTGGTGGCCATAGGGGAAGAAGGCATCGTCGGCGACATAGACGAAATGCGCGTCCGGGCGCGCAGCCACGACCTCGCGGAGCACCGTGAGTCCGCCAAGGCCGGAATCGAACACCAGGATCGTCGGGGAATAGGTCACGTCGCTACCTTAAGGGCACCATGGTTACCATTCGGTTTTTGGGGCGGTTTTGCGGCGGGGCCGTTTGGGACCAATTTGGAACGATTCAATTTCACGGTTGCCGCAAGTTCCCGCTATCAGCAGCTGCGCTGCGGACGGGGACATATCCGCAAAACTCCGGAGAGCCGACATGATCAGAAATACCAGTAGCGGCTGGGGCAGCGTTTCCCGGTGGCTGCACTGGATTTTGGCGCTGGCCATCCTCGCCATGATCGGCTTCGGCTGGTGGATGAACCACATCCCGGCGCGTCCCGACCGCTTCTTCTACCGCTCGATCCACGCCGATATCGGCTATGTGATCCTGCTGCTGACCGTGCTGCGCCTGGTCTGGCGCGCCGTCAACCCGACGCCGGCGATGCCGCCCGAAACCTCGCGCTGGCAGAAGATCGCAGCCCATGTCAGCCACGGCGCGCTCTATCTCGTGGTCATCCTGGTCGCGATGCTGGGCTGGGCGCATTCCGGCGCGCGTACGCCGGACTATTCCGACTTCTTCGGCCTGTTTCACGTGCCGCAATTCACCTCTCCCGACCGTGCGGCGGCGGGCGCGTATGAGGACCGCCACATCCTCTTTGCCTATGTGCTGCTCGCGCTGATCGCGATTCACGTGGTCGCTGCCCTCTGGCACCACTTCATCCGCCGCGACCGCGTCGTGGCGCGGATGGTGGCGGACGAGGCGGGGTAGGGCGGTCCCTCCACGTCGTCATTGCGAGCGCAGCGAAGCAATCCAGAGTCTTTCCGCGGTCGCAGTCTGGATTGCTTCGCTGCGCTCGCAATGACGGGTTAAGATGCGGACATCACGGCAGGTCCAACTCACGGTCGCAGGAGACGCCATGCTCACCGTCCACCATCTCGGTAAGTCGCAATCCGAGCGCATCGTCTGGCTCTGCGAGGAACTGGGAATTCCCTACGAACTGAAGCGCTACGTGCGCGATTCCGTCACCATGCTGGCTCCGCCCGACTACAAGGCGCTGCATCCGATCGGGAGTGCGCCCGTGATCACCGACGGCGATCTCGTGCTCGCCGAGTCCGGCGCCATCGTCGATTACATCATGGCCAAATACGGCGATGGACGCCTTGCGCTCCGCCCTGATCATCCTGATTTCGCGCAGTTCCTGTACTGGTTTCACTTTGCCAACGGCACGCTGCAGGCCGGCATGGGCCGGCTGATGATCCTGAACCGGCTCAAGCTCGCCGCGGACAATCCGATGCTGGTCGCGAGCAGAGGGCGTACCGACCGCGCCTTCGACCTGGTCGATGCACGTGCTCGCGACGCCGAATATCTGGCGGGCGACACCTTCACCACCGCCGACATCATGATGGGCTTCTCGCTCACCACGATGCGCTACTTCCAGCCCTATGACCTGTCGCGCTGCCCGAATGTGATCAAATATCTCGGCCGCGTCGGTGCCCGCCCGGCCTACCGGCGCGCGATGGAGAAGGGCGATCCGGGAATGGCGCTGCTGCTGAGCTGAGCCGCGGCGCCGTTCACGCGATCCGGTTCGTGGTCGTTGACCGCTCGCTCGCCAGCTGCTTCTGCAAGCGATCGATGTTTTGCAGCAGGCGCTGGCTGGTCAGCACCAGGAAGTAATAGCCGAACTGCGGGTCCTGAAAATAGATCTCGAGCAAGCGGTCATAGGTGATCGTCAGCACCTGTCCGTCCTCGACGCATTCGATGGTTCCGGTGCGCCGATTGTCCGGCGTGAGGAAGCCGAGCTCTCCCATGAGAGCTCCGGGCCCGATCTCCACATTGATCTCCTTGACCAGGAACTTGCCGGTGACCGTGAGGAGCATCTCCTTGGCGGGATCGCCCAGTTTGAAGAGCGTATCGCCACTGCGATATCTGCGCTCGGTCATGAACGGCTTGAGCCACTCGATCGACATGTCGCCTTCGGCCGCATGGCGCGCCTTCTTGACCAGCTTGAGCATCTGCCGCAGGCGCAGGGCGTTGATCGGAAGCAGCAGCAGATAGAGGAGGAAGGTCGAGACGTTGGCCGAGAGCGCGCCGAAAACGGCGAAGAACGCACAGCCGACCATGTTGGCGACGCGCAGCGGCACCATCGTCCGCATCAGGAGGGTGGCGACGAAGAAGCCGGCGCCGACCGCGGCGAATAGATTGGCCAGCGTAATGTTTTGGACAAAGATCTCCAGCAACCGGTTGAAGATCGCGTCGTAGGTGACGTTGTTGGGATCGAGGCCCATCTGGACCAGGATCTTTGCGATCCTGAGGTTGTCCGTCGCCGCATCCAGAATGCGGTCGAGGATCGAGGAAATGTCTGCGCTGCCGGACGGCATGTACTAACCCCGCGTAAGGCCTTCAGTCCTGGTCGGTATGCTCGACACGTATAGCCGAAATCGAATGACGACCGCTTGAAATGAAGCCTTCGGCCGCCATGCCGCAAGAGGCAAATTTTAGCCTGATCGGGCGTTTCGGCAATTGCCCGTTGGTTGTGCGCATGGCCATGGCGCGCCCGTGATTCGGGGCCCCCGGGGGCGCGGGCTTCCGCGTCGTGGACCCTTGCGCCCCGACGGGGCGGGGGCGGAGCGCGACCGGCCTTACGGCTTGGCGGCGGGTTGCACGACCTGCTGCTCGACGAGGTCGAGGTGCCCCGGCAGCGAACCGGCGCGCAGCAGCATCGCGACGCTATTGGCTTCCTCCAGGGTGAAATTGCCGGAGATCTGGCCCGAGCCGCCGGTGATGGGCTCGCGGATCACGGGGGCGGAGATCACCTTGCCGTCGAGCACGATGGCGAAGGGCCTTCCGATGTTCTCTTCGGTGACGTGGGCAAAGCGCCGCGTGCCGCGGCCGTTGAAGCGGAACGAGGCGATCGGGTCTTTCGTGCCGCTGGCAAATCCCGGGCCGGCATAGCTGATGTCGTCGCCGTCGAGCGCGCTGTCCCTGGCGACCAGGTAATGGCGCTCGTCCTTGAAGCCGGGCAGGACTTCGGTGCCCGTGGGCGGCGTGCCGGATTGCGCCTGCTCCGCCGGCATCGAGAGGTCGATCAGGCGGAAGCTGACCTTGACCTTCCTGGCGAAGACCGCGGTCACGCGGGCGGGCTCCATCATGCCCGGGATGAAAATGCGGATGCGATCCGTGCCATCCGGCAGGACGCTGGCGAGGTTGATGCCGGCATCCTTGAGGCGCTGCTCGATCATGGCGATGGAATCTTCGACGAGATCGCGCAGCCGGGCCGCGGATGCGGCA
The DNA here is from genome assembly GCF_023073075.1 of Bradyrhizobium sp. 61. Lineage (NCBI taxonomy): Bacteria > Pseudomonadati > Pseudomonadota > Alphaproteobacteria > Hyphomicrobiales > Nitrobacteraceae > Bradyrhizobium > Bradyrhizobium sp. 61. The sequence continues at coordinate 212,868 of NZ_JADPIU010000008.1, read as the reverse complement.
TCGGTCGGCGCGAGCCTGACCAGTCCGTCGCCGCTATCGGTCACCTTGAGCGCATGCGACGGCAATCCCTCCGCGGCCGACGCGAGCTTGCGTGCGAGCTGTTCGCGGCCCTTGGCATCCGCGATCTTCACTTCTACGCCGGCGTCGCGGATCGCAAGACCGGCGAAGGCGATCTTGCCCTCGCGCAGGGTCTTGTAGACATCGTCGCGCAAATCCGTGACGACGCTTTCGCGCAAGCCGTCGGTATCGACCTTGTAGACGATGCGCGAGCCGCCCAGCTTCTCCATCTTGTCGGCGACGAAGGCGGCGATCCTGGCACGCATCTTGTCGAACTGGCCGTCCTCGGCGCGCGCCGCGCGCGGCAGGATGATCGCTGAAGTCATGATCGCCGAAGTCACGGCGAGCGCGACAATCAGCCGTGTGATGCGGTGCCGCGGGGGCTTGGTCATGATTTCCTCAAGTCTTGCGGCAGGACGCTGGCAGCGGAGTCCGATGCATGTTCTTGGTCCCCCGATCGGGCGGGGAGGTTCAATGGCCTCGAAGACGCGTGCTACGACCGTAGCCGTTCGGCCATGGACGAACGCTCAATCATCCATCATTCTGTCGGCGCTCGACCGGCTATCGGCCGAGGCCTCGCCGACCAAAATGTCAAAAGACAGGGGGCGGGGAAATGCATCTGAGGGAGGACGGAATTCCATGGCGGGCATCCACGCGCTCGATCGGTTCATCGGCAACGACTATCCGGACTTCGCGACGGACGCAGAGGTCCGGGCCTTCGAGCAGGTCCCTTACGCCGATCGCGTCGCGGCCGAGAGCACCTATGACGCCATCAGGCTCGGTGCGGCGCGCAACCCCGACGGGGCCGCGATCCAGTTCCTGCAAAACGCCGATCCGGCCGATACGCCTGTGATGGTCACCTATCGCGATTTCGTCGCGCGCGTCACGCAGGCCGCCAACATGTTTCTCGCGCTCGGCGTCGAGAAGGGCGACGTCGTCAGCTTCATGCTGCCGCTGGTGCCCGATGCCTTCGTGACGCTGTTCGGCGCCGAGGCCGCGGGCATCGCCAATCCCGTCAATCCGCTGCTCGAGCCGCACCAGATCGCGGAGATCCTTGAGGCCGCGAATACCAAGGTTCTGGTTGCGCTCGGGCCGATGCCGGGCACCGACATCTGGCAAAAGGTCGAGCAGATCCGTCCGCAGCTCAAACACCTCAAGGCGGTCGTGCAGGTGTTCGGGGGAGGCGATCCGGACAAGGGCATCTTCGCCTTCAACGACCTGATCAAGCAGCAGCCGTCCGACCGGCTGATCAGCGGGCGCAAGATCCTGGGGAGCGACATCGCCGCCTATTTCCACACCGGCGGCACCACCGGCACGCCGAAGCTCGTGCGGCACACCCACGCCAATCAGGTCTATCAGGCCTGGGCGCTCAATCTGCTGCTGAAGTCGAAGCCCGGCGCCAACATGCTGTTCGGCATGCCGCTATTCCATGTCGGGGGATCGCTGACGCAGGTGCTGCTGACGCTGTCCGCCGGCGGCTCATTGGTCGTGCTGTCGCCGAGCGGCTGGCGCAATCCGAATTCAGTGAAGAACATCTGGGGGCTGGTGGAGCGCTTCAAGCCCGAGGCGCTGTCGAGCGTGCCGACGGTGCTGGCGGCGACGCTTGCGGTGCCGCCAGGCAATGCGGACATTTCCAGCCTGAAATATGCCGCCGGCGGCGGCTCGGCGATTCCCGTCGCCGTCGGCTCGGCGATCCAGGAGAAGCTGGAGCTGCCGGTGGTCGAGGTCTACGGCATGACCGAGACCTCGAGCGTGCACACGCTCGCTTATCCCAGCCGGCCGATCCGGCTCGGCTCGGTCGGTCTTCCCATGCCTTACGCGCGCGTGCGCATCGTGCAGCTCGATGCCGACGGCCGCCTGATCCGCGACTGCGCAGCCGACGAGATCGGCGTCGTCATCATGGCCGGGCCCGGTGTGTTCGGCGGCTATCTCAACGACGAGCACAACAAGGGCGCGTTCGTCGACGAGGTCTGGGTCAACTCCGGCGACCTCGGACGTCTCGATGCCGACGGCTACCTCTGGATCACCGGCCGCGCCAAGGATCTCGTGATCCGTGGCGGCCACAATATCGATCCGGCGCCGATCGAAGAGATCATGTTTCGCCATCCCGCCGTCGGCTTCGCCGCCGTGGTTGGCCAGCCCGACGCCTATGCGGGTGAGCTGCCGGTCGGTTACGTGCAACTGAAGCCGGGCGCGACCATTCAGCCGGGCGAGCTCGAGTCCTGGGTGCGCGAGCGGACGCCGGAGCGCGCCGCCGTTCCGGTGCAGGTCATTCCGATCGATCCGATGCCGGTGACCGGCGTCGGCAAGGTGTTCAAGCCGCAGCTGCGCTGGGATGCCGCGCAGCGCGTGTTCGCCAAAGTGCTGTCGCCGCTCACTGAGCGCGGCATCGACTGCAAGGTGAAGGTCGGCGCGCATGGCAGCCACGGCTCGATCGCCACTGTGACGCTCGCGGGCCTGCCGGCAGACCAGCGCGAACTCGTCGCTGGCGAGGTGCACACGCTGCTCGATCCGTTCGTGATGCGGCACGAGGTGGTGCAGGCGTAGGTAAGGGCACGCGAGGCTTGCGCGCCTCGCCGCGAGCGCGCATCATCCTCTCAAAAAATGGGGGGAAGCCGATGCCTGAACTCTCTCGCCGCCGTCACCTTCAACAATTGTCGGCCGTGTTCGGATCCGCTGCGCTGTCCGGATTGTCAGGGCCGGTATGGGCGTCAGAGCCGGACATTCCGCCGGAGGGCATCGGCAAGGGCATCAAGCATATCTCGTACAGCGATGTCGGCGGCCGGCCCGACACCGTGCAGGTGATGTTCAACCGGCAGCACGTCTATGTCGGACACATGTTCAGCGACGGCGTGACGATCCTGGACGCATCCGATCCGCGCGCACTGAAACCGGTCAATTTCTTCACTGCCGGGCAATACACCCGCACCCACCATCTGCAGGTGGCGGAAGACCTGCTGCTGCTTGCGAACGGCGCCAACATCGTCGCGATGCAGTCCTACGACAGCATGCGCGGCTATTTCGAGAATTCGCTTGCCGACAGCATCACCAAGGCCAAGAAATTCCGCTCCGGCCTGTCGATCCACGACATCTCGAAACCGGGCGAGATGCGCGAGGTCGCGTTCCTCGAAATGCCGGGCTTCGGCATCAACCGGCTGTGGTGGCCCGGCGGCCGCTATGCCTATGTGTCGGCGCATTTCGACGGCTTCACCGACCACATTCTTTGCGTGGTCGATCTCAAGACCATCACCAAGCCGGAGATCGTCGCGAAATGGTGGCTGCCGGGCATGAACCGCGCGGCCGGCGAGCCGGCGACGCCCAAGGGCAAGCGCTTTGCGCTGCATCACATGATCACGGCGGGCGATCGCGGCTATGCCGCCTGGCGCGACGGCGGCTTCACCATCCACGACATCGGCGATCCCGCCAATCCGAAGCTGCTCTCGCACATCAACTGGTCGCCGCCCTTCGCCGGCGGCACGCATACGCCGCTGCCGCTGCCCAAGCGCCAGCTCGCCATCGTCGCGGATGAAGCCAATGCGGATCAATGCGCCAAGGGCCTGTTTCACACATTCGTGCTTGACGTGCGCGCGCCGCAAAATCCGGTGCCGATCGCGACGCTGCCGACGCCACGCGATCGCGACTTCTGTGCGAAGGGCACCTTCGGTCCGCATAATCTGCACGAGAACCGCCCCGGCTCCTTCCAGAGCGAGGAGACGATTTTCGCGACCTACAACAATGCCGGCGTCAGGGTGTTTGACGTCAGGGATCAGTTTGCGCCGAAGGAGATCGCGTATTGGGTGCCGCCGACACCGAAAAAACTCGTCGACCCCCGCCCGAACGTCGCGCTCGCGGCCAAGACCTGCGATTCCTATGTGCGGCCCGACGGGCTGATGTTCGTCTCCGACTGGAACGCTGGCATGCACGTGCTGCAATATCAGGGGTAATCGCCGCGCAGCGGGGGGCGGCGACTTGTCCGCCGTGGCCACCTCTTCCGATTGGGTGACGCCTCGCCGCTACCCGCGGATCGCTGCATTGGCCCTTTCGGCCGCGCCCGTCATCGCATCCTTGGCCGATTTCGCCCCGTTGACCACTTCATTCACGCCGATCATGAAGGCGTCCAGGATCAGTCTCGATTGCGGATGGAAAAGAATCGCCTTGGCGCGGTCGACGTCGGCATTCTGCAAATTGATCAGCGCCGCCTCGGCGGCCTGCGAACCGAACGCCTTCCTGAAGCCCTCGCTCGACCAGGCCGTCACGCGTGTCGTCGCCAGCCCTGCTGCAGCAGTCTGCAGCGAGGTCGCCTTGCTCGTCGCCCAGAGCAGGAACAGGAAAGCCGCGCGCTTGTTTCGCGATTTGGAATTGATGCACGCCTGCCAGTGCGACATGAAGGGGACGGGGCCGCGACCGGCGAGATGCGGAAAGGTTGCAAACCCGGCCTGCTTGGCGACACGGCTTTTCGCTGGATTGGAAATGTCGGTCGCGAAGTTGCTGCTGTCGATCGCCATGGCCGTCCGCCCCTGCAGGAAGTCGTCCAGCACGTGGTACCATTCGTAGCTGCCGACGCCGGCAGGCCCGGCCTGACCGAGCAACTGTCCGTACATCTCGACGGCCGCGATCCCCTCCGGGCTCGCGAAAACGACCCTGTTGTGCTCGACCATGGCCCCACCGTAGGAGAACAGGAAGCCCATGGCTGGCGGGGAGGAATTGCCACTCGCCTGGGCCCGCATCGCGATCCCCGACATCCCGTTGCTCTTGACCGCCTTGGCGGTGACAAGCAGCTCGTCGAAAGTCTGGGGTACCGGCTGGTCCTTGGCTGCCAGCGCATCGCTGTTGATGAACAGGGTCGTCGCCTCTGAGGTAATCGGGACCGCATACCGTTCGCCGTCCGACCATAGCGGGAAGGCGCGGGCCGTCTTGAGCAGGTCGCTCTCGTCATACCAGGCGGGGTCGGTCAGCGACTTCAGGGAATAATAGCCGTTCAGTGGCTCCACCCATCCGTTCGTGATGCCCTGGCCATAGGTCGTGAACATGAAGACGTCGGGCGTGCTACTGCCGCGAGCGAGCCTGATCGGCAGCGCGCCGAGGTAGGTGGTTTCCAGCTGGAAATCGATGGTGACGTTGATGCCGGTGAGGATGGTGAACTCCGGCAACAGCGGCGCGATCGCGTTCGACCACGGATGGATCGCACCCGAAAGTGCGATCGTCTGTCCCGCAAATTGCTTCCAGTCGATCGCGGCGTTGGCGTTAGCCGCAGCGGAATCCTCGGCAAAGCCCCATCGCGGCAGCGCGGTTAGGCCCGCGCCAGCCGCCCCCAGTCCCTTGATGAAACTGCGGCGGCTCGCCGGATGGCTCAATGAGTTTTCACCCTGTGCCATGATGATGCTCCTTGAATCAACCAAGGGCATTCATCCATAGCACACGCACGGTGCCGCAGTCCTGCGACATCACGGCCCGACCTCTGGCGTATCCGATGAATGTCGGGTTCCCGACCTCCTTATCCGTGCTATTGTCCCATCATGCTCTGGCGTCGGCACCAGAACACGCGCGGTCACACGAGCATCGAAGACCCACGGCCAATGTCCGTTCCTGTTCGGGCCCTGCCTCTGCGATGGTTTGCTCGTCCGCTGATCCTTGCGGTCGCAGTGCTTGTGACCCTGTTTGCCGCGACCAGCTTCCTCGGCCTGCAATATTGGCAGGAGCGGCAAGCAGCTCATCACTTCATCGAGCATAGCCGCCAGGTCCTCGAAACGCTTGATCGGCTGCGGGCGATCGTCGCGGAACTGGAGACTGAAAGGCGCGGGTATCTCATGACCCTCGACCCCGCCTATCTCAAGGCCTACGGCGTCTCTGACGAAAGCGTACGGCGCGAGGCTCAGGCGCTGCAGATGTTGGTGGCGGATGATCCGTTGCAGGGCCTTCGGGCCGGACATCTGGCGCTGACCGTTACAGCCACGCTGCGCGAGATCGACGAGCTGCTGAAGACGGCCGGCACGTCCGGGCTGGCCGCGCTGGCAATGATCCGCAGCATGGACGAGATCCGCTCGCAAATCGACCAGATGGTGGATCACGAGCGCTTTCGGCTCGCCGGCCGGGAGGCGCGCGCAGAAGCATTCGAGCAACGCTGGACCTGGCTGATCGCCGGCGCCGTTGTCCTCGTCGTCGCGCTGGCCGCAGCGGCGCTGGCGCTCGCGCGGCTCGAAGCGAAACGGCGGCGGGAGGCGACCGAGGAGAACATCCAGCTCCAGAGTGATCTTGCAGCACGGGATATCAAGATCAGGCGCCTGTTCGATGCCAACATCATCGGCATCATCATCTGGGAAGTCGAGGGGCGCATTCTCGAGGCCAACGATGCCTTCCTGCGCATCGTGGGATACGACCGGGAAGATCTCGCCGCAGGGCGCCTGCATCGGACCGACCTCACGCCGCCGGAATGGCGCGACCGCGACTTGCAGACCGTGACGGAACTGAAGCGGGTCGGGACGGCCCAGCCATTCGAGAAGGAGTATGTGCGGAAGGACGGAAGCCGCGTTCCGGTGCTGATCGGTGGGACCATGTTCGGAGAAGGTACGGATCATGGCGTCGGCTTCGTCCTCGATCTGACGGCTCTCAAGCGGGCGGAAGCCGAAGGCCGCGAACACGAGCGGCGCTACCGTGAAGCGCTGATGGAGCTCGCGCACGCCAATCGCGTCACCACGATGGGACAGCTAACCGCTTCGATCGCCCATGAAGTCAACCAGCCGATCGCCGCGATCGTGGCGAACGCCGAGGCCGGGCTGAATTGGCTGGAGGCGCGACCGCCAAACCTGGAGCGGGTTCGACAGACCCTCGACTGGATCACCGGTGATGGTATGCGAGCCGGCGACATCATCGGCCGGATCCGGGCGCTCATCAGGAACGCGCCCCCGCAAAAAGAGACCCTGGAGATCAACCCGGCGGTGCTTGAGGTCATCGCGCTGACACGCAGCGAAGCGTTCAAGAACGGCGTCTCGGTGCGAATGCAATTTGCCGAGGGCTTGCCGCCGATTCAGGCCGACCGGGTTCAAGTTCAGCAAGTGGTGCTCAACCTGATCGTCAACGCGATCGAGGCGATGGCCGCGGTCGGCGAGGGGGGACGGGAGTTGCTGATCAGCACCGGTCGGGATGCATCCGACGGCGTCCACGTCACCTTGCGGGATTCCGGTCCGGGGCTGGATCCGAAGAACGTGGATCGCCTGTTCGAAGCCTTCTACACCACCAAGCCCACAGGCATGGGGATGGGTCTCGCCATCTGCCGCTCGATCATCGAGGCGCATGGCGGGCGGATGTGGGCCGGCGCAAACGAGCCGCGGGGCGCCTTCTTTCAGTTCACCCTGCCTCTCGCCTCAGACGAGACCGCATCCAGCCCGCTGGAGACGGAAGAGCCAACGGGGCAACGCTCTGCGGCTCGATGACGGGCTCCGCGTTGCGTGGCCCTTTGGCGGCAATGTCGCCCGGGCCACGGCTGCCGCGAAGCGACGCTAGCCCGCCGGCATCCGCGTCTCCACCAGGCGCGCCCAGTAGGAGGCGCCGTGGCCGAGGATGTTGTCGTTGAAGACATAGGCCGGGTGGTGGCACTCGTTGCCGTCGCCCATGCCGACCAGGATCATCGCGCCGGGACGCGCTTCCAGCATGAACGAGAAGTCCTCGGCGCCCATCATCGGGATGAACTTGTCGTTGACGCGCTCGGCACCGACGATGTCGCGGGCGACGTCGGCGGCAAGGCCGGCCTCGCGCGCATGGTTCATCGTCACCGGATACATCCGCGTGTACTTGGTCTCGGCCGAGCCGCCATAGGCGCGGGCGACGCTTTCGGCGACCTCGCCGATGCGGCGCTCGACGAGATCGCGCACTTCAGGATCGAGCGTGCGGACGGTGCCGCCGAGCTCGGCGACTTCAGGGATGATGTTGAAGGCCGTGCCGGAGTGGAATTGCGTGATCGAAATGACGGCGGACTTCAGCGGATCGACGTTGCGCGCGACGATCGACTGCAGCGCGTTGACGATCTGCGAGCCGATCAGCACGCTGTCGACGGATTTGTGCGGACCGGCGCCGGCGTGGCCGCCCTTGCCGTGGACGGTGATCTGGATGTTGTCGGAGGAGGCCAGCATCGCGCCGGGCGTGGTCGCGAAATGGCCCTCGGGCAGGCCCGGCATGTTGTGCATGCCGTAGACCTCCTGGATGTTCCAGCGCGTCATCAAGCCGTCCTCGACCATCGCCTTGCCGCCGCCGCCGCCTTCCTCCGCAGGCTGGAAGATCATGATCGCGGTGCCGTCGAAATTGCGCGTCTCGGCGAGATATTTGGCGGCACCGAGCAGCATGGCGGTGTGGCCGTCATGGCCGCAGGCGTGCATCTTGCCGGGAACCTTGGAGGCGTAGGCGACGCCCGACGTCTCCATGATCGGCAGCGCGTCCATGTCGGCACGCAGCCCGATGGTCTTGCCGGAGGCCGACTTGCGGCCGCGGATCACGCCGACGACACCGGTCCGGCCGATGCCCGTCACCACCTCGTCGCAGCCGAATTCGCGCAAGCGATCGGCGACGATGCCGGCGGTGCGATGGACCTCGTAGAGCAGCTCCGGGTTCTCATGGAAGTCATGGCGCCAGGCGGCCATTTCGTCGGAGAGGGCGGCAACGCGGTTGACGATGGGCATGAGGGGATCCGTTTCTTGTTCGTGGGGTAGGTTAGCGTAGCGTAACCCACCGCCGTGTCACGAGGAATGGTGGGTGATGCCTGCGGCTAACCACCCGGCAGTTTCTACGGACGCGCGCTCAGCTCTCGCCGAACACGCGCTTGAAGATCGTGTCGACATGCTTGAGGTGATAGCCGAGGTCGAACTGCTCCTCGATCTCGGCGTCGGTGAGATACTTCTTCACTTCAGTGTCCTTCTTCAGGAGCTGGAGGAAGTCGCCTTCGCCGCGCCAGACCGGCATCGCGTTGCGCTGCACCAGCTTGTAGGCATCCTCGCGGCTTGCGCCCTTCTGGGTCAGCGCCAGCAGCACGCGCTGCGAATGCACGAGGCCGCCGAGGCGGTCGAGGTTCTTCTGCATGTTGGCGGGATACACCAGCAGCTTGTCGATCAGGCCGGCGAGGCGCACCAGCGCAAAGTCGAGCGTCACGGTGGCATCCGGGCCCATCATGCGCTCTGCGGAGGAGTGCGAGATGTCGCGCTCGTGCCAGAGCACGACGTTTTCCAGGGCCGGCGTCACATAGGCGCGGACCATGCGGGAGAGGCCGGTGAGGTTTTCCGACAGCACCGGGTTGCGCTTGTGCGGCATCGCGGACGAGCCCTTCTGCCCTTCGGAGAAGAACTCTTCGGCCTCCAGCACCTCAGTGCGCTGCATGTGGCGGATCTCCACGGCAATGCGCTCGACCGAGGAGGCGATCACGCCAAGCGTCGAGAAATACATCGCATGGCGGTCGCGCGGGATGACCTGAGTGGAGATCGGCTCGGGGACGAGGCCCATCGCCTTGGCGACGTGCTCTTCGACGCGCGGGTCGATCTGGGCGAAGGTGCCGACGGCGCCGGAGATGGCGCAGGTCGCGACTTCCTTGCGCGCCGCGATCAGGCGCTCCTTGGCGCGCGAGAATTCGGCATAGGCATAAGCGAGCTTGAGGCCGAAGGTCACAGGCTCGGCGTGGATGCCGTGGCTGCGGCCGATAGTCGGCGTCATCTTGTGCTCGAAGGCACGCTTCTTCAGCGCGGCCAGCACCTTGTCGAGATCGGCGAGCAGGAGGTCGGCGGCGCGGGTGAGCTGGACGTTGAGGCAGGTGTCGAGCACGTCGGAGGAGGTCATGCCCTGGTGCACGAAGCGCGCTTCGGGGCCGACGATTTCGGCAAGGTGGGTCAGGAAGGCGATGACGTCGTGCTTGGTCTCGCGCTCGATCTCATCGATGCGGGCGACGTCGAAAGTGGCGTCCTTGGCCTTGGCCCAGACCGTCTTCGCGGCCTCCTTGGGGATCGTTCCGAGCTCGGCGAGAGCGTCCGCCGCGTGCGCCTCGATCTCGAACCAGATCTTGAACCGGGTCTGCGGCTCCCAGATCGAGGCCATTTCCGGGCGGGTATAGCGGGGGATCATCAGACTGCTCCAGGAAGGTGGGCGGGCGGCCCAAGGGGGCGGCGACCGGCCAAAATGTTTTTTACGCCGTGATTTAGCAGAGCGGGCAGGGCGAAACAAACGATCTGGACCCCAGGCGAGGGGGATCGGCGAGCTATCCACCGCCCCTGGACCAGCCCAAGCTGAGGAGACGCCGCCCACAAAAGTTAACTGTCAATCACGGATCATTGACTGACAGATATTGAAATCTGTCAGCGGGACGTGTATATCCGTTCTCGGACGCTCCGATTGGGCGTCCCGCGGCGACCCGCCCGGGGAGCCCGAGGTCCGAAACAGTTGCGGATCGCGGGACATAAGGAGGTTGGGACCGCGGACGAATGGAGACTTAAGACAATGACGACCGAAATCATCAACTTCACCGGAACGATTGGGCATTGGCTCAATTTACTGGTTGCGCGCCAGATCGCGGCGCAGGCTGCAAAACTGCCTCATTAAGGCGAGAGCTTTCCGAAACGACCGGCACGGGCGCTTCGGAAGCAGCTCCATCGCCGGGTAACTGAGCCCTCAACGGGAACATGGTGCTGGCATGAATGAAGCCGTGATCTTGACGCCGGAGCGGATCCTCGAAGTCACCGAGGACGTTCTGCGGCGCTACGGACTCGCCAAGGCCACCGTGGTTGACGTTGCCCGTGCGCTCGATGTGAGCCACGGCAGCGTCTATCGCCATTTCCCGAGCAAGGCCTCGCTGCGCGAGGCCGTCGCCAAACGCTGGCTGGATCGCATCGACGCGCCGTTGCTGGCGATCGCAGAGGAGCAGGGGCCGGCGCCGGCGCGACTCGACCGCTGGCTGCGTACGCTGTTCGCCGCCAAGCGCTCGCGTGTGCTCGACGATCCCGAGATGTTCGACACCTATCTGACGCTGGCGCGCGAGGCTTGCGCCGCCGTCAAGTGCCACAAGGACACCATGATCGACCAGATCGCGTCGATCCTGACCGACGGCGTGAAGCAGGGCGTGTTCGAGGTGGGCGACGTCAAGGTCACCGCCCGCGCCATCTTCGATGCCACCGTCCGCTTCCACCACCCGGCACATGCCGACGAGTGGAAGGACGCCGATCTGCCCGCTCGTGTCGATGCGACCCTGGCGCTGGTGCTGCGCGGATTGAAGGCGGCCTAGACCGACACGGTCCCGCCAAAGCGTGTAACTGTCGATTCAGCCTTTCGCCTTGTGCAAAAGGGCCTCCTCGCGAAGGGCAGGCGAGTGGGTCGATTGCCTTCCGTTGGCGGATGGGACTACCGGCGGGCTCTCCGGATATGTGTTCACCGCGATTTCGACAGCGTCCTTCGACCGCTTCCGAATGCGGTAGAATGTAAGCTCCTGATCGAGTGCGGGGCAGCGGAAGTGGACGACGGCCGTATCCGGCAAGCGGCAGAGTTCGTCGATGAGCTCGCCCACGGTGAGGAGCGGAGGATCGACGACCGTTCGGTGCATGGCCTTACTCATGGCGCAACTCCTTCACTCTGCTGCTAACCAAAGCGCGACGGTGTCGGTTCCATTCCGCTCGCCTCACGCGCTGGATAAAGGCGCGAACTGCGCGCGCTAGAGCGCGGATCCCGACCGCAGGCCGCGCGACCGCAAGATGCCGAACGGGTCTTCACGCCCGGCCAGTTTCCGATATGTCGCAAGGTCGTCAAGCGTCGGACCTTCTCCGCGTCGGACATTCCCACTCGTTCCAACCGGAATCGACGTGCCGAGGCCGGCATAGAGATAGCTGTCGCCGAACGCCTTCTTGAGCGCGGCAAAAGTCGGTTCACCGGTGCAATGTCCCGGTGCTACGGCGTCGACCTTGAACCTGTCCTTCAGAGCGGTAACGACTTTCGCGATTGCCTCGTCAGGCGCCACGACCAGATGAAATCCGCCCACGATGAGATGAATCTTGGGATTGATCCCGGTCGCCGCTTCGACAATGCGCTCGATCCCGGGGTGCGAACAACCGACCAGAAGGACTACGCCTTCTGCGGTGTTGACGGCCAGAGACAGCTCCTTGAGCTCTCTTGTCCCGGGCGCGTCGGAGATCAGCGAAATCAGCGTAATCCCAGGAGCAATCTCGGTCGTCTGATCGATCAGTTCGAAGTTTGCATTGGCCCATGCCGAGCCGAACTTCATCACCGCTGGGGGCTTGCCTCCGTAGTACCGCATCTCCGGTGGCAGGGCCTCGTCTTTCCGGAAGAAGGCGGAAGGCAGCGAAGAGCCGTAGATGCCAAATCCTTCCTTCGGCGCGTAGATCTTGACGGTCGGATTGACGCTCAGGACGTAGGACAAGCCCGCCATATGATCGGAGTGGCGGTGCGAAAGAACGACAAAGTCGAGGTCCGAGAGGTTGACGCCCCTGGCCTTCACGTTTGCCGCGAAGATCTCGGGGTCGTTACCCGTGTCGAACAAGATGCGTTTTCCCGCGACTTCGACAAGGGCGGAAAAACCCCAGTCCTTTGTCATCGCGTCATTTGTGCCGAAGGCGTCATAAAGAATGGTGATCTGGTCTTTCGCCTCGGCTGCTGCGCACTCGGCGGTTCCGATCGCGAAAACGTTGAAGGCGATCAGTGCGGCAAGAAGACTGTCCCTGATCTTCATGGAAGCGTCTCCTGTTGTCGTGCGAAACATACAACGGGAACGAGGGCGGCTTCGAAAGAGCCGGGCCAAAAGGCTCGCGTCAAGATCGGAGCCCAACAGACATCCACCGGCGGTCTCGTGCCGGATGCCGTGGCTGCGATTGAGCCTAGCACAATCCGAGAGCGACTGGAGACCTTCGTTGTGGCGGCCGGAACCAGATAGGCGTCCAGCCGCCAGGCTCTAGATCCTTGTCAGCCCGCAGCTCGCTGCCAGCCGCACGAGCTGCGCGTCGGTGCGCGCGCCGGTCTTGGTCTTGATCAAATAGTGATAGTTCTGCACCGTCTTGACGCTGAGATTGAGATGCGCAGCAATCTGCTCGGTCGTCGCGCCGCCGGCGAATTGGCGCAGGATCTCGATCTCGCGCTCACCCAGTTGGTCCAGCGCCGAGCCCGCCGACAGGCTGTCCTCGGCCAGGATATGTGCGATGTCGTCGCTCATGGCGCGCTCGCCGCGCGCAACGCTGCGGATCGCGGTGACGACCGCGGAGGGTTCGCTGCTCTTGGTGACGAAGCCGCTGGCGCCGGCGCTGAAGGCGGCTTTCACCAGCACGGCTTCGTTGTGCATGGTGAAGACGAGGATGCGCGCCCGCGGGCTGCGCGCGCGAATGTTGCGGATCGCCTCCAGCCCGCTCGCGCCGGGCATCGAGATATCCAGCAGGACGACATCAGGGTCGTGCGCCTTGAAGGCGCCGTAGGCGTCGGCCGCGTTGTCGGCCTCCGCCACGACATGGAGATCGCCCTGGCTCTCCAGCACGCGCCGGTAGCCTTGCCGGACGATCGGATGGTCGTCGACCAACAGCACGGAGATGCCTGTTGCCGCGACATCGCTCATGTCGGCCTCACGCGGCGAGCGGGATGGTGGCGGCGACGCTGAGGCCTCCTCGCGCAGGCAGGATCGAGAGCGATCCGCCGGCCGCCGCGACCCGCTCGCGGATGCCGGTGAGACCGAAGCCGGTCGACTGCGCCACGCGTGCCGCGTCGCCGCCGCCGTCGTCCTCGACACGGATCAGTAACGCGTCGTCGTCACCGGCGCGCCGCTCGATGCGCAAGGAGATTTCGCGCGCCGAGCTGTGGCGCAGTGCGTTGGTCAGGCATTCCTGCGCCACGCGATAGGCGGTGGTGGCGGCCGGGCCGCTGATGTCGGTGAGGTCGCCCCTGAGATCGAGCCGGATGGTCGGCTGCGCTGCGCTTTGCGAGCGCCAGCTGTCCACCAAATTGACCAGGCTGGCCTCGAGCCCGAGCTCCTCGGGCAGGGGATTGCGCAGGCGTTTGAGCGCATCGCGCAGCGAGGCCATCAGATGATGGGTGGCCTGCGAGATCATGCGCGCGTCCTGCGCGATTGCGTTATCCTTGCTCTCCTTCGCGCTTGCGGTCTCGATCGTGTTGGCAAAGGCGAGGATGGCGGAGAGATTTTGGCCGAACTCGTCGTGCAGCTCGCGGGCGAGCGCGCGGCGTTCGTCGTCACGGATCTCGATCAGCCGCCTTGTCAGCGCCGCGCGCTGTTCGGTGGCTTCCTCCAGCCGGCCGCCGAGCTCGCCGACGGCGCTGCCGATCATCGCCAGCTCCATGGAGCGGAAGCGCGGCAGTTTCGTGCGATACTGGCCCCGCGCCATGCGCTGGAGCGCGGCGACGATGGTGCGCGCCGGCGCCAGCGCGTGCGCGATGGCAAGCGACGCCAAAAGCGCGATCGCCGCCGCCATCAGAAGCGCGACATCGACCACGTTGAGGAGATACTCCCAGGCAAGCGAGATGGCCGCTGCGGCATCCGGCGTCGCGACGACCGTTCCGGCGGCTGCCGCGCGGGGACTGACGGGCCTTATCACTTCGGCGTGGCTGCCGAGGAAGATGGGTACGATCGCGGTGAACCAGTGCGGCGGCGTCTTGCCTAGCCCCACGCTCTGGCCGCACAGCGGCCTTTCGAATGCGATGGCCGGCTGGAACTCGACGCAGACGCCGGGCGAGATCAGCTTCATCGTCTCCAGGGTGCGCCACTCCGGAACCGGCAAGAGCTGCTCGCGCGTTCTGCTGCTGCGCAACAAGAACTCGTGCCAGTACAGCGCCTGAAGCGCCTGCGCGACCCGCTGCGCCGAGGCCGCGGTCGCCCGGTCGACGCTGCGATAGGCGTCGAACGTGGCCCAGACGGTCGCAGCGCCAAGGCAGAGCGCGACGATGAGAAGCAGACGGGCGACAAGCTGAAGCACGAGGCGCATGCGATCACCCTCAACGTTTGGTAAGGTCAGCCTAACAACGCCGCCGCGCCTTGCCAATTGCGGGGTTTGGGCCGGATTGCAGCTCGGGCAAATTTCCCAAGCCGGATTGGGCATGGCTCTTTGGACCGCGCGCGGCGGCTTTGATCTAATCGGGGTGGAATCGTTGCAGGCCAATCCCTGCAAGCCAGGAGCAGTGCAGCATGAGTTCGATGACGATTGGACCGATCGCGGGGTCTGCTGCCGACCGATCCGAGCGCAGTGCGCTGCTGTTCTGGATGATCTTCACCGGGCTGTCGATCTTCGCCGTCGTGCTGCTGTGGCGCTTCGGCCTGATCCGCCTGATGCTGACCTCGGACCGCACCTACATTTCCAGCGTGATCGCGCTGCTCTATGTCCTTACCTGCGGCCACTGCTTCCTGCGGACACGGGCGATCGCCCGTGAAGGCGCGGCGGCGCGGCGCTGCCGGGCGGTGCTCGCGGCGCCCGGGGGCAGCAAGGTGCTCGACGGCAGCGCGGCCGCGCTGCCACGCGGGCTGGTGCGGGACCATATCGAGAGCCTCGTGACGAAAGCGTCCGCGCAGGACTACCGGGCGGTCGACCAGACGCTGCTGCTGCGGACGCTGGCCGACCGGCTGCGCGGCTCCAACGGCTTCGGTGCTTTTGTCTCGGACACGCTGATGAAGCTTGGCCTGCTCGGCACCATCATCGGCTTCATCATCATGCTGGCGCCGATCGCGGGGCTGGATGCCGCCGACAAGGTCGCGATGCGTTCCTCGATGGGGCTGATGAGCGACGGCATGGCGGTCGCGA
Source organism: Bradyrhizobium sp. 61 (assembly GCF_023073075.1). Classification (NCBI taxonomy): domain Bacteria; kingdom Pseudomonadati; phylum Pseudomonadota; class Alphaproteobacteria; order Hyphomicrobiales; family Nitrobacteraceae; genus Bradyrhizobium; species Bradyrhizobium sp. 61. The sequence continues at coordinate 197,050 of NZ_JADPIU010000008.1, read as the reverse complement.
TGTACACGACGCTGGCGGGCCTCGTCGGCTCGATCCTGGTCCGCATCCAGTATTACATGCTGGATGCCGCGACCCAGCGGGTGTTCTCGGACGCGGTGGTGCTGACCGAGACCTATGTGACGCCGGTGCTGGAGCGCAAAGGCGCTGGAACCGCGTCATGATGGATGACTTTGGTCTCTATCCGCGCGAGGAGCCGTTCGATCCGCTGGGCGTGATGCTGTTCAAGGCGCTCCAGGTGATCGCCTTCCTGTTCTTTCTCGCGCTCCTCGCGGTGTCGCCCGATGCCAAGGACGGCAAGATCGATTCCAAGGCCGAGTTCATGATCACGCTGGACTGGCCGGACAGCCATCCAGACGATCTCGACCTGTTCGTGCAGGATCCCGCCGGCAACATCGCTTGGTATCGCCACCGCGAAGCCGGCTTCCTCACGCTCGACCGGGACGACCGGGGCGGGGCCAACGACTTCATCATGGTCAACGGCAAGAAGATCGCCTCGCCGATCCGCGAGGAGATCGTCACGGTGCGCGGCATCCTCGCCGGCGAATACACCGTCAACGTCTCACATTTCGTGGCGACGACCGGCGAACCGGTCCAGGCCAATGTGAAGGTGCAGAAGCTCAATCCGACCGCGCAGGTGGTCTTCGACAACAAATTCACGCTCGATCACACCGGCGACGAGAAGACCGCGGTGCGGTTCCGGCTCGATGCGGAGGGAAAGGTCGTCAATGTGGACCAGCGGCCGAAATCGCTGCTGGAGACGTTCCGCAGCAGTTGGCGCAACGGCGCCGATCTCGACCCGCGGACGGGGGTGAGCAAGAACGCTGTGAGGGTGCGCCGTGACTAGCCTGCAAACGGTCATCCTCACGCTGTCGGTCGCCTACGCCGTCATCGGCGCGTTGTTGCTGGTCGTGCTGGTCTATGCGCGGCTGCACTGGTCGTTCAAGGCGGTGGCAGTGGTCGTGACCAGCGCCTTCTATGTCGTCAGCTTCACCGAGATGCGCGGACTGCTCGGCTGGGCCAGCGCCGACCGGCTGCCGGCGACCTTCAAGCTGCTGAAGGCCCGCATCGTCGAGCCGCATTCGCTGGAAGGCGATCCCGGCTCGATCTATCTCTGGGTCGAGCAGCTGGATGACGACAATCGCCCGAGCGGCATCCCGCGCGCCTTTCGTGTGCCCTACAATGACAGGCTGGCCGACAAGACCCATGCGGCGGAGAACGAGATCGCGCTGGGACATCCGCAGGGAGGCCGTGCCGCCGATTTCGGTGGCGGCGATGGCAGTCTCATTGACATGGTCCGGGAATATGTGACGCCGAAGACCATTTTGGAGACCACCGGCGGCGATTCCTCGACCGGCGAATTCCTCGCACCTCCGGCCGGCGCGCAAGGCGCGGTGTTCACCCCGATTCCGCCGCCTCGGATGCCGCCGAAGGACGAGCAATAGGCTCTTCACCATCGCGACAGGGGCACGCTGGAAAACGGACCCGCACTGGCGCATCTTCTTGACGTCCCTCAATTTGGCCTTATCGGCTTCCGATAAGGCCTTTGGGGTGGAGGGTGCGTGCTTCTCGCTGTCTTCTCGGATATCCACGGCAACCGGCAGGCGTTCGAGGCCTGCCTGAAGGTTGCCCGCGCGAAGGGCGCGGAGCGGTTCGTCCTGCTCGGCGATTTCGTCGGCTATGGCGCCGATCCGGAATGGGTCGTGGATACCGCGATGGGTCTGGTCCGGGAGGGCGCCATCGCCGTCCGCGGCAATCATGACGAGGCGGTCAACACCACGACCGAAGCCATGAATGCGGAGGCGCAGATCGCGATCGAATGGACGCGCGGGCGGCTCGACGTCGCGCAGCGGCGGTTCCTCGCCGAGCTGCCAATGCTGGTGGATGAGAAGGAGCGCCTTTACGTCCACTCGGAGGCCTCGAGCCCGCAGCGCTGGCACTATGTCCGTTCGACGGCGGATGCCGCCAAGAGCCTGATATCGACGCCCGCCCATGTCACCTTCTGCGGCCACATCCATCGCCCGGCGCTCTATTCGATGTCGGTGACGGCGAAGATGACGGGCCTCGTGCCCAAGACCGACGTTTCCGTGCCGCTGCTGCGCGGGCGGCAATGGCTGGCCGTGCTCGGCTCGGTGGGCCAGCCCCGCGATGGCGATCCATCCGCGGCCTTCGTGCTGTTCGAGACCGTGTCGTGCCAGATCACCTATTGCCGCGCGCCCTATGACATCGCGAGCGCGGCGAACAAGATTCGCGAGAACGGCCTGCCGCCCTGGCTCGCCGACCGGCTGTCGCAGGGACGCTAGAGGCCGATGCCGCAATCCCTGGTCAAATCAGGCGCCGAGATCGACGGCTACACCATCGGCGAATGCGTCCATGCCGGCGGCATGGCGACGCTGTGGACCGTCACCCATCCCGGCATCGACGTGCCGCTGCTGATGAAGATTCCGCGGGTGTCGGAGGGCGAGGACCCCGCCGCAATCGTCTCGTTCGAGATGGAGATGATGATCTTGCCGCGGCTCGCCGGCCCGCACGTGCCCTCGTGTTTCGGCACCGGTGACTTCGCGCACCAGGCCTACGCCGTGATCGAGCGCATTCCCGGGACCACGCTCTACAAGCGGCTGCCCGACCTGCCGCTCCCGTACGAGGAGGCGCGGCAGCTCGTCGCGAAGATCGCCGCCGCGCTGGCCGATCTGCACCGGCAGAACGTGATCCATCACGACATCAAGCCGAGCAGCATCATGTTCCGCGATAGCGGCGAGGCGGTCCTGATCGATTACGGCTTGTCGCACCACAACCATCTGCCGGACCTGTTGCAGGAAGAATTCCGCCTGCCTTACGGCACCGCGCCCTACATGGCGCCCGAGCGGCTGTTGGGGGTGCGCGACGATCCGCGCAGCGATCTGTTTTCGCTGGGCGTGCTGCTCTATTTCTTCACCACCGGCGAGCGTCCCTTCGGAGAGGGCGAGACGCTGCGCGCGATGCGTCGCCGGCTGTGGCGCGATCCGCATCCGCCGCGCGAATTGCGCGCGGACTATCCGCCCTGGCTTCAGGAGGTGGTGCTGCGCTGTCTCGAGATCGAGCCGGTGCGGCGCTATCCGACCGCGTCCCAGCTCGCCTTCGATCTCGCTCATCCGGATCAGGTCAGGCTCACCGCGCGTTCGGAACGGCTGAAGCGCGACCCCTTGAGCGTCGCCTGGCGGCGGCGCTTCAACCTGGGTGTCATGGCGCCGCGCGCGAAATCGGACGTGGCCGCGCAAATCGCCTCCAGCCCGATCCTCGCGGTCGCGCTCGACACGGTGGAAGGCGCGGGCGAGCTGAACGAGGCGCTGCGCGTGACGACCGAGCGCATTCTCGCGACGCTGCCGTCGGCGCGGCTTGCCTGCGTCAACGTGCTCAAGCTCAACCGCATCGCGATCGACCGGACGCTCGACGAGCAGGGCTCCAACAAGCATATCGACCGCCTGGTCGCGCTCCGGCATTGGGCGATGCCGCTTAAGCTGGATGAGAGCCGGCTGTCGGTTCACGTGCTGGAAGCCGTTGATCCCGCCGCGGCGCTGCTGGAATTCGCCGAGGTCAATCAGGTTGACCACGTCATCATCGGCGCGCGGCAGAGCTCGTTCCGCCGCGCGCTGCTCGGCAGCGTCTCGGCCAAGGTGGCCTCGGAGGCGGCCTGCACCGTCACTGTGGTGCGGCCGCCGCGGATGGCTGCTGCGAAACCGGACGCCGGCGTCGTGTGGGGCTAGGAAAGATCACGCCGCGTGGGCGGCGTGGACGGAGCGCTTGCGGCGGATCGGCCAGCAGAATTGCGGGCCGGGCTCGCCGTGATCCGCGCCGCCGCCGAAATACTGGATGATCTCGCGGCAGGGCTCGCAATTGAAGAGGTTACGCGACGCGGATGCCTTGGTCATTTCCTTCAGGCAGTTCGGGCAGTGCGGTTTCATCGGGCGTGGTCCAGAATAGAATTCAATGCCGGCGCGGTGACCGGAGCGGGTGATCCGGGTCCGCCATCTCGGGCCCGGTGTCGTCGCGCCTCTCGCCTTCGGTGCGTTCGAGCCGACCGAAGAAATAGTCGAGGTCAGGATGCGGGCGCCGCGGGATGCGGCACCTGCGCTTCGCTTGACGCTTCACGAGCGCGATCTGCATGGGCTCAGGCCCGATACCAGTCGCGACGGACGATGCGGGCCGAACGTGCCGGCACCCTCGCCGGTCCGGCCGATGGGCCAAACACAACAAACGCACTGAAACCAAGCCACAACGCCACGCCAGTCCAAACCAGGGTCGTCGTCATGATGTGCTCCCGCGAAAACAGGCAAGAATCACTAGCGGTGATTTGCACGAATCAGGGAAGCCCGGAGGAGTACGGATCAAGGTGCAATTTAGGCATTGCGCGTCGCAACGCCCGTAAGACCCGCAGCTTTTCAGCAAATATGTTGCTTGTGCTTCAGATCGCTTCGCCGCGTGCGCCTGCGGCGGCGTTACGGATCGCGGCGATGTTGGTCTTGTACGCTTCCTGCGTGCCGCCCTTGAACACGGAGGTGCCGGCGACGAAGGCGTTGGCGCCCGCCGCGGCCAGGGGACCCGCGACATCGGGACCGACGCCGCCATCGACCTCGATGTCGATCGGACGTCCCGCCGTCATCGCGCGGATGTCGCGGATCTTGCCGATCGCAGAGGGGATGAAGGCCTGGCCGCCGAAGCCGGGATTGACCGACATCACCAGCACGAGGTCGACGAGGTCGATGACGTATTCGAGCACGCTGATCGGCGTGCCCGGGTTGAGCGAGACGCCGGCCTTCTTGCCGAGCGCGCGGATCGCCTGGAGCGAGCGGTGCAGATGGGGACCTGCTTCCGCATGCACGGTGATGTGGTCACAGCCGGCTTTGGCGAAGGCCTCGAGATAGGGGTCGCAGGGCGAGATCATCAGATGCGCGTCGAAGATCTTCTTGGTGTGCGGGCGCATCGCCTTGATGACGTCGGGGCCGTAGGAGATGTTGGGAACGAAATGACCGTCCATCACGTCGAGATGGATCCAATCGGCGCCGGCCGCGTCCACCGCGCGCACCTCTTCGCCGAGCCTGGAGAAGTCCGAGGCCAGGATCGAGGGCGCGATGGCCAGGGGGCGGGGAGTGAAGGCTTGGGTCATGGCGCGGTGTCCCGTGGCGGCCGTGAAAGATGATGCTCGCCTAACATGGGCCTCTCAGCCGGGCAATGCAGGGGTGGCGTGCTTCCTGTGGGCGGAAATTTCTGCCGCGACCGGCATGAATTGCCGGTGTTCCGGAGCCGCGCCAGGCGTCGCGAAGGCGGATTTCATTGAGCTTTTTGCGCTGGCACGACGCTTGCTGACATCACCGCCAGAACATTGGCTGCGGCGTGCCGCATCGGTTGGAGTTGTGCAATGTTGTTTGCCCTTGGTGCCGTATCGAGCGCGCTCGACGCGATCCAGTCGCTGACGAAGTCGAAATCGTCCTCGTCGACCCAGAACACGGGGTCTTCGCAGAACGCGCCGATCAATCCGTTCGCGATCGACAGCGGCAGCAGCACGACCAGCGGCGCGACCTCGCCGGTCAATGCCGGCAAAACTCCGCAAATCTCGCCGGAGACCATGAACGCGCTGTTCGCCGCGCAGAGCCAGTCGTCCAGCGGCACCGGCAGCACGGCCAGCTCGACCTCGTCGAGCTCGACGTCTTCGACCTCGACGAGCCGCGACGCCGCGCTGAAGGACTTGTTCTCCCAGATCGACGGGGACGGCGACGGCAAGATCACCAAGTCCGAATTCGAGAACGCGCTCGGGGCCGGCGGCACCAACCTCGCGCAGGCCGATGACGTGTTCTCGAAGATGGATACGAATTCCGACGGCAGCGTCAGCCTGGATGAGATGTCGAAGGCGCTGAAGAGCGGCCATCACGGCCATGCCCACGGTGCCAGCGGCTCCGGCGATGGATCGGATTCCGCCTCGAAGTCGAGCGGCGGGTCGACCTCGACCACGACGACCGCTGCCGACGGCTCGACCACCACCACCGTCACCTATGCCGACGGCTTCAAGATGTCGACGACCGTCCCGGGCGCCTCCAGCTCCTCTCGCAATTCGGCCTACGATCTGTTCGCGCAGTTGATGCAGCGGCAAGGCGGGCAGGGCCAAGGCGCCTCAGCGACCGCCGGCTCGTCGATGTCGATGAGCGTCTGACGCCCACTCGCTGTCATGCCCCGGCTTGCCGCCTTCGCTAAAGCTTCGGCGGCCGAGCACCCTTGTGGCCCCGGCGTAGCCTTGGCGGAGCCGGGACCGGGGCATCCGGTACGCCGCGGCTTCTCGGTTCAATCACAACTGTCTCTGGGATACTGGATCGCCCGGTCTTCGCCGGCCGATGACGCGCGATATACGGTGAGAGGCGCGTGCCCCTTACGCGCCGAAGCGGTCCTTCCACGCCGGTAATGCTCCCGCAAACGGCAGCGCGGTTGCGCTGTACACGCCGCGCGCGATCGCGCGCGCGACCACGTTGGCGGCGACCGTGCCGAGCTCGGTGAGGCCGACCAGCGGCTCGATCGGCTTCTCACAGGTCGCAGCCGCAAACAGCACGTCGCCGTCGGTCGGGGCATGCACGGGATAGATGGCGCGGGCAAATCCGGTGTGCGCGATCATCGCAAGCCGCTTGGCCTGGGCCTTGGTCAGCGTGGCATCGGTGACGACGAGGCCGATCGTGGTGTTCTCGCGCGCGCTCGCGGCCGGGCCGCCCTTGATGCGCATCGCCAGCATGTCAGGCGTGAATTTGGATGGTAGGCCGCGCCCGCCGAACTCGCCGTTCTCCTCGAACGGCGCCGCCCAGAACCACGGTCCCTCGCCGACGGTTGCGCTGCCGACCGCGTTGACGACCATGATGGCGGCCACCTTGATGCCGTTGGGCAGGACCGCTGAAGCCGAGCCGAGCCCGCCCTTGAAGGTCGCGGTGGTACAGCCGAGGCCTGCGCCGACGCTGCCCAGCGCGAAGTCGTGGCCCGCGGCCACAGCTGCCGCGTAACCGAGATCGCGATAGGGCGCGAAGCGACCCCAGGCCTTGTCGCCGCCGTTGAGCAGGTCGAACACGATGGCGCCCGGCACGATCGGGATCACCGCCTCGCGAATCCGGAAACCGCGGCCCTGTTCGGCAAGCCAGGCCTGGACGCCGCCGCCGGTCTCGATGCCAAAGGCGGAGCCGCCGGACAGCGCGATCGCGTCGATGCGCTCGACCGTGCTGGCAAGATCGAGCAGCGCATCCTCGCGCGTGCCGGGCCCGCCGCCGCGCACGTCGATCGCCGCGACCGCCGGGGCATCGAAGATGATCGCTGTCGTGCCAGAGGCGACTTTCGCATCCTCGGCATGGCCGACGCGGACGCCGGCGATATCGGTAAGCAGGTTTTTCAAGGCCGGCACTCCATGCGCTTCAGGCATCAGCGATAGCGCACCGATGCCGCGCGCTCAACTCGCCAGCGCGGTCCTGAGCATCTTGGCAAGCTCGGATTTGCGATAGGGCTTGGCCAGCAGCAGCACGCCGGAATCGAGCCGGCCGTGATGGACGATGGCGTTCTCGGTGTAGCCCGAGGTGAACAGCGTCTTCAGGTCGGGACGCCGCCGTACCGCCTCGTCCGCGAGCTGGCGGCCGTTCATGTGGCCGGGCATGATAATGTCGGTGAAGAGCAGGTCGATGCCCTTGTCGGCATCGATGATGGTGAGGGCTTCGGCCGCATTGGCGGCTTCGAGCGCGGCATAGCCGAGGCTCTTGATCTGGGTCACGACATATTGCCGTACCAGCGCGTCGTCCTCGACGATCAGGATCTTCTCGTCGCCGCCGGCGATGGGCACGTTCTGGAGCGACTCGTACTCGCTCTCCTGCACGCCGCTCGAGCGCGGCAGGTAGATCTTCACGCTCGTGCCGTGGCCTTCCTCGCTGTAGATCTTGATGTGTCCGCCGGACTGCTTGACGAAGCCGAACACCATGCTGAGCCCGAGCCCGGTGCCCTTGCCGACCTCCTTGGTGGTGAAGAACGGGTCGAACACCCGCTCCATCAGGTCCGGCGGAATGCCGGTGCCGGTGTCGCTGACCGCGATCATCACATAGCTGCCGGCGACGACGTCGGGATTCATGCTGGCATAGCCGTCGTCGAGGAAGATGTTGCGGGTCTCCAGCACCAGCGTGCCGCCGTCCGGCATGGCGTCGCGCGCGTTCAGCGCGAGATTGAGGATCGCGGTGGAAAGCTGGCCCGGGTCGACCAGCGCCGGCCAGGCATCCTCGGTGAGCTGCGGCATGATGGTGATCTGCTCGCCGAGGGTCGGGTGCAGCAGCTTGGCGGCCTCGAGCGCCAACGCATTGACGTCGATCTCGCGCGGCTGGAGCGGCTGCTTGCGGGCAAAGGCGAGCAGGTGCTTGGTTAGTTGCGCGCCGCGCTCGGCGGCGTCGTCGATCAGCTTGGTGATGGCGGCGAGCTCGGGACGGTCGGCCACCGCATCCGCGAGGATGCCGATCGTGCCGGTGATGACGGTCAGCACGTTGTTGAAATCGTGGGCGACGCCGCCGGTCAGCTGGCCGATGGAGTCCATTTTCTGGACCTGCCTGAGCTGGGCTTCCGCGGCCTGCTTCTCGGTGAGGTCGCGGCCGATGAAGAAATGGCGCTTCACCGGCTCCGACCAGGTCCCCATCCAGTTCAGCGTCACCTCGTGACCGTCGTAGTGGTAGTAGCGCGCCTCGAAGCTGCGCTTGACCGCGCCACGCCGCGCCGCGCGCATCTCGCTGCGGGTGTTGTCGAGGTCATCGGGGTGAATGAACTCGATGGCGCTGTGCCCGATCATGTCCTCCGGCTTGTACCCGAGGATGTCCTTCACGCTCGGGCTGATCTGGATGAAATTGCCGTAACCGTCCGTCACGAGGATCAGGTCCTGCGAGGTCTCGAAGATGCGCTGGCGCTCCTCGATCTCGCGGTTGAGAGCGGATTCCGCCCGCTTCCGCTCGGTGATGTCGCGGGCGACCTTGGAGGCGCCGATGATCTTGCCGTCGGTCGATCGCAGCGGGACCTGGCTCAGCAGGACGTCGATCGGCTGGCCACTCTTGTGCAGCCGCACGGTCTCGTGCTGGTCGATGACCTCGCCGTTGCGGGTGCGGGCCAGCATTTCGGCGACTTCCTCGCGCTGCCCCTCGGGCATGATGATATCGACCTGGCGGCCGATCGCCTCGCTGGCGGAGTAGCCGAAGACGTGCTCTGCCGCCTTGTTCCAGGACGTGATGGTGCCGTCGAGCGACTTCGTGATGATGGCGTCGTTGGAGGACTCGACGACGGCGCTGAACAGCCGCTCGCGCTCGGCATAATAGTTCCGCTCCGAGCTCGACTGCCGCTGCAGCGCGCCGACCATGCCTGCCGTGTTGGCCTGGAGCCGCACGTTCTCGATGAGCAGCACCGCGAGCACGAAACTCGACGCAAAGAGGCCGTAGAGCCGGCCGGCATAGAAGCCGAGGTCGAAACGCGCGACGTTGACGATCGCCGACAGCGCGATGTCGAACAGCCAGGCGCACATCGTGACCATGAGCCAGATGTCGATCACCGTGTGCGGCTTGCGAAACCACAGCGTGACCAGCGCCGCGAAGCTCAGGGACCACACGAACGACACCACGCCGATCATGGTGGGGGTGTAGTGGCCGTCCTTGAGCAGGACCGGCAGCAGGCCGTGCTGCGCAGTCACCAGCCAGGCGAAGACGGTCAACGCGACGACCACGCCGGCGACGGAAAGTGCGATCGCGGGAGCCGTCGCGCCCGCAACCCTGTTGCCGCCGTTGCCGTCCTTGAGCCAGGCATAGGCCAGCACGAACAGCGGGAAACCGGCGTGCCAGATCATGTAGAGCCAGACGGTGGTCTGTGAGCCTGCACCGAACAATCCGGCCGGGGCGAACAGCCCGGGGAAGGTGAGGGCGTGGGTCACCGCGGCGCCCGCCGTGAACAGATAGCCGATCGACAGCAGCAGCAGCGCGCGGCTGCGCAGCACGGCGAACTGCGACAGCAGCAAAACGGCGGTGATGATGTCGCTGACCGCGAGCGCCGACTGGTAGCTCGCCACGAAGGCCGGCACCTGTGCGAGCGGCAAGCCCGCAAACGGTACCGCCAGTGCGAACAGGATCGCGGAGATGCCGACGATCGCCAACGCAGCCCTGCGATCGCTTCGCGTAGCCGGCAAGGTCGACAGGAATGTGCTTCGGTCGTTAGGCGCTAGCACGTCGATCTCTCGTAAGCCGGCATGATGACCTCCTACGTCAATCTCTTCCGGCCGGGAAGCCGCTACCCGCATGGTAGCCCGCTCCGGGCGCGCATCCTGACAGAAAGCGCATGCGACTCAACCGAAGGTTACAGCTTATTTAACTTGGGGTGGGACTTGGAACAGGTAGCTGGTAAGAGGTGATTTACCGGGACAGACCCATACTGCCTTGCCGGGCACTTGCGGTGAATTGAACCAAATAATGATACGTATCCGGGAGTTGTTCCCATGCGCCGTGTTCTCGTTGTCGACGACCAGAAGGAGGTCCGCGCCATGGTCGCGATCGTGCTTCGGGTCAACCGCTTTGACGTCGTCGAAGCCGAGAGCGGCGCAGCGGGCCTGAAAGCCTTCAGCGAGGGCGCTTTCGATGCCGCGATCGTCGATATTTTCCTGGCCGACACCAGCGGCGTTGACGTCATGGCGGCCATTCGCGAGCGAGTTCCCGGGTTCCCGATCGTCGCGGTCTCCGGCATGACCGCGCTGGATTTCATGGGCGAGGCGCCTGGTCTGGCCGACGTGGTATGCCTGCAAAAGCCATTTCGGCCGAACGATCTCCTGCAAGCGCTCCACAAGGCCCAGGCTGCGGCGGGCGGCGAACTCTCCGCAGCCGTGTGACCGCACGGCGAAAGAAAACGCCCCGGCGAACCGGGGCGTTGGATTGATCTGATTAAAAGGTCAGGCATCCTGTCTCAGGTGCCGTTGCCCTTGATCTCGGCGTAGCCGCCCTTGGCGTCCCACTTGTAGACGACATAGTCGAGCTGCTTGATGTCGCCCTTGGCGTCATACTCGATCGGGCCGATCACGGTGTCCCACTTGCCGGCCTTGATCGCCGCCATGACCTTCTTGGCATCCGTGGTGCCGGCCTTCTTTGCCGCCTGCGACCAGACCTGCATCGCCGCGTAGGTGTAGAGCGTATAGCCCTCGGGGTCGATGTTCTTGGCCTTGAAGGCGTCGACGATCTTCTTCGCGGTCGGCTTGTTGCGCGGATCGGGGCCGAAGGTGAACAGCGTGCCTTCGCCGGCCGGACCGGTGATGGAGGCGTACTCCTTGTCGGCGAGCGCGTCGCCGGCCATCAGGATCGTCTTGAGGCCCTGGTCACGCATCTGGCGCAGGATCAGGCCGCTCTCCTGATGATAGCCGCCGACATAGACGAGGTCGATGTTGTCGCGCTTCAGGCGCGAGACGATCGCGTTGAAGTCCTTGTCGCCCTTGTTGTAGGACTCGTACATCTTCTCGGTGATGCCGGCCTTGTTGAGCGCCTTCTTGGTCTCGTCGGCGAGACCCTTGCCGTAGGTGGTCTTGTCGTTGAGGATCGCGATGTTCTTGCCCTTGTAGTTCTTGGCGATGTACTGCGCCGCGACCAGGCCCTGCTGGTCGTCACGGCCGCAGACGCGCGCCACGTTCCAGAGTCCGCTATCGGTGAACTTCGGATTGGTCGAGGCGGGGGTAATCTGGAGCACGTTGCCGTCGGCATAGGCTTCGGAGGCGGGGATCGACGACGACGAGCAATAGTGCCCGGCCACGAACGGGATTTTCGCGCCGGCGATCTTTTCGGCGATCGAGCGCGCCTGCTTCGGGTCGCAGGCGTCGTCCTCGACGTTGAGCGCGAGCTTCTTGCCGTTGACGCCGCCGGCGGCGTTGATGTCAGCCACGGCCATCTCGGCGCCGTTCTTCATCTGGCGGCCGAAGGCGGATTCTCCGCCGGTCATCGGGCCTGCGACTGCGACGGTGACATCCTGCGCGAACGCCGCGCTCGATAGCGCGATCGACGCGCCGAATGCCAGACCGATGAGCTTCAGTGATTTCATGAGATACCTCGCGGGTGGTCGCCTGTGGAAGTTGCCGGATACGCCCGGTCCAAACCGGCGCCATTCTCGAATGAATCTCGGGAGAAGTCACCGGCAAAATACGGGCATTGGCGGAGATATCTCGCCACATTAGGCCGCACGGGCTCCGCCGTCGGGCAACCTCAGCCGTGCCGGCCGCCTTCCAGGTAGGCGGCGCGAATCTCGGGGCGCTGCAACAACTCGGCGCCGGTCCCGGCCAGCGTGATCAGGCCGTTGACCATGACGTAACCGCGATGGGCGAGCTTCAGCGCATGGTTGGCGTTCTGCTCGACGATCAGGACCGTCAGGCCGTCCTGGCGGTTCAGGGTGCGGATCGCATCGAAAATCTGGCGCGCGATCAGCGGCGCCAGCCCGAGCGAGGGCTCGTCGAGCAGAAGCAGGCGGGGGCGGCTCATCAGGGCGCGGCCGATTGCCAGCATCTGCTGCTCGCCGCCGGACAGCGTTCCGCCGCGCTGGGCGTAGCGCTCCTTCAGCCGTGGGAACAGCGTGAACACGCGTTGCAGCGTGGCCTCGCGTTCGGCGTCGGTGCATCCGGTGGCGTCCGCCCCCATCTGGAGGTTTTCCGCCACGCTCATGCGCGGGAAGATGCGGCGGCCTTCCGGCGATTGCGCGATGCGCAAATGGGCGATCTCATGGGTGGGAACGTCGGTGATGTCACGGCCTTCGTACAGGATCTGGCCGGCGCGGGCGCGCGGCTTGCCGAAGATCGTCATCATCAGCGTCGACTTGCCGGCGCCGTTGGCGCCGATCAGCGCGACGATCTCGCCGGCGCTGATCTCGACATCGACGCCCTTCAGCGCCTCGATCTTGCCGTAGGCGGCGCGAAGGCCCCGGATCGAGAGCAGGGGAGTGGACGCCGACGTCACGACCCGCTCTCCATCACGGCGACGGCCTCTTCCTCGTCGGTGCCGAGATAGGCGGCGATCACCTTGGGATCGTCGCGGATCTCGCGCGGAGAGCCTTCCGCGATCTTGACGCCATGGTCCATCACCACGATGTGGTCGGAGATCTCCATCACGACCGACATGTCGTGCTCGATCAGCAGGATCGAGGTGCCGAGCTCGTTGCGGATCGAGAGCAGGAGCTCGCTCAGGGCGGCGCTCTCGCGCGCGTTGAGACCCGCGGCGGGCTCGTCCAGGCACAAAAGCGCGGGCTCGGTGCACATCGCGCGCGCAATCTCGAGCCTGCGCTGGTCGCCATAGGCGAAATTGCCGGCGGCATCGTCGGCGCGGTCGAGCAGATTGACCCGCTTCAGCCAGTCGGTGGCGAGGTCGATCGCGCGCTTTTCGGCGTCGCGGTAGCCGGGCGCGCCGATGAGGCCGAGAAAGGTGAAGCCGGAGGCGCGCATCAACGCGTTGTGCTGCGCCACCATCAGGTTTTCCAGCGCGGTCATACCGGGAAACAGGCGGATGTTCTGGAAGGTGCGCGCCACCTTGGCCTGCTTGGCGATGCGGAAATCGTTGAGCCGCTCCAGCGCAATCACCTTGCCGTCGTCATGGGTGAGGCGAATGGCGCCGCCGCTCGGCTTGTAGAAGCCGGTGATGCAGTTGAACACGGTGGTCTTGCCGGCGCCGTTCGGTCCGATCAGCGCGGTGATCTTCTTCCGTTCGGCCGCAAACGACAGGTCCTGCACGGCGACGATGCCGCCGAAGCGCATGGTCAGCCGGTCGACGCCAAGAATCTTGTCGCTAATCTTGTCGCCGCTCATCCGTGCCCTTCCTTGACGAGGTCGGAGGAGATCGCCTGCGCCTTGGTCAGATACACGGTCGGCGCGCGATGGCCGATCAGGCCGCGCGGCCGCCAGATCATGATCAGCACCATGGCCATGCCGAACACCAGCATGCGGTAGGTCTCGAGGCTGCGGAACAGCTCGAAGCCGCCGATCATGGCGAGGGCGGCGAGCGCGACGCCGAGCTGCGAGCCCATGCCGCCGAGCACGACGATGGCGAGCACCAGCGCCGATTCCTGGAAGGTGAAGGATTCCGGGCTGATGAAGCCCTGGCGCGTCGCGAAGAACGCACCGGCAAAGCCGCCGAACATGGCGCCGGTCGCGAACGCCGTGAGCTTGGTGGTCGTGGTGTTGATGCCGAGCGCGCGGCAGGCGACCTCGTCCTCGCGCAAGGCCTCCCAGGCGCGGCCGATCGGCAGACGGCGCAGCCGGATCGTCACCCAGTTGGTGAGCAGCGCAAGCGCCAGGATCACGTAGAACAGGAAGACGATGCGCTGGGTCGGCGAATATTCGATGCCGAGCCTGGCGGCGAGCCCGTTGTCGCTGTTGTCCAGCGGGATGCCGAAGAACGAGGGGCGGGGAATGCTGGAGACGCCGTTAGGGCCGCCGGTGAGGCTCTGCCAGTTGATGATGACGAGGCGGATGATCTCGCCGAAGGCGAGCGTCACGATGGCGAGGTAGTCGCCGCGCAGGCGCAGCACGGGGAAGCCGAGCAGCACGCCCCAGAACGCGGCGAGGATGCCGGCGAGCGGCAGGCAGACCCAGAACGACCAGCCGAAATTGGTGGCGAGCAGCGCGTAGGAATAGGCGCCGACCGCATAGAAGGCGACGTAGCCGAGGTCGAGCAGGCCGGCGAGGCCGACCACGACGTTCAGCCCCCAGCCGAGCATGACATAGGTGAGCACGAGGATCGCGAGGTCGAGGATATAGCGCTGATCATAGAAGATCACCGGCACAAGCACCGTGAAGATCAGAAGTGCGGGCGCCAAGTAACGGCCCAGAAACGACATGCCGCTGCGTATAGCCGGCGGCACCAGCTTGTCGGTGCCGCTGGAACCGATCCACTGTCGCAACAGCCCGAGCACGATCGAGCCGCCGAACACGGCGGCAACGAGGGAGGCGACCTCGCCGAAGCGGGTCCAATAGGTGAGCTGGCCGTCGGAACCCGCTTCGGTGCGGACGCCGACCATCAGCGAGAACAGCACCAGCGCGATCAGGGCGTTGACGAAGGCCGTCTTCAGCAGAGCGGGGATGTCCGTTGCAGGTTTGGTCGTGTTGCTCGAGAGAATTGTCACGCGGCGACCGTCAGACTTTTTCGACTTCGGGACGGCCAAGCAGGCCGGTCGGCATGAAGATCAGCACGACGATCAGGATCGAGAACGCCGCGACGTCCTTGTACTCGACCGAGAAATAGGCCGACCAGAACGTCTCGATCAGGCCGATCGCGAGACCGCCCAGCATGGCGCCAGGCAGCGAGCCGATGCCGCCGAGCACCGCCGCGGTGAACGCCTTGATGCCGGCGACGAAGCCCATGAAGAAATCCACCAGGCCGTAATAGAGCAGGTACATCAGGCCCGCGACCGCGGCGAGTGCGGCGCCGATCACGAAGGTCATGGAGATGGTGCGGTCGACGTTGACGCCGAGCAGCGCCGCCATGGTCTGGTCCTGCTCGCAGGCCCGCATGTCGCGGCCGAGCCGGGTGCGCGAGACCAGCCAGGTGAAGATCCCAAGCAGCACGATGGTGGTGAGAACCACCATGATCTGGATGTTGGAGAGCTGGATCACAAAGCCGTCCGCGCTTTCGTGCAGCGTATAGCCGCCGGTGATGAAGGGTGGAATCGGCTTGACGCGGGCGCCCTGCGCGACCTGCGAGTAATTGGTCAGCACGAAGGACATGCCGATCGCCGACAGCATCGGGGCGAGGCGGAAGGAATGGCGCAGGGGCCGGTAGGCGATGCGTTCGATGGTCCAGCCATAGAGCGCGGTGATCGCCATCGACACCAGCAGCACCACCAGCAGGATCACCGGGATCGCGGTCAGGCCGAGCGAGATCAGGATCAGGAAGGTGATCAGGGCGATGAAGCCGCCGATCATGAAGACATCGCCATGGGCGAAATTGATCATGCCGACGATGCCGTAGACCATCGTATAGCCGATGGCGATCAGGCCGTAGATCGAGCCCAGAACGAGACCGTTGATGAGCTGCTGGGCGAAATAATCCATGGGCTGCCGTTACCAAACCTGACGCGGCTCAAAGGGAGCTCTTCGAGAGAAAGTGTGATTGAGTTTCTTCTCGGGCCCCGGCAGCCCCTAAGCATTCTTCCCGTTTTGTAACAGGAGGGAACTGGTGGCTGCAACTGGCCATGCCTCGACACAAAGGCTTGTACAGAGGTCATTTCGCTACGGATGTCATTTCGGTTCCGCAGGTGCGAGGAACCGGGTTCCGCAAAGCAACCAAACTGAATCCCGGCCGTTGTCTCTCCTCTGAGGTCCAACTAGGGAGTTCCCCCAAATGTCGAAGCAGCAAGATCAGAATCCGGGCCAGCAGACTCAGAAACCCGGGCAGCAGCAGGGTGGCGGGCAGAAACCCGGACAGCAGCAGCAGGATCCGCAGCGCCAGGGCGAGAAGCCCGGCCAGCAACAGGGCGGCCAGCACGGTCAGGACAAGTAGTTTCGGAGCCTAGACGTGAAGAGGGCCCCGCCCGGAGGCGGGGCCTTTTTCCGTGGGCGCGACGCCCGGCGGGCCGGTTAAGGTAAACAAAGGGTTTAAATTGCCGCCATGGTCTGATGCGAGTTAGCTCCCCGGCAAAGCCTTCCCATGGAAGGCGCGCAGCGAGCGAAGCGGGAAGCGGCATGTTCAGGAATTGGCGGATCGGTTCGGTCAACGGCGCCCTGCTGGCGGCCTATTTCATCCCGGCCTGGACGCTTGTGGCCTTCAACATCATGGTGGCACCGGTGCACGGCCTCTACGAGCGGCCGAGTGTCGCGGTGGCGCTGTTCCTCAGCGACCATCTTCAGATGGCGGGGATGAGCACGGTGCGTGCCGCCTGGCTGCTGGCGCTGGGCCGGCTGACGGTGGTGGCGTTCTTTGCCATCTATCTTGCGCTTCTGTGCATTCCCCGCGTCCGCAAGAATGGCGGCAGCGACGAGGCGCTCGGCATTGCGCTTGCGATCGGCAGCCTCATTTCGTTTACGAGCATGTTGATGGCCTCGAAGGTCGGCGAGATGGCCGCGCTCCGGCTGCATGCCACCGAGCTCCTGCTGCTGCTCGGCGCTGCCATCGTGGTGGTGATCGAGCGGCCCGCGCCGGCGCCCAAGGACGTTCGGGAGACCGTCGAGACCGCCGCGCCGCTAGCTCTTGAGCAGGCCGAGCTCCTGCACAATGGCTGAGGCTTCCTTGACGGCGTGGTTCGCCGCCGGCACGCCACAATAGATTGCCTGCTGAAGCAGGATTTCCTTGATGTCGTCGGGGGTGAAGCCGCCCTCGGCGA
Source organism: Bradyrhizobium sp. 61 (assembly GCF_023073075.1). Lineage (NCBI taxonomy): Bacteria > Pseudomonadati > Pseudomonadota > Alphaproteobacteria > Hyphomicrobiales > Nitrobacteraceae > Bradyrhizobium > Bradyrhizobium sp. 61. The sequence goes on along the minus strand of NZ_JADPIU010000008.1, from coordinate 179,716 downwards.
GCGCCGCGCGCACATGCAGGCGGAATTCGTCCCATTGCCCCAGCGCGACCATGGTGCCGATCACGAGCACGCGCCGCGTGCGCTCGTCGAAATGCGGCCGCGTCCAGATCTCGCCCCAGGCGTAGCGCGTGATCATGTCCTGGAAGTCGGTGTTGAAGGCGTTGCGGCCCGCGATCGACTTGTCGACCCAGGCATTGCCGAGCACTTTTCGGCGCACATTCATGCCGGCATCGCGGCGCTTCTGGTCGTCCATGTTTTTTTCCTCCTCTCCGTCATTGCGAGCGTAGCGAAGCAATCCAGTATCACTCCGCGGCGATAGTCTGGATTGCTTCGTCGCTACGCTCCTCGCAATGACGGCCGTGGTTAGCGCTGCGTCAAGAAGCCCACCACCGCGTCGGTGAACGCGTGCGGCTGCTCGACATTGGAAATGTGCGCGGCGTCGATGATGGTCATGCTTGCGCCGGGAATGTTGGAGCGGATCAATTCACCCGCCGAGATCGGCGTCGCCATGTCGTGGCGGCCGGCGATCACCAGTGTCGGGCTCTTGATCTTGGCGAGCATCTCGCGCTGGTCGAGCGTCGACAGCGCCTCGCAGCAGGCGAGATAGCCTTCGATGGGGGAGGCGAGCAGCATCGACTTCATCTTCGCCGTGATCTGCGGCTCGCGCTCGCGGAAATCCTGCGTCAGCCAGCCCGCGATGACGGCATCGGCCACCACGGCGATGCCGCCCTTCTTCACCGCGTCGATGCGCTCCAGCCATTTGGTCGGCTCGGCGTAGTAGCAGGAGGTGTTGGCGAGGATGAGCTTGCCGAACCGCTCCGGCGCATTGGCCCCTAGCCACTGCCCGACCATGCCGCCCATCGAGAGGCCGCACCAATGCACCTTCTCGATGTTGAGGTCGTCGAGGATCGCCAGCACGTCGCGGCCGAAGCGCTCCATCGTGTAGGGGGCGGGCGGAACGTTGGACTTGCCGTGGCCGCGGCGGTCGTAGCGGATGACGCGGAACACCTGCGTCAACGCCTTCATCTGGGGCTCCCACATCTGCAACGTGCAGCCGAGCGAATTGGACAGCATCAGGGTCGGCCCGCCGTCGCGGCCCTCGACGGAGACGTTGATCAGGCAACCGTCGGCATCGATCATGGGCATGCTGGGCGTCTCCGTTCTGGAGCACGATCCGGAAAAGTGTGGGGCGGTTTTCCGAAAAAGATCATGCTCAAACAATTAATCTCGCTCGAGGCTGTCGAGCAGCCGGTCGATCAGGGCTTGGGAAGCCCCTTGATAGGCCATCGGCTCGAACAATGCCGCAATTTTTTCCGGCGGCAGATGCGCGGTGACCTGCGAATCGGCCGCGAGAACCTCGCGCAAATGCTTCTTTTCGGCGACCGCGCGCTTGCTCGCGGCCTCGATCAGATGATGCGCATCGCTCTTGCCGATCTTGTCGGCCAGCGCAAACGTAACGGCTTCCGCCATGATGAGCCCATGCGTCGTATCGAGATTGCTGCGCATGCGCGCGGCATCGACGTCGAGGCCCTCGGCGATGTCGAGGATGGCGGCGAGCGCGCCCGAGGTGACCAGCATCAATTGCGGCAGCGTCGGCCATTCCGCGTGCCAGGGGCCGGCGCTGCGCTCATGGTCCTGCACCTGGGCTGCAAAGATCGTCGCGGCGAGCTGCGGCGCCATGGTCGCGCAGCCCAGCGCGCTCGCGGCCGCGACCGGGTTGCGCTTGTGCGGCATGGTCGAGGAGCCACCGCGGCCTTCGCCGGCAGGCTCGAACGCTTCGCCAACATCGGTCTGCATCATCAGCGAGACGTCGCGCGCGATCTTGCCGCAGCTTCCGGCGAGAATCGCAAAGCATGATGCGGCTTCCGCGATCCGGTCGCGATGGGTGTGCCAGGGCGCTTCCGGCAGCGGCAGGTTGAGCTCCTGCGCCAATCGCTCTGCAACGACGAGCCCCTTGTCGCCGAGGGCCGCGAGCGTGCCGGCCGCGCCGCCGAATTGCAGCGCAAGACCCTCGCGGGAGAGCCGCCGCAGGCGGCAGCGGGCGCGGGCGAGGCTTGATGCGTATTCCGCGGCCTTGAGCCCGAACGGCATCGGCAGGGCGTGCTGGAGCCAGGTCCGCGCCACCATGGCCGTGTTGCGATGGCTCCGTGCCAGGGCGGCAAAGCCCTTGATGGCGCGGCTGAGATCGGCATCGAGCGCATCGATGCCGGCGCGAAGCGTGAGCATGGTCGCGGTGTCGATGACATCCTGGCTCGTCGCACCCCAATGCACGTAGCGCGCGGCCTCCGCATCGGCCTTGCCGACATTGGCCGTGAGCGCCTTGACCAGGGGAATCGCGAGATTGCCGGATCGCGTCGCGGCCTCGCCCAGGGCGGCCATGTCAAAGCTATCAGCCTTGCACGCGGCTTCGATCGGGCCGACCGCGGATGCGGGAATCACATCCGTGGCGGCCTCGGAGCGTGCCAGGGCTGCCTCGAAATCGAGCATGTTCTGGAGGGTCGACCGGTCGTCGCAGACCGCGCGCATGGCTGCGCTCGACAGCATCGGCGCGAGCAGGGGGGAGAGGGCTGTGCTCATGTTGCGCGGGACCTAATCACCATGCCCCGGCTCTGCCAATCCCAAACCATCGGCGGAAAGCTTTTTGCAGTTGCGAATATGCATTGCACGTGGCCGGGGGCTGCCCTTTCCTTTGCGGCCTCCGTGCGTTACTTGAGCACATTATAGCGAAGCATCCGGGAGGTACCCCATGGCCATGACGATGAACGGCGAAGTCCAGCTTGCGGCGCCGCGCGAGGCCGTGTGGGAGAAGCTCAACAATCCCGAGGTGCTGAAGGCCTGCATCCCCGGCTGCGAGGAGCTGGAGAAGACCGACGACGGCGGCTTTCGCGCGACGGCGAAAATGAAGGTCGGGCCGGTGTCGGCGCGCTTCAAGGGCAAGGTGACACTGAGTGATCTCGACCCGCCGAACGGCTACAAGATCTCTGGCGAAGGCGAGGGTGGGGTGGCCGGCTTCGCCAAGGGCGGCGCCGTGGTCAAGCTCGCGGAGAAGGACGGCGGTACGCTGCTCGCCTACGAGGTCGAGGCGCAGATCGGCGGCAAGTTGGCGCAGCTCGGCCAGCGCCTCATCAACGGCGCCGCCAAGAAGCTGGCCGACGAATTTTTCGCGAACTTCGCCAAAGCGGTACAGGGCTAGCGGTACAGGGCTGAAGGCTATCGCCTTTCGGCATGGCGCCTTGCGTCCGGGGCGATGTTGCCCCGGGGCATAATGGCCCATATGATGGGTTGGAATAATTATAAGAACCGCTTCGACGGGACCCGTCGGGGCGCTGATAGAGAGTGCTTATGGCAAAAATCTCCCTCATCGTGAACGGCAATCCTGTCACGGCCAACGTCGATCCCCGCACGCTTCTGGTGCAGTTCCTGCGCGAGAATCTGCGCCTGACCGGCACCCATGTCGGCTGCGACACCTCGCAGTGCGGCGCCTGTGTCGTGCATCTCGACGGCAAGGCCGTGAAGTCCTGCACCACGCTGGCCGTGATGGCCGACGGCCACGAGGTCAAGACGATCGAGGGACTGGCCGCCGACGGCGCTCCGCTGCATCCGATGCAGGAGGCCTTCCGCGAGCACCATGGCCTGCAGTGCGGCTTCTGCACGCCGGGCATGATCATGACCGCGATCGACATCGTCCATCGCAAGGGCCACGAGCTCGACGACCACACCATCCGCGAGGAGCTGGAAGGCAATCTCTGCCGTTGCACCGGCTACCAGAACATCGTCGCTTCGATCTCCGCCGGCGCCAAGGCGATGGCGAAATCCGATCTCGCCTAACCGCGCGCGCATTCTGCGATCAGGACATTCAGATGTACGAATTCAAATACCATCGCCCTGGGACCGTTCGCCAGGCGGCCAACCTCCTGGTGAAGAACGAGGACGCCAAGGTGATCGCCGGCGGCCACACGCTGATTCCCGTCATGAAGCAGCGTCTCGCGAGCCCGCCCCATCTGGTCGACCTCTCCCATATCGAGGGGCTCAACACGATCGAGATGAAGGGCCGCGCGCTCGTGATCGGCGCCACCGCCAGGCATGCCGAGGTCGCAAGCTCCGCGATCGTCGGTGAGGCGATCCCAGCGCTGGCCAATCTTGCCAGCCAGATCGGCGACCCGGCCGTGCGCCACAAGGGCACGATCGGCGGCTCGCTCGCCAACAACGATCCGACCGCGGACTATCCGGCCGCGGTGCTCGCGCTCGGCGCCACCATCGTCACCAACAAGCGCCGCCTCAAGGCGGAAGAGTATTTCCAGGGCCTGTTCACGACGGCGCTCGAAGCCGACGAGATCATCACCAAGGTGATGTTCCCGCTGCCGAAGAAGGCGGCCTACATCAAGTTCCGCAATCAGGCTTCGCGTTATGCGCTGGTCGGCGTGTTCGTGGCGCGGCGTCCTTCGGACGTGCGCGTTGCCGTCACCGGTGCCGGCTCCGAAGGCGTGTTCCGCGTCACCGCGTTCGAGGAAGCCCTGAAGAAGCGCTTCGCCGCGAAGGCGCTCGATGGCATCGAGGTGCCGGCGGAAGGCCTCAACAGCGACATCCACGGCAGCGCCGAATACCGTGCGCATCTCATCGGGGTGCTGACGCGGCGTGCCCTCGATGCCGCCAACGCCAAGGAGTGAGTGAACCTCACGCCTCGGCCCAAACTTGTCCCCGGTGAGGGCGTAGCGAGACTGGCTTTTTCATGACTCTCACGGCCCTGCCGGCATCGGTCGATGCGATGCTCGAACTCTTGACTTCGCGCGGTTATCTCGCGGAGCGGTCGCTGGCGACGGTGACCTATCTGTCGCTGCGTATGGGCCGGCCGCTGTTCCTGGAGGGCGAAGCCGGCGTCGGCAAGACCGAGATCGCCAAGGTGCTCTCGGCGGCGCTGGGGCGGAAGCTGATCCGCCTGCAGTGCTACGAGGGCCTCGACGTCTCCTCCGCCGTCTACGAGTGGAACAGCGCCGCGCAGATGATCGCGATCCGGATGGCGGAAGCCGCCGGCGACACCGACCGCGATCAGCTCTCGTCCGACATCTTCGCCGACCGCTACATGATCAAGCGGCCGTTGCTTCAGGCGCTGGAGCCCGACGTCGCCGGGCCGCCGGTGCTGCTGATCGACGAACTCGACCGCGCCGACGAGGCGTTCGAGGCATACCTGCTCGAAATCCTCAGCGACTTCCAGGTGACCATTCCCGAATTCGGCACCGTGAAGGCGCCGCATCCGCCGATCGTCATCATCACCTCCAACCGCACCCGCGAGATCCACGATGCGCTGAAGCGGCGCTGTCTCTATCACTGGGTCGACTATCCCGAAGCCGAACGCGAACTCGCGATCGTCAAGACGCGCGTGCCCGGCATCTCGGCCAAGCTGTCGCAGCAGGTCGTGCGTTTCGTCCAGGCGCTGCGCAACCAGGATTTCTACAAGTCGCCGGGTGTCGCCGAGACCATCGACTGGGCCACCGCGCTGTCGGAGCTCGACGCCCGCTCGCTGACCCCGCAAGTGGTTGGCGACACGCTGGGCGCGCTGCTCAAGTACCAGGACGATATCACCCGGATGCAGGGCGACGCCCTGCAAAAGGTGCTGAAGGAAGCGACGAGCGAGAATTGATCTTGCGCCACTAGTACTCCGGTCATTCCGGGGCGACGCGCAGCGTCGAGCCCGGAATCCATAACCACGATCGGGAGTATGGATTCCGGGCTCGCGCCAAGTGGCGCGCCCCGGAATGACGAGGGGATGGATACGAGACCATGGCCATCAACCACCTTGCGCCCGACCAGACCGAGCAGTTCGCCGACAACATCGTCGGCTTCGCCCGCGCGTTGCGTGCAGCCAGCATGCCGGTCGGGCCGGGCGCCGTCATCGATGCCATGAGCGCGCTCCAGGTGATCGACATCGGCAACCGCGCCGACGTCTTCACCACGCTGGAGGCGATCTTCGTCAAGCGCCACGAGCATGCGCTGATCTTCAGGCAGGCCTTCAACCTGTTCTTCCGCGCCTCGGAAGAGTGGAAGCACATGCTGGATTCGGTGCCGTTGCCGGAGCAGGCCAAGAAGAAGCCGCAGGCCGGCTCCCGCCGCGTGCAGGAGGCGATGTCGCAGCCGCGGATGACGGAGACGCCGCAGCACCAGGAGCAAGATTTGCGCCTGTCGGTCTCTGACAAGGAGATCCTTCAGAAGAAGGATTTTGCGCAGATGAGCGCGGCTGAGATCACCGAAGCACTCCGCGCCGTCGAGCGGATGCGGTTGCCGCAGGCCGAGCTTCTGACGCGCCGGCACCGGCCGGATCCCCGCGGGCTTCGTCTCGATTTGCGCCGCACGCTGCGCGCGTCCTTGCGCACCGGCGGTGACATCATCGACATCCATCGCCTCGGGCGCATCGAGAAGCCGGCGCCGATCGTCGCGCTGCTCGATATCTCGGGCTCGATGAGCGAGTACACCCGCCTGTTCCTGCATTTCCTGCACGCCATCGGCGACGCCCGCAAGCGCGTCTCGGTGTTCTTGTTCGGCACCCGGCTGACCAACGTCACCCGGGCGCTGCGCCAGCGCGACCCTGATGAGGCGCTGGCGAGCTGCTCGGCCTCGGTCGAGGACTGGGCCGGCGGCACCCGGATTTCGGCCTCGCTGCACAACTTCAACAAATTGTGGGCGCGGCGGGTGCTGAGCCAGGGCGCCATCGTGCTGCTGATCTCCGACGGGCTGGAGCGGGAGGCCGATTCCAGGCTCGCCTTCGAGATGGACCGGCTGCACCGGTCCTGCCGGCGGCTGATCTGGCTCAACCCGCTTCTGCGGTTCGGCGGCTTCGAGGCCAAGGCCCAGGGCATCAAAATGATGCTCCCGCACGTTGACGAATTCCGCCCGGTACATAATTTGAGTTCGATCCAGGAGCTGATCACGACGCTCTCCCGGCCGCTGCCGCCGCATCACCGCAGCCTGATCCGTTCCGCAGCTTGAGAGGTTAAGCCATGCTCGATCGCGACGAGGATATTCTGAAGGCGGCGGAGGATTGGCAGAAGGCCGGCCGGGGCGTCGCGCTGGCCACTGTTGTCGAGACCTGGGGCTCGGCGCCGCGCCCGGCGGGTTCGAGCCTCGTCATCAACGATGAGGGCACGTTTCTGGGGTCGGTCTCCGGCGGCTGCGTCGAGGGCGCCGTGGTCACCGAGGCTATGGACGTGATCCAGAGCGGCAAGCCCAGGATGCTGGAGTTCGGCGTTGCCGATGAGACGGCCTGGAATGTCGGGCTGTCCTGCGGCGGCACCATCCGCGTCTTCGTCGAGAAGGTCGGCTAGCCGTGAAGCTCGCAATCCTGCACGAACTCAATGCCGAGCGCGCCGCGCGCCGGCCGGCGATTTTGGTGACCGACACCGAGAGCGGCGAGCAGCGCCTGGTGAAAGCTGCGGATTTTGCAAACGACCCGCTGCGCACTGAGCTGGACAAGCAGCTTCGCATGGGCAAGAGCGCCAGTGTCGAAGCCGGCGGCAAAAAGCTGTTCCTCAACGTCTATGCGCCGACCGCAAAGCTCGTCATCGTTGGCGCAGTCCATATCAGCCAGGCCTTGGCGCCGCTGGCGCGCTCGCTCGGCTACGACGTCACCGTGGTCGATCCCCGCACGGCGTTTGCGAGCGCGGAGCGCTTCCCTGACATTCCCCTGGTCGCCGAATGGCCCGACACGGCGCTGCCGCCGCTCGATGTCGATGCCTACACGGCTTTCGTCGCGGTGACGCACGATCCGAAGATCGACGATCCCGCGCTGCTGCACGCCTTTGAGCGCAACTGCTTCTATATCGGCGCGCTCGGCTCACGGAAGACGCATGCCAAGCGCGGCGACCGGCTGCGCGCGCAGGGCGCCAAGGACAGCGACATCGCGCGCATCCACGCCCCCATCGGGCTGGCGATCGGCGCTGTCTCGCCGTCCGAGATCGCGGTGTCGATCATGGCCGAGATCACGGCGGTGCTGCGCCTGCCTCCAAAAGAAAAAGAAGAAGCGGCATGAAATTCGGACCGGCGAGCCCCAAGGATGCGATCGGCGGGGTGACCGTCCACACCCTGCGCCAGGGTCCGCTGGTGCTGAAGAAAGGCACGACGATCGGCCCGGCCGAGGTCGAGGCGCTGGAGCGCGCTGGCATCAAGGACGTCGTGGTGGTGCGCATGGAGGAGGGCGACGTCTCCGAGGATGTCGCCGCCGCCAGCATCGCGCTGGCCGTCGGCGGCGAGGGCATTCATGTCGAGCGCGCCTTCACCGGCCGCGCCAATTTGTTCGCCGCAAGCCCGGGCGTGCTGGTGATCGACCGCGCCGCGGTCGACCGCATCAACAATATCGACGAGGCCATCACCTTTGCGACGCTCTCCGCCTACAAGCCGGTGGTCGAGGGCGAGATGGTCGGCACCGTCAAGATCATCCCGTTCGGCGTCGAAGGCAATTTGCGCGATGCCGCGGTGAAGGCGGCGGGCAGGGACGTGCTGAAGATCGCGCCCTACGTCATCAAGCGCGTCGGCGTGGTCTCGACGCTGCTGCCGGGCCTCTCGTCGAAGGTGATCGACAAGACGCTGCGCGTCACCGCCGAGCGGCTCGCGCCGGCTGGCGCCAGCATCATTGCCGAGCGGCGCGTGCAACATGAGGAACGGGCGCTGTCGGCCGCGATCAAGGAATTGCTCGGGCTTGGCGCCGAGCTCGTGATCGTGTTCGGGGCGTCCGCGATCGCCGACCGCCGCGACGTGATTCCGGCGGCCGTCACCGGGATCGGCGGCGAGATCGAGCATTTCGGTATGCCGGTCGATCCCGGCAATTTGCTGCTGATCGCGCGGGCCGGCGGGGTGCCGGTGCTGGGCGCGCCGGGCTGCGCACGCTCGCCGGTCGAGAACGGTTTTGACTGGGTGCTGATGCGGCTGCTCGCCGGCATCAAGGTGACGCGTTCCGAGTTGATGGGCATGGGCGTCGGCGGCCTCCTGATGGAGATCGTCACGCGGCCGCAGCCGCGCGCAGAACCCGCGATTGAGGGCAACAGCCAGGTCGCGGCCATCGTGCTCGCGGCTGGCCGCTCGACCCGGATGGGCGGACCGAACAAGCTGCTCGCCGAGCTCGACGGCAAGAAGCTGGTGCGGATCGCGACCGAGCAGGCGCTGGCCTCCAAGGCCTCCGAGGTGATCGTCGTCACCGGCCATCAGACCGAGCTGGTCGAGCAGGCGCTGCAAGGCTTGAAGGTGAAGTTCGTCCGCAATCCGGATTTCGCCGGCGGCATCGCGAGCTCGGTCAAGGCCGGCATCGCGGCCGTGCCTGAGGCTTGCGACGGCGCCGTGGTCTGTTTGGGCGACATGCCACTGATCGATGCCGGCCTGATCGACCGTCTCATCGACGGCTTTGCGCCGGACCGCGGCAACCTCATCGTCGTGCCCGTCAGTGACGGGCGCCGGGGCAATCCCGTGCTGTGGTCGCGCCGCTTCTTTAGGGAATTGATGACGCTCGACGGCGACGTCGGCGCGCGCCATCTGATCGCCAAGCACACCGAAGCGGTGGCCGAAGTGCCCGTGGATGGCGAGAGCGCCTTCCTCGACATCGACACGCCGCAGGCGCTGGAAGCGGCACGGCGGGGATAGTGCCGTAGGGTGGGCAAAGCGACTTTTCCGTAGCTCGTAGAGCGAAGGCGGAAGCGTGCCCACCAATTTTGAATGATGGTGTGGATGGATGGTGGGCACGGCGCTTTGCGCCTTTGCCCATCCTACGGCACTCTCATTCGTTCGATTTCACCCCTCGTTCACCATCTGGAAACGTCCACCGCCTAGAGTCCTCTCCACCTGCCTTGGGGGGAGGGGTTTTTCCATGGCTTCGAATGTCGTCGCGCGCCGTTGCGCGATGTTTTTCTTTGCGCTGTCGGTTTGTGTCGCCGGCGCTCGCTATATCACGGATGCGCATGCTGCCGGTGCGTTTGCGGTCGGCAAGTGCGGCGCCTATGGCCAAGCCTTCGATTACGGCGCCGAGCGCGAGGCCCGTGCAGCGGCACAGAAGCAGTGCAAGGGCGACTGCACGACCGTGACCATGAAGCGTGCCTGCGCGGCGATGTCGGTCGATATGGCCAACCCGTGCGGCGCGTATGGCTATGCCGTCAAGCCGAAGATATCGGCCTCGCTCAACGCCGCCACGCGCGAATGCTACAAATACGGCGGCAAGGAATGCGTGATCCGCGCCTGGGCCTGCGACGCCAAGGGTTGAATTTCTCTTGCTGTCATTCCGGGGCGATGCGTAGCATCGAACCGGGAATCCATTCGTCCACCGACTCTGTGGCCCGATGGATTCCGGGCTCGCGCCTTCGGCGCGCCCCGGAATGACAGTTCGAGGTATGCATGCAGCTCGACACCAAGATCGCGGTCGTGATCCGTACCGATCTTCAGGCCTGGCAGAAGCTCAACGTCGCGTCGTTTCTCACCAGCGGAATTGCCGCGGCCTTTCCGGACTGTATCGGCGAGCCCTATGAGGACGGTTCGGGCACGAAGTACCACGCGCTGATCGGCCAGCCGATCCTGATCTACGGTGCCGATGGTGCCGCGCTGTCACGCGCGCTCGACCGTGCGCTCTCGCGCAATGTGACGGCGGCCCTTTACACCGAGGACATGTTCAAGACCACGCGCGATGCCGCCAACCGCGAAGCGGTGAGGGCGGTTGAGCGCACCGATCTCAATCTCGTCGGCATCGCGATGCGCGCCGAGCGCAAGGTGATCGACAAGATCGTCGACAGTCTGAAGTTCCATAGCTAGCGGTACTTCAAGCAGCCTCGTCTTCGCGGTGTCGTGATGGTTCCTGCGACGGATAAACTTGCGTTCTTTGACTCCAATCAAGGGTGCGCCGCCCGGCATCGCTAGTCTGCCCTCTGTATTGCAATGGAGCAGACACATGCCGACCATGAAAGCCGCCATCGTCAAACAATTCGGCAAGCCGCTGGTGATCGAGGACGTGCCGGTGCCGCAGCCCGGTCTCGGCGAGGTTTTGGTCAAGGTGAAAGCGTGCGGCGTCTGCCACACCGATCTGCACGCAGCTTCCGGCGACTGGCCGGTGAAGCCGGTTCCGCCCTTCATTCCCGGGCATGAGGTGGCGGGAACCGTCGCTGCACTCGGGCCAGGTGTGAAAAATCTGAAGGTCGGCGATGCCGTCGGCGTCGCCTGGCTGCACGACGCGTGCATGGCTTGCGAATATTGCGAGACCGGCTGGGAAACGCTGTGCGAGCACCAGCACAACACCGGCTACAGCGTGAACGGCGGCTTTGCCGAATATGTCATCGCCTCGGCCGCCTTCGCCGCAAAGCTCCCGGCAACGATCGATTTCGCCGCCGTCGCGCCGATCCTGTGTGCCGGCGTCACCACCTACAAGGGATTGAAGGAGACCGACGCTCGGCCCGGCGAGTGGGTCGCGATCTCCGGCGTCGGCGGGCTCGGCCATGTCGCGATCCAGTACGCCAAGGCGATGGGGTTCAAGGTCGCGGCCGTCGACATCGCCGAGGACAAGCTCAAGCTCGCACGCGAGACCGGCGCCGATCTCGCGGTCAACGCGCTGGAGGCCGATGCGGTGGACAAGGTTGTGGCAGCAACCGGGGGCGGGGCCCACGGTGTGCTGGTGACGGCGGTCTCGACCTCGGCGTTCGCGCAGGCGCTGAAGATGGTGCGTCGCAAGGGCACCGTCAGCTTGGTCGGCCTGCCGCCGGGCGAATTCCCGACGCCGATCTTCGATGTCGTGCTCAAGCGTATCACCGTGCGTGGCTCCATCGTCGGCACCCGCAGGGATCTCGACGAAGCCATCGCATTCGCCGCGGACGGCAAGGTCAAGGCCGAAGTAGCCAAGGTGCCGCTCGCGGAGATCAATAACGTCTTCGACCGGATGAAGGCCGGCAAGATCGACGGCCGCATGGTGCTCGACTTTGGCTAGAGCGTTTTCGAGCGAAGTGGATACCGGTTCGCGTAAGGAAAACGCGTCAAGACAAGAATCTAGAGCCCCGTTCCGATTCCATCGGAACTTCCATCGGAACGGAAGTGGCTCTAGTGCCTCACGCTGGCGGCATGGTCTCGAATTTCGGCAGGTCCGGATCGAGGTGGTCCCAGCCATGTCCACGTGCTGCGTAGGTCACCACCTGCGGCTTGTAGCGGGCGGGCTCGTCGAGGCTTGCGGCGCGGATGGTGAAGATGTCGGGCATTGCGGCGAAGGTCATGTAGACCGGCAAGCCGCACTGCGTGCAGAAACCGCGCGTCTTCACGTTGCCGCTGTCGCCGACCATGTCCCAATGCTTCGCCTCGCCCGTCACCGTGACGCCGGCGCGTGCGAAGGTCATGTACGAGCCGTGGCCGCTACCGCTTTCGCGCTGGCAATCCCGGCACTGGCAGTGATTGCTGAACAGCGGCTCACCGAGAATCGAATAGCGGATCGCGCCGCAGGCGCAGCCGCCGGTAAAAGGCTTGGTCATCGAAAGATCTCCCACTCACTTCTCGCCACTGATCTCGTCGAGCTGACGCACGACCTTCTTCCAGCCGCCGCTCATGACCGTGTAGGCGGACTCGTTCCTCGGCATGACGAAGCCCGCATGCACCAGGCGGATCCGCGTGCCGGCTTCGACCGGGGTGAGGGACCACGTCACGACGGTATCGAGCGGCGCGCCGTAGCCGGTGTTGCGTTCGTCGCCGCCCTTCCAGGCATAGACGAGGCGCCGGTTCGGTATCACTTCGAGAACGCGGCAATGGATGACGCCGTCCCAGTTGCCGCCCGGCGTTGTCTGGAAGGTGAAGGCCTTGCCTTCGACGGCTTCGAAGCCGGTCGGCGGCATCAGCCAGCGCGCGATCAACTGGGCGCTGGTCAACGTCTTCCAGATCGTCTCGGGCGCGTGAGGGAAGACCTCCTCCAAAACAATGTCTTGGACGATGTCTTTTGTTTCGGCTCTGAACTCGGCTGCACTCACGGATCGATCTCCTTCAAGAGGTCACGCAGATTCTGGAAGCGCTCGCGCCAGAACACGCCGTAATGGTCCATCCAGGTGACCAGCGGCTCGAGTCCTTGCGGCGCGGCGCGGTAATAGACGTTGCGGCCCTCGGCGCGCTCGGCGACGAGGCCGGCCTGCTTCAGCGACTTCAAATGCTGCGAGATCGCGCCCTGCGTCACGCCGCTGCCGCGGGTGAGCTCGGCGACGCTGATCTCCTTGCTCTCGAACACGCGCTCGAACACGGCACGACGGGTCGGATCGGCGAGGGCGCGCATCACGGATGTGACGGGATTTGGAGCGGCTTCGATCATGAGCATTCAATTAGCAAACGCTAATGCATTAGTCAATGCTAATTTGTTGGTTTGCGTAGGGCTGGATCGCTGTCTTGACTATGACTGACCGGTCAGTCATAAATGGAGAATGACCAAGAAGCCAAGCAAAGCAGCCACGCCAACCGCAGCTCGCGCCGATGCGAAGGGCCGTGCGCCCGCCGACGCTGCGCCCGCTTCGAACCGTGCCACGCGTGCGGCCGAGCGTCGGTCGGCCATCGTGGAAGCGGCGATGGAGGAGTTCATTGCGCGCGGCTTTGCCGCGACGCGGCTCGACGACATCGCCAAGCGGGCGGGCGTGGCCAAGGGCACGATCTACCTGCACTTCAAGGACAAGGAATCGATGTTCGAGGAGCTGGTGCGCACGGTGATCGTGCCGGTCGTGGCCAAGCTGAATGCGCTGCCGCCGCCGACGGGCTCGGTGCGCGATCTCGTCGAGGCCTTTGCCGGTAACTTCCTCAAGGAGGTCATCGGCACAAGGCGCGGCGATCTCGTGCGATTGATCGTGGCGGAAGGGCCGCGCTTTCCGTCCGTCGCCGATTTCTACTATCGCGAGGTCGTCTCGCGCGGGATCGCCGGCATGCGCGCGCTGATCGAGCTCGGCATTGCCCGCGGCGAGATCCGCGAGAAGAACCTCGCGCGCTATCCGCAGATCCTGGTCGCACCCGCGATGATCGCGGTGATCTGGCAGAGCCTGTTTGCGCGGCACGCGCCGCTCGACGCCCAGGACATGCTGCGCGTCCATCTCGATCTGATTTTTGGCGAACGGAGGACGACATGAGGTCGTCGCAAACCATCTCTCACCTCATCCTGAGGAGCGCGGAACGCGCGTCTCGAAGGATGCAGGCCCGGCTGTGGCTCCTCGCCCTTCGAGACGCCGCTTCGCGGCTCCTCAGGGTGAGGGGTCGACAGGGATATCTGCCGCGCCTCTGTTCGATTGCGGTTCTGGTGCTCGCAACCACGCTTGCCGGTTGCAAGGACAAGCGCGATCCCGGATTTCAGGGTTGGGTCGAGGCCGACATGATCTTCGTCAGCCCGGACGAAGCGGGCCGGGTGACGAAGCTCAATGTCCGCGAGGGCGACGAGGTGAAGGTCGGCGATGCCCTCTATTCCGTCGACGACGATCTCCAGCTTGCCGACCTCAACCAGAACAAGGCGACACTGGCCAATGCGCAGCAGACCTATGATCGCGCGGCCTCGCTGAACAAGACCGGCTCCGGTACGCAGGCCAATCTCGATTCCGCGGTGTCGTCCTTGCGTGTCGCCGAAGCGCGGGTCGCGACGTCGGAGACGCGAATGGCGCGGCGCAGGGGCTTTGCGCCCGTTGCCGGCACCATCCAGCAGATCTACTTCCGCGAGGGCGAAATGGTGGCGGCGCAGCGGCCGGTGCTCTCGATCATGCCGCCCGGCAATATGAAGCTGCGCTTCTTCGTGCCCGAGACCGAGTTGCCGAAACTTGCGATCGGCGACACGGTGCGCATCTCTTGCGACAATTGCGCGGCGGATCTCACCGCAAAGATCTATTTCATCGCGACCTCGGCCGAATACACTCCGCCTGTCATCTACAGCCTCGATGAGCGCAACAAGCTGGTCTATTTGATCCAGGCGCGGCCCTCGCGGCCCGATGCCCTGCGGGTCGGACAGCCGATCGACGTCTATCTCCATCCAAAAACGCCGGTGGCGGACAAGCGATGAACGGCGGTAACGGCATCGCGATCGACGTCAAGGGCCTGACCAAATCGTTTGGCGGCCGCGAGGTCGTGCACGATCTGTCGATGCAGGTGAAGCGCGGCTCGATCTACGGCTTCCTCGGGCCGAACGGCTCGGGCAAGACCACCACCATCCGCATCCTCTGCGGCCTGCTCACGCCCGACAGCGGCGAGGGCACCTGCCTCGGCTACGACATCCGGCGCGATGCCGAAAAGATCAAGCGCCAGGTCGGCTACATGACCCAGCGTTTCAGCCTGTACCAGGACCTCTCGGTGCGCGAGAATCTCGAATTCGTCGCGCGGCTCTATGGCCTCGCCGATCCACGCGGCGCTGCGCGCGACATGATCAAGCGGCTCGGGCTGTTGGGGCGCGAGGAGCAACTCGCGGGCGAGCTCTCCGGCGGCTGGAAGCAGCGGCTCGCGCTCGGGGCCTGCACGCTGCCCAGTCCGAAACTGCTGCTGCTGGACGAGCCCACCGCCGGCGTCGATCCCAAGGCGCGGCGCGATTTCTGGAACGAGATCCATGCGCTCGCGGCCGACGGCCTCACCGTCCTGGTCTCGACCCACTACATGGACGAGGCCGAGCGCTGCCACGAGATCGCCTACATCGCCTACGGCCATCTGCTGGCGCACGGCACGGTGGAGGAGGTGATCGCGAAGTCCGCCCTGACGACCTACACCGTGACGGGCGAGGAGCTCAACGGGCTCACGGCCGCGCTCACCGGCAAGCCCGGCGTGGACATGGTGGCACCGTTCGGCACTTCGCTGCACGTTTCCGGGCGCGACGTCGCCGCGCTCGAGGCCAGCATCGCGCCGTGGCGCGAGAAGAGCGGCCTGCACTGGCACAAATCATCGCCCTCGCTCGAAGATGTGTTCATCGAATTGATGAGCCGTTCCAGGGACAATTTCCAATGAGCGCCGCCGATCATCCCGCACCCGCGCACGAGATCCGCGAGCGCTTCGGCTTCTGGAAGCGCTCCTATGCGATGCTGGTCAAGGAGTTCATCCAACTCAAGCGCGACCGTGTGTCGTTCGCGATGATCGTGATGCTGCCGGTGATGCAGCTTCTGCTGTTCGGCTATGCCATCAACACCACGCCGCACAATCTGCCGAGCGCGGTGCTGCTCCAGGAGGACTCGGATCTTGCCCGCTCGGTGTTGAAGGCGCTGGAGAACACCGCCTATTTCCGCTTCATCTACGAGGTGCACGACGTCGACGATTTCGACAACCTCCTGAAATCAGGCAAGGTGCTGTTCGGCGTCGAGATCCCGCGCGGCTTCGAGCGGGCGGTGCGGCGCGGCGACAGGCCGGCGCTGCTGGTTGCGGCCGACGCCACCGATCCGGTGGCGGCCGCCGCTGCGCTCGGCTCGCTCGGCATGGTCGTGCAGACCGCGCTTGCGCACGATCTCTATATCGGCAATCCGCCCGAGATGCCGTTCGAGATCCGCGCGCATGCACGCTACAATCCGGCCGCGTCGTCCAGCCTCAATATCGTGCCGGGCCTCGTCGGCACCATCCTCACCATGACCATGCTGATCTTCACCGCGCTCTCGGTCACCCGCGAGGTCGAGCGCGGTACCATGGAGAGCCTGCTGTCGATGCCGATCAAGCCGGTCGAGGTGATGTTCGGCAAGATCGTTCCTTATGTGCTGGTTGGCTTCCTTCAGGCCTTCCTCATCATCGGCATCGGTGTCGGCTTGTTCGGCGTACCCTTGCTCGGCAATCTGTTCCTGCTCGCGCTGCTGTCGACCTTGTTCATCGCTACCAATCTGTCGATTGGCTACACCATCTCGACGGTGGTGCAGAACCAGCTCCAGGCCATGCAGATGGCCATGATGTTCTTCCTGCCGAGCATTCTGCTCTCCGGATTCATGTTCCCGTTCGCCGGCATGCCGGTCTGGGCGCAATATCTCGGTGAATGCCTGCCGCTGACCCACTACTTGCGGATCGTCCGCGCCATCATGCTGAAGGGCGCGACCATGCAGAATTTGCACTTCGACGCGCTGGCGCTGGCGATCCTGATGCTGGTCGCCATGACCATCGCGGTGACGCGCTTCCGCCGTACGCTGGATTGAGGCACAATGCCCCGGAATCGAGGGGAGAAATGGTCAGGTTTGCCAGCAGGAAGACCCGGCAACATGCCGTGATGTCGGAGGAGTTCGAGCGCGAGCTGACGCGAGAAGTGCTGCGGACCGAGCTGTTGCGGGTGAGGGCGCTGATCACGACGGGCTGCGTCATGATCCTGTTCCTCACCGCAACCTACCTGATCGACCCTGCCATCGTGAACCGGGTCTGGCGCGGGACGGAGGGCTTGGTCCGCGAATACATGCTCTTGGGGGGCTTCATCCTCTTCGAGGTCTGGGTCCACAGCCAGATCAGGCGAAACCTCAAGCTCGATCGCGACCTGCCGGTGATCAGGCGCTATATCGGCGCTCTCATCGAAACGTCGCTGCCGACGATCATCCTGATTCTGCAGATTCGCAGCATGGGCGCCGGGCCCGCGCTCGGTTTCGTGCTGCCACTGGCCTATTTCATCTTCATCATTCTTTCGACGCTGCGGCTCGATTTCTGGCTGTCCACCTTCACGGGATTTGTGGCCGCGGCCGAACTCCTGGCCGTCGCGCTGTACTACAATTCGGCCAGCGACGCTGGCGAACCGCTGATCTACTTTCACGCTGTGCGCAGCACCATCATCCTGATCTGCGGCGTGCTCGCCGGCTCCGTCGGCGCGCGGCTGCGGCGGCAATTTGCCGCGAGCATCGCGGCCGCCACCGCGCGTGATCGCGTCACCAACCTGTTCGGCCAGCACGTCTCGCCGCAGGTGGTGGAACGGCTGATGGCGGCGGGGCCCAGCGCGGGCGGCGACCTTCGCCGCGTCGCGGTGATGTTCGTCGATTTCCGCGGCTTCACCGCCAGCGCGCGGTTGCGCACTCCGCAGGAGGTGGTTGACCGGCTCGACGGTGCGTTCGCCGTGCTGGTCGACATCCTCGATCGTCAGGGCGGCATCGTGAACAAGTTTTTGGGCGATGGCTTCCTCGCCCTGTTCGGCGCGCCGCTGGAGGCCTCCGACGCCGCGCACCGCGCGGTTGCCGCAGGCCGCGAGATGCTGGCCGCGATGGACCGCATCAACGCGCAAACGAGCTGGCCGCTGCGGATCGGCATCGGCATCCATTTCGGCGAGGTCGTTGCCGGCAATATCGGCTCGCCCCGGCGCAAGGAGTACACGGTGATCGGCGACACCGTGAATTTCGCCTCGCGGCTGGAGGCACTCAACAAGGAGTTCGGCTCGCACCTCCTGATCTCCGCGTCCGTCCGCGAGGCGCTCGGCGACGACGGTGAGGACGCCGTCGCGCTCGGCGAGGTCGCGGTTCGCGGCTACGAGCACAAGGTGGCGGTGTTTCAACTGGGGTGAGGGTGCTCGCGTTTCGTTGAAGGCGCGTGATGAAATATCTCACGGCGATTTCCGCTCATGTTGTCAGGACGCCGAAACCTCTCGGCTTCCGTTTGCCACGCGGAGAGAACCCATGACCCGATTGACCCTTGTCTCGGCCGCCCTGATCGCCGCCGCCGTCTATCAAACCCAGGCCGCAGCCGCTCGCGACGTCGCCCCGCGGCGCGCCTCGCCTCTGGCGGCTGCGGATTGCGTGAGGGCTCCGGCACAGGGCGCGTTTGCCTCAGCGCCCTACAAGCAGCCGCCCTGCACGCCGAGGGCAGCGAATTAACGCGCAAGGCAAGGTCGGGTTGGCAACGTCCACCGGCCCGACCTCGCGTCCCCCGCGGGCATCGCCGGTTTCTCGATTGCGGTACTATGGTAGTTCTTGACTCCTATCTCATCTAGTCATCTATATGACTATATGAATGCGGCCCCGCACGACGACCGCCTGCCACGCTACCAGCGCCTGCGCGACGACCTCGCCGTGCGGATCAACCGCAATGAATGGCGGCCGGGCGAGCCGATCCCGTCGGAGGCCGAGCTTGCGGCGCATTACGGCGTCGCCATCGGCACCGTGCGCAAAGCGATCGATCAGCTCGTTGCGGATGCCGTGCTGGAGCGCCAGCAGGGCCGCGGCACCTTCGTGCGGCGGGCGCGCTTCAACTCCTCGCTATTCCGCTTCTTCCGCTTCCAGTCCGAGAGCGGCGAGCGGCGCGTGCCGAAGAGCCGCATCATCCGGCGCAAGAGCGTTCCGGCGAATTCGGCCGTTGCGTCGGCGCTGCGCATCCCTGTCGGCGAGCCCGTGATCAGCCTGTCGCGTCTGCGCCTGATCGACGATGTACCGCTGCTCGCCGAAGAAATCTGGCTCCAGCAATCGCGCTTCGCGCCGATCCTGGAGATCGACACCGCCGAATTCGGCGACCTGCTTTATCCGCTCTACGAGGAGCGCTGCGGGGAGGTGGTGGTGTCGGCCGAGGAAATTCTGACGGTCGAAACCGCCAACGAGATGCAGGCGCGCCTGCTGCGCCTCGAAGCGCACGCACCATTGATCGTGATCGAGCGCCTCGCGCTCGATCTGGAGCGGCAGCCGATTGAATGGCGCAGGTCGCGGGGGCCAGCCGACCGGTTCCGCTACCACGCCGAGATCCGCTGAGAGCGGCGGCTTCCAGCACCAAACATCAAACAACAAAGAATTCAGGGGGAAACAATGTCGAACTGGTACAGCGAATGCTCGCCGCTTGAGAAGCGGACGTTTTGGGCAAGCTTTGGCGGCTGGGCGCTGGATGCGCTCGACGTGCAGATGTTCGGCCTCGCCATCCCCGCGCTGATCGCGGCGTTCGGCATCAGCAAGGCCGACGCTGGCCTGCTTGGCTCGGTCACGCTGTTCTTCGGCGCGTTCGGCGGCTGGCTCGGCGGCGCACTCGGCGACCGTTTTGGTCGCGTCAAGGCACTTCAGATTACCGTTGCGACCTTTGCGCTCGCGACCTTCGCCTGCGCGTTCGCGATGACCTTCACCCAGCTTCTGATCCTGAAGGCGATCCAGGGCCTCGGCTTCGGCGCCGAATGGGCTTGCGGCGCGGTGCTGATGGCCGAGATCATTCGCCCCGAGCATCGCGGCAAGGCGCTGGGCTCGGTGCAGAGCGCCTGGGCCGTGGGGTGGGGCGCAGCTGTGCTGCTCTCGGCCATCGTGTTCACTTATGCACCCGCCGACATCGCCTGGCGGCTGCTGTTTGCGCTGGGGCTGTTGCCCGCGCTCCTCATCATCTTCATCCGCCGCGGCTTGAAGGAGCCGCCGCGCGCGGTCGCAGCCGACAAGACGCCATTCTTCGCCACGCTCTCGGGCATCTTCCATCGCGACGTGCTGCGCTCGACGCTGATCGGAGGCCTGTTTGGCATCGGCGCCCACGGCGGTTACGCGGCCCTGACCACGTTCCTGCCGACATACTTGCGCGAAGTGCGGCATCTGTCGGTGCTGAGCTCCAGCGGCTATCTCGCAGTCATCATCGTTGCCTTCTTCTGCGGCTGCATCGCGAGCGGCATCATCAGCGACCGCATCGGCCGCAGGGCCAATGTCACCTTCTTCGCCAGCGCCTGCATCGTCACCGTGCTGATCTACATCTTCGCGCCGCTGACCAACGGCGAGATGCTGGTGCTCGGCTTTCCGCTCGGCTTCTTCTCGGCCGGCATTCCCGCCAGCATGGCGGCGCTGTTCAGCGAGCTCTATCCGGCCGGCGTGCGCGGCACCGGTGTCGGCTTCTGCTACAATTTCGGCCGCATCGTCTCCGCCGCGTTCCCCTTCCTCGTGGGCTATCTCAGCGACCATATCGGGCTCGGACCGGCGATCGGCATCGATGCGGCCTTCGCCTATTCGCTGGTGCTGATCGCGGTGGTGCTGCTGCCCGAAACCCGCGGCAAGGTTTTCGAACAAGCCGCGGCGACGCGCGCCTGACGCCGGATGGGGAGCAGTCACCATGATATCCCGCGAGCGTGGCCTGACGCGCCGCCAATTCGGCACAGGCCTTGTATCCCTCGTGTCGGCCACGGCCGTCGCGAGCCGAGCGAAGAGTGAGACGAGCTTGCCGACAATCGATACCCATGCCCATGTCTTCCACCGCGGCCTCAAGCTCGCGCCCGGCCGGCGCTATGCCCCAGATTACGATGCGCCGCTGGCGCTCTATCTGGAGCAGCTCGACCGCAATGGCATGAGCAATGGCGTGCTGGTGCAGCCGAGCTTTCTCGGCACCGACAATTCCTATCTGGTCGAGAGCCTGAAGACTTCCGGCGGACGCCTGCGTGGCATCGCGGTGGTCGATCCTTCCGTGACCGCGGATGAACTGCGCGCGCTCGATCGCGCCGGCGTCGTCGGCATGCGCCTCAATCTGGTCGGTCAGCCCTTGCCCGATCTCGCTGCCGGCGAATGGAAGGCGCTGCTCGGAAACGTGAAATCGATGGGCTGGCAAGTCGAGCTCCAGCGCAACGCGTCCGACCTCGCACTGCTGGCGCCGCAGCTGCTCGATCATGGCGTCACCGTCGTGCTCGATCACTATGCGTTGCCGGATCCGAAACTCGGCGTCGCCGATCCCGGCTTCGAGCCGGTGCTGAAGCTTGGCGCGACGCGAAATGTCTGGGTCAAGATCTCGGCGCCGTACCGCAACGGCGCGAGCGGCGAGAGTTTTGCGAAGGAGGCCTATCCGCTGCTGCGCAAGGCTTACGGCCTCGACCGCCTGCTGTGGGGCAGCGACTGGCCGCACACGCAGTTCGAGGCGTCGCAGGCTTACGCGAAAAACCGGCAGTTTCTCGATGCGCTGATCGTCGATGACAGCGAGCGCGCCCAGGTGCTCGCATCGCCGCATCAGCTGTTCCGCTTCTGATTCTCCCTTCTGATCTCCTCGCGCGATTGCTCCGAATGCTCCGAATTTTGGGGCATGACGAGCGATGTCGCCGGCTTGTAGACTGCCGGCGATGCGGCCGGTTGAGGCCGCGAGTTTCATGAGGAAGTGAAGATGCAGCGCCGCTACATCACCGTCGACGTGTTCACCGACCGCGCCTTCGGCGGCAACCAGCTCGCCGTGGTGCTGGATGCCGGCGGGCTCACGACGCAGCAGATGCAGGCGATCGCGACTGAGTTCAACTATTCCGAGACGACCTTCGTGCTGCCGCCGCGCAACCCCGGCCACGACGCGGAGGTCCGCATCTTCACGCCGGTGAGGGAGCTTCCCTTCGCGGGTCATCCCAATGTCGGCACCGCTTTCGTGCTGGCCCGGCGCAGCAATGAGCCCTGGCCGCGGATGTTGTTCGAAGAGAAAGCCGGGATCGTGCCGGTCGAGATCTGGCGGGAGCAGGGCAAGGTCGTCGGCGCCGAGCTGACCGCGCCGCAGCCGCTGGCGCGACTTGCAAAGCTGTCCGCCGCCGAGGTCGCCGCGTGCCTGTCTTTGACCGCGGACGACATCAGGACCGATCGTCATGTGCCGGAGGTCGTCGGCGTCGGCACGCCGTTCGTCGTCGCGGAATTGCATTCGCGCGACGCGCTGCGGCGGGCGGCGCCCGATGCTGCGGCGTTCGGCCGGACACTGCCGCGCGACGGCGCGTTCTCGATCTATTTCTACACGCGCGATATCGCGGCGGCGCAGGCGCCTTGCGACCTCCAGGCACGGATGTTCATGCGCGGTGCCAGCGGTTTCGCCGAGGATCCGGCCACCGGCAGCGCAACGGTCGCCGCCGCCGCGCTGCTCGCCACGCTCGATCCACTCCGCGACGGCGAGCTGAAGCTCACCATCGGCCAGGGTTTTGACATGGGCCGGCCGAGCATCCTGCGGACGACAGTGGAAAAGGAGGGCGGCGCCCTTCTCAATGCCTATGTCGGCGGCCATTGCGTGCACATGATGGAGGGGACGTTCGAGTTGGCGGGTGAGGGGTGAACTCTCTCCACGCGCCAAGACGAGCTCGCGCCAGATCCGTCATCCTGAGGTGCGAGCCCTTGCGAGCCTCGAAGGATGCACGGCCGAGATGCTACATCGGGGCACGCCGTCGTCCTTCGAGGGCCGCTGAAGAAGCGGCCACCTCAGGATGACGGCTACGGTTAAAGTCGTGCTCCCCGCCCGTAGGCCGTTACACCTGTCGCCCCGCCAGATTCCTCACCGCCACGCCATCACGCTCCTCGATGATCTCCGCGATCATCTGGCGGTGGCAATGGGTGTGATCGCGCTCGTAGCAGAGCAGGCAGACCGGGCCGGCCTTCATCACCAGCGCCGAGAGCTCGTCCATCTCTTCCCGGGCCTGCGGCGTCTTCAGGTGCTTTGAATAGATCTTCTCCAGCACATCGTATTGGCCGCTGCGCGCGGCGAGGCGGCCTTCCTTCGGCGTGCCGAGCGCGGCGAGATGGACATAGGCGATGCCGCGCTCATCGAGGCCCGCGGCAAGCTGCTTCTTCGAAAAGCCGGGCCGGCGTGAAGAGGTCACGGCGCGCACGTCGACCACGAGCTTGACGCCGGCCTCTTCCAGCTCGTCGAGCACCGCCTTGGGCGGCGTTTGTTCATAACCGATGGTGAAGAGCTTTTTCGCCTTTGCCATGAACCATCCTCAGCTCACCCGCGCGATCAGTTCCATGGCGCCGGCCGGTGCGCGCACCTTGCCCTCGTGGATGACATAGGCGAACACGTCGCGCGGCTCCTTCTTCGGCTTGGCCTTGTCGACCTTCGGCAAATCGTCGGGTTCACTCCCCTCGGCCCAGTCCTGAAGGCGCTTGGCCCAGGCATCGAGCTGCTTCGGCGGATAGCAGGTCTTGATCTCGTCATTGCCCTTCTGGAGCCGTGCATAGACGAAATCGCCGGCGACGTCGGCGATAGCCGGATATTTGCCGTGCTCGGCGAACACGACGGGCGTCTCGAACTCGCGGATCAGCGCGACGAAGTCCGGCGCGCAAAAGCTGTCGTGGCGGACCTCGACGACATGGCGCAGCGCGTGCCCCTCGAGCTTGCGCGGCAACAGCTCGAGGAATTTGCCGAAATCGGCGCCGTCGAACTTTTTCGTCGGCGCGAACTGCCACAGCACCGGTCCGAGATGGTCGCCGAGTTCCAGCACGCCGGAATCATAGAACCGCTTGATGGAATCGCCGGCCTCGGCGAGCACGCGGCGGTTGGTGGCGAAGCGGGGTCCCTTCACCGAGAACACGAAACCATCGGGCACTTCGCCGGCCCATTTGCGAAAGCTTTCCGGCTTCTGCGAGCCGTAATAGGTGCCGTTGATCTCGATCGAGGTCAGCTTCGAGGCGGCGTAGGACAGCTCCTTGGCCTGCGTGAGCTTCTCCGGGTAGAACACGCCGCGCCAGGGCTCGAAGGTCCAGCCGCCCACGCCGATGAAAATGTTGCCGGATTTTTTGGACGCGGTTTTTGCTTTGGCCACGGGAGGGTCTCGCATCGACGGGGAGGGACCTCATCCTAATCAAACCAGATGTGATTGGCCAGTTGCGCCGTCCCGTCTAAGGTCGCAACGGGACCCGCGCAAAAGGAGAACAAGAATGCGGATGCTGATGGTGGGAGCGGCGCTCGTCATGATGACATCTGCTGCCATGACGTTTGGTGCCATGGCCGACGATGATGACGATGCCAAGGGTGCGCAGAAGCTCGCCCTGCAGGGCCGCGACGATTACTGGCATTGCCTGGCGCGGGAATATTCGCGCGACTCCAATCAGGGAATGTCGGAACAGGATTTCGGCCGCTCGGTCGCGGGCGCCTGTCCGTCGGAGCGGCAATATTACCGGGTGGCGTTGCTCGACTATCTCACCACGCAATATCCGAACATCGATGCCGGCGCCCATCTCGCCACCGCGAACAGGGCGGTCGAGTCGGCGCAGAAGGACATCGTGACGGCCTTCGTCAAGCACAGGCCGCCCGCAAAGTAGGGCAGTGGCGAATGGCCAATCGCGAAGAGGGCACGTAAGCCGGCGCTCCTCATTAGCGGCGAGCCATTCGCTACTCGCCCCTTCGCGGGGGCTCTTCCAGCTCCGCGCGCATCCATGGTATCACTGGAGGGATCTGGAACAGGGATGGGCTTCCATGTCGTCTGAGTCGGTGGGTGGCATTCTGGGCGCGATCGTCGCGGCGGTCGTGCTTGCGGTCGCCGTCGTATTGGGGCCGATCGGCCAGTACGGCAAGCCGCCCAGGCCGGCAAAGGCCGAGCCGGCTCCGGCCGCAGCGCCCGCTGTCCCGGCCGCCCCCGTGCCGCGTGGGCCGGTGATCAAGGAAGTCCCGAACTAGCAAGGGTCTGAAAAAGAGCCGCTATGCCCCCTTGCGAAGCGGTTTTGCCGTACCTATTTAGCTTCTAACGGCGACGTTGAGTGAAACCTCCGGCGCTGGAACGACCTTGGAATAGCTTGGGCTTGCGCCGGATGTACGCGCGGTCCGCCGTTCCGGGGTCGTTGGCATTTTTGGGCCCTTTTTGGGCCTTTCCCCACAGACCCCCAGCTCGGTAGATCTTGGCAGCGCAACGTCTTGGCAGCGCAGGACGCGGCGGATATACGCTGCCGTCATGAATGAAGCGATCAGACCGGGCTCCGGCACTCCCCCGCAGGCTCAAGAGGCGCCGGAACTGTCGGTCATCGTCCCGACGTTCAACGAGCGCGACAACGTCACGGTGCTGTACCGGCGGCTGGAGGCGACGCTCGCCAACGTCGCCTGGGAAGTCGTGTTCGTCGACGATAATTCGCCCGACGGCACTTGGGACGTCGTGCGCGCGCTGGCGCAGCGCGACAACCGCGTGCGCTGCGTCCGCCGCATCGGCCGCCGTGGCCTGTCGGGCGCTTGCATCGAGGGCATCCTGGCCTCCAGCGCGCCCTATGTGGCCGTGATCGATGCCGACCTCCAGCACGATGAAACGCAACTGCCGAAGATGCTGTTGCTGCTCGCAAGCGACCAGGCCGATCTCGTCGTCGGCAGCAGCTACATCGAGGGCTACAAGAGCGAAGGCTTCAACAAGCAGCGCGCCGGCGCCAGCGCGCTGGCGACCGAACTCGCCAGGAAGGCGCTGCGGGTCGAGATCGCCGATCCCATGAGCGGCTTCTTCATGGTTCGCCGCGACCGTTTCGAGGACTTGGCTCCGAAACTGTCGGTGCACGGCTTCAAGATCCTGCTCGACCTCGTCGCGAGCGCGAACGGTAGCTTGCGAGCCGTTGAAATTCCCTACACGTTCGGCGAGCGCCAGCACGGCGAGAGCAAGCTCGATTCCATGGTCGCGCTGGATTTTCTCGGCCTGGTGCTGGCCAAGTTCACCAACGATGCCGTCTCGCTGCGCTTCATCCTGTTCGCGATGGTCGGCGGCATCGGCCTCGTGGTGCATCTGACCACGCTGTTCATCGCCCTTCAGCTGTTCAAGGCGCCGTTCGCAGAGGCGCAGGCCGCGGGCGCCGTCGTCGCCATGACCAGCAACTTCGCCCTCAACAACTTCCTCACCTATCGCGACCAGCGGCTGAAGGGCTTTGCGCTGCTGCGCGGCCTGATCGCCTTCTACATCGTGTGCAGTGTCGGCCTGCTCGCCAATGTCGGCGTCGCCTTCTCGGTCTACGACCAGGAGCCGATCTGGTGGCTGGCCGGCATGGCCGGCGCGCTGATGGGCGTGGTGTGGAACTACGCGATGTCCGGGCTGTTCGTCTGGCGCAAGAAATAGCTCGACATGGGCGGGGCTGACGCGCGGATTGTCCGCAATACCGCGCTGGTGATCGTCGCGCTGGTCGGCTTGCGGCTGGTCGCGGCCGCGTTCACGCCGATCACCTTCGACGAAGCCTATTACTGGATGTGGTCGAAGAACCTCGCCGGGGGGTATTACGACCACCCGCCGATGGTCGCCTATGTGATCCGCGCCGGCACCATGATCGCCGGCGACACCGAGCTCGGCGTCCGCGTGTTCTCGATCCTGCTCGCACTGCCGATGAGCTACGCGATCTACCGCTCCGCCGCGATCCTGTTCGGCGGCGCGCGGGTGGCTGCGACCAGCGCCATCCTGCTCAACGTGACCATGATGGCCTCGGTCGGCACGCTGATCGTGACGCCGGATGCGCCGCTACTGGTTGCCTCCAGCTTCGTGCTGTTCTTCCTCGCGAAGGTGCTGGAGACCGGCCGCGGCGTCTGGTGGCTCGCCGTCGGCGCGGCGGTCGGCGCGGCGCTGCTGTCGAAATACACCACGATGTTCTTTGGCGCTGCGATCCTGATCTGGCTTGCGGCCGTGCCGAAACTGCGGCGCTGGTTCCTCTCGCCCTGGCCCTATCTCGGCGGTCTCGTTGCGTTCGCGCTGTTCTCACCGGTGATCCTGTGGAATGCGGATCATCAATGGGTCTCGTTCGTAAAGCAGCTCGGCCGCGCGAAGATCGAGGACTTCCGTCCCATCTTCATCGCCGAGTTGATCCCGACCCAGATCGCCTTCGCAACGCCGCTGGTCTTCATCCTCGGCGCGATGGGCCTGCACGCGCTGACCTGGCGCCGGGCCGGCGCGCTGGCCTCGCGTTTGCTGATCGAGACGCTGTTCTGGACCATCGTCGTCTATTTCGTCTGGCATTCGCTGCATGCCCGCGTCGAGGCCAACTGGTTCGCGCCGGTCTATCCGCCCTTCATCGTTGCCGCGGCCGCCGCCGCCAATCTCGTGCCGTGGCAACCACGCGCGCGCCGCTTGGTGGATTTCTGCCTGCGCTGGGCCGCGCCCGTGGGCATCGTGATGTTTGCGGCGCTGATCGTGCAGGCCAACACCGGCTGGCTGTCGGGCTATCGCCGCGACGCGACGGTGCGCAGCGTCGGCGTCGGCTGGCGCGAGCTCGCCGCCGAGATCGAGGCGGTGCGCGCGCGCAGTGGCGCGACCTGCGTGCTCGCGCAGGACTACGGCACCACGGGCTGGCTCGCCTTCTATCTGCCGCGCGGCACCTGCGTGCTGCAGCAGAACCAGCGCATCCGCTGGGTCAACATGCCCGAGCCCGATCCAAAGCTGCTTGCCGGCAAGCTGATCGCTGTCGACGAGCTGCGCCCGGACGGCCATCCCGCCCTCGACGAGCTCTTCGCGAAGGTGACGCAAATTGCGCAATTGCAGCGCAAGCGCGGGCCGCTCGTGATCGAGACCTACGGCATTGATCTGCTCGAAGGCGCCAAGGGCGACGTGCTCGACCGCTCGGCGCCGCCGGAAGCGCGGTAGGCGGCCCCAAAAATCAGTCGATCATCTCGGCCCTGGCGGTGGCCTGGCTCGGCCCGTTCTGGTCGCGCCAGAACCAGACGGTCACGACGCCGGAGCGGCCGCGGACCTGCGTGAGCAGGGGACCTGACAGAATTCCGTCGGGAGCGCCGTGGAAGTCGGCCGCATCCAGCAGCGTATCGCTGAGCGCGAGCCGCGCACAGTTCTGGGCGGCAACCTCCATCAAGCGGTTCGCGACGTTGACCGTGTCGCCGGTCGCCGTGATGTGCTGGTGGCTTTCGCCGAGGCGGGAGGCGACGATCGGACCGAAATGCACGCCGATCTTGAAACCGAGCTGGCCGCGGAGGGCAGGCGGCAGCGAAACGATCCAGCGATCGACGCTGCGATACAGGTCAATCGAACATTGCAGCGCGCGCGCCGCGTCGTCGGGCATCGCGTGTGGCAGTCCGAACAGGATCATGGCGCCGTCGCCGAGAAAGCCGGTGATCAGACCGCCGCAATCGACCGAGGCCTTGTCGATCAGCGCGTGAAATCCCCTCAGCAGATGCTGCAGCTCGTCCGGATCGATCCGTTCGCTGAGCGTCGTGAAACCGGAGAGATCGATGAAGACGACCGCTGCGTCCTGCCGGACCGGCCTGGACAGGAAATTCGGATCGCGCGTCAGCCATTCCTGCACGGCGGGCGCCTGGAATTGCGCCAGCGACCTGCTCTTGGCGGCAAAATATTGCGTGCGGCGGCTGCCGGCCCACAGCTGCACGCCGGCAAAGACCGCGACCGGCGGCACCGCGGCGGCAAGTGTCGTCGCGGCGTTCAGCCAAACGCCGTGCGTGAAGGCGAACAGATTGAGCCCGGCCCAGGCGATCATCACCGCGGCGGCCGCGACAATGCCAGGCGCGCTGCGCCGCCAGGCGAGCAGGCCGACCAGCAGCATCGGCAAAAGGATCGCGAAAAGCGCGTCGGCGATGTGGACCTTGCGGTCGCGCACGATGCCGTCACCGGCGACGAGATGGGTGATCGCGGTCGAGATCACCTCGACGCCGGGCATCAGGGAATCGAACGGTGTCGGATAGAAGTCGCCGCCGCCGGCGACCGCGGCGCCGATCACGACGATGCGGTTCTCGATCGCCGCGCGATTGAGCGTGCCGTCGAAGATGCTCTGCGCGCTGACGGTGCGGATGGTGCGGCGCGGGCCGTAATAGGTGATCGGCAGCGCGAAATCGCTGTCGGTTAAC
The DNA here is from genome assembly GCF_023073075.1 of Bradyrhizobium sp. 61. Lineage (NCBI taxonomy): Bacteria > Pseudomonadati > Pseudomonadota > Alphaproteobacteria > Hyphomicrobiales > Nitrobacteraceae > Bradyrhizobium > Bradyrhizobium sp. 61. The sequence goes on along the minus strand of NZ_JADPIU010000008.1, from coordinate 150,367 downwards.
ACCGCGCGATCGCCGAGCATGAGATGATCCGGCGCGATCGTCAGCGGTTTGTCGAGCGCGCGCGCCGCGACCCGCAAGGGAAACGACAGCTCGACCTTGTCACGGGTACGGAACAGCATCGGCACCGAAAGTGGCGAGCCCGACTGCCCCGTCGCGACGTTGACGACTCCGACCTCGGCGTGATCGGCGAAGGCGGGCAGCGGCAGCAGGAAGCGCTCGGCCTGTGGCAGCGCGGCGAGGGGACCTTGGGTGCCCGGCTCCACGGTCTCGCTGGCGGTCGGGAAGATCGCCGCGGCGGCGAGCACCATGGGACCAGTGGCGAGCGTGTTGGCCAGCGTCGCGTCGCCGATCGCAGCGCTGCGGTCGACCAGCAGCAGGTCGATCGCGACGACCTTCGGCTTGAACTGCACGATGGTGTCGACGACGCGCGCGAGATCGGCGCGCGGCAGCGGATAGCTGCCGCCGCGTTTCACGACGGTGTCGTCGATTGCGACGATGGTGACGAGATCGGGCGGAGCCTGCACGCCGCGGACCTGGGTCCGCCAATCCGTCAGCGTCGCCTCGAGCCGATCGAGAAAGCGCAGATGACCGTTGGCGTGGCCGGCATAGATGCCGGCACCCCACAGCGCGGTGAGGACGAGTGCCACCAGGATCTGAACGCGTCTAGTCATTACGTACTGCAATCTTCTTTGTCGCCCGGGCGTTGCTGCGCGGGCCTTAATTGTCCAGGCCTTATTGACCCAGTCTTGCCATCAGCGCGTCGACGCGCGGCTGGCCCCAGGTCTTGACGGTCAACGGGCCCGTTGCCTCGACATCGACGCCTTGGCCCGGTCCGAGCACGACGCCGCGTCCACGAGCCCTGCGGCTCACACCGACACGGCCGTCGGCAACGAAGACCGCGGTCTTGGCCTCAGCGACATCGACGGCCCATTTGGTCCCGCGCACTGCGGCGATCGCCTGCGGCGTCAGCACCTTGAAGGGATTGCCGCCGGGCTTCTTGGGCACCTCGATCAGCAGCGCCTTGCTGCTCAACTCCACGGAGTCAATATGTCCGTCGCGGTTGGCGTCCTTAAGTTCAAATCTGGCGCCGTTTTCCGCAACGATGGTGATGCCGTTGTCGCAGCGCCACACTTGCGTGCCCGCAGCCGATGCCGATGCCGTGCAGCCGACATTGACAGCCGGCTGTGCATTCGCAGACCCGATCAACTGAAACAACCACGCCAGAGCGAAAATACCGGCGCCCGCGATCCCTCTCATGCCAGCCTCCGTTTGCGTGCTTGGCACAGTTCAAAGCGATGTTGATACGGTACCGTATCACACGCAGAGGCTGCTGAAAAGTGCCGCTTTCGCAGCTATTTCCTCGGTGCGGTCTTTTCCAGTCCGACGCGATCAACTTTCAGTCAGGGCGCCGTGCCGCGTGAGCACTCTGTGCGCGATGTGTGTGTGGGACGGGCTCTGCCGCCACCCTGCTGACACCGGCTGGAGAGGGCAGCGCGCACCAGCCTCGCGCAACGCTTCCCCGCTATTGTCCGGGTATTGAAGACCACGAAAACGACTTGGTTGGATGGCCTTAGAGGGGCGGCCTGTGACGTCCGTCGGACGCGCCGAACCGGCCGAGAATTATAGTTAACAGATGCTGCTAAGTCCGTAGTTCTGCGGACTTTTTTCTCGAAATGGGACAGCGTTAACGCGGTGCCTCACATCTGCCCGAACTTAATCTGCATTTAACTAAAAGTCGCCTTAATGACGCTCCGACCTCCTGCGAGATGCTGTTCCCGGATCGTGACCAGCGGCACTTCGAAGGGGGACTGAGTGACACCGTCCTGGACGCAAGGCGAATGAGTACGAGTATCGCTGCGCAGAGTAACGCGGCACGGAAGTCCAAGAATTCTCTTCGGAAGCCTTCCCGGAAAATGACCACCACCAATTGGCTGGGCGCCACGGCGATCGGCTGCGTCGTGATGGGCGCCGGCTGGACCATCTACAGCAACGTCCTCGGCGCCAGCGTCTATCCGACCGTCGGCAGCATTGGCTACGACGAGCCCGTGATCAAGCGCGCGCCCAGGGTGGCGCTGCGTGAGGCCGGCGAGGCCATCAGGGACACCTTTGCGCTGCTGCCCGACCGGCTCCAGGTCGCAGCCCCGATCTCGCGCGAGATGTTCAACGAGCGCTTTGCCGCGGCTGCGACCCAGGGCGTTGCGTCGAACGCGAGCGCCGCGCCCGCAACCCAGGTCGCCGTCGCCAAGGAAGCGTCGAAGGACGCCCCCAAGCAGAGCGTGATCGCGAAGGTCGCGGACGCGCTGAAGCCGGCGGCGCCGGCCAAGATTGCTGACAAGTCTGCGGACAAGGCCAAGCGTGCGCCGGATGCGCAGATGCAGCTGGCTTCGGCCGATCCGGCCGAGATCGTGCCGGCGCCCGAGGCGAAGCCGAAATCGTTTGCCGATCGCGCCAAGGCCGCGGTGATGTCGATCACCGGGCCGCGCCAGTCGATGGTCGAGAAGCTCTGGGGCAAGCGCGAGCCGTCCGGCGGGCTGCTGGCCTATGCCTCGGCCGATGCCAGCGTGACCGCGTCCATCGCGCCGAGGGAGCAGAACCCCATGCTCGGCGGTTCGGCGCCCTATGAGCGGGACACGGCGGTCTACGACATCACCGCCAAGATGGTTTACCTGCCCGACGGTACCAAGCTCGAGGCGCATTCCGGCCTCGGCTCCAATCTCGACGATCCGCGCTCCTCGCGTGTCCGCATGCGCGGCGTGACGCCGCCGCACATCTACATGCTGAAGCCGCGCGAAGCGCTGTTCCATGGTGTGCCCGCGCTGCGCCTGACCCCGATCGGCGGCGAGAGCGCGATCTACGGCCGCGACGGCCTGCTCGCCCACACTTTCATGCTCGGGCCGAACGGCGATTCCAACGGCTGTGTGTCGTTCAAGGACTATTACGCGTTCCTCGACGCCTACCGTAACAAGGGCATCCGCAAGCTCGCGGTGCTGTCGCGGGTCGAGTGAGCTCAGTCAATTCGCGATGATCTCAAAGGGCCGCTTGCAGCGGCCCTTTTCTTTTCTGCTTTAGCCTGGCCAGCATTGTCCGCCGCCGTCGATCCTGAGCACCTGGCCCGAGACGAAGGCGCCCATGGGACCTGCAAAGAACTCGACGACGCGCGCGACCTCATCGACGGTCGCGATGCGGTCGAGCGTGCCGGTCTCGACCATCCTGTCGGGGTCCACCGCGCGCGTGCCGAGGAAACGGCCGGTGCGGGTATCGCCGGGCGCGATGCAGTTGACGGCGATGTCGTATGCGCGGAGCTGGTCGGCCAGGCATCGCGTGTAGTGGGTCACGCCGGCCTTCGACACCGCATAGATCGACCCCTGGGTGCGGCCCTTGAACGCGGCGACCGAACCGAGCGTGACGATGCGGCCGCGCCGTCGCTCCATCATTCCCTTCGCGACCGCCTGGCAGGTCAGGATGGTCGAGAGCAGATTGCGCTCCAGCACCGCGCGCACATCGGCCTCCTTGATGTTCACCGCGTCGTTCGGGTCGGGCTTGCCACCGGCAGCTGCGATGTCGCCGCCGGCATTGTGCACGAGAATGTCGATCGGGCCGAGGGCGGCCTCGGTCTCTGCAATCACGCGCGCGATGTCCTCGCCCCTGGTGAGATCGCCGAGCACGCGCTGGCTGCGGACGCCGAATTGCTGGCCGATCTCTGCGGCGACCGCGGTGAGGGTGGTGCCCTCGCCATATTCCGCCGGCCCGTTCTCGCGCATGCCGTGGATGGCGACATCGGCGCCGAGCGCGGCGAGCTTCTCTGCAAAGGCGCGTCCGAGCCCGCGTCCCGCGCCGGTCACCAGCGCCACCTGTCCTGACAATACTTTCCCGTCATGTGCAGCCATGATCTTCTCCTGTTATGAAATGTCAGTCCGCCGCGAGATCGAGCCCGATCGCCATCGCCTGCACGAGGCACATCGGTGCGACCAGCGTACGCAGCGCCGGCTCGGGCATGTCCTGGATCTCGAACACGACGCTCGCGCCTTCGACGATCGGGCTCAGGAGGCTGTCGGTGATGGAAATCGTGGGCACGCCGCGCGCAACGAGTTCGGGAAACAGCCGCGCCGTATCCGGATAGTAGTTCCGGAAGCTGATCGCGACCAGCGCGTCCTCCGTGGTTGCGGCATGCGACTGCTCGTGGATGCTGCCGCCCGTGCCGTCGAGCAGGACGACGCGACGTCCGAGCTTGCGCAGCACGTAGGCGAGGTGGGTCGCAACCGGAAACGAGCCGCCGAGGCCGAGCAGATAGATGTCGCGCGCCTTGGCGAGGATCGCGGTGGCGGCGTCGAGCTCGCGCGCATGCACGGACTGGCTCAGCGTCACCAGCGACGATTGCGCTTCCGAGACGAAGCGCGACAGCACCGCGGCCGGCTGGCGGCCGAGCACCGATTTCTCCTCGCTCTTCATGCGCGCGAGCCGCGCCTTGTAGCTCGGCGCGACGCCGGCGACGAGGCGGGAGCGGAACACCTGCTGCATCTCGGTGAAGCCACCAAAGCCGAGCGCATGGGCGAAGCGAACGATCGCCGAGGGCGGTACGCCCGAGCGCTGCGCCACCTCGGCCACGGTGCCGAGCGCGACATCGGTCGGGTGATCGAGCACGAACTCCGCGATCTGCTGCAGCCGGCCGGATAGCGCCCGGTGCCGCTGCGCAATGGCGCCGCGCAGCTCGTCGTAGCTCATCGCGCCTTGTGCCTTGTTCATCGTCTCGGGTCTCCGGATCGGTCGCCTGTTTAACGGCATTTCACCGTTTGGATCAAATATTCTACTTTACATAACAAATGGAATGAATATTCTAATGGCAGAAAAAAGCAAAAGACTTCGAAAACGGGAGGAAACGATGAGAGGGCGTCAGATCTCACGGCGAAGCGTTCTGAAGGGCAGCTTGATGGCCAGCGTCATCGGCGGCACCGGCAGCTTCTTTGGGCCGTGGAAAGAGAATCACGCGTGGGCGCAAGGCGCCAAGCCGATCAAGCTCGGCCTGACCTGCGACGCCAGCGGCCAATACGGCAACAGCGGCCAGGATGATTTCCGCGGCATCAAGATGGCGATCGACGAGTTCAACGCCAAAGGCGGCGTGCTCGGCCGCCAGGTCTCGTTCATCACCGCGGATACCGAGACGACGCCGGCCACCGGCAGCCGCGTCGCCGAACGCTTCATCACCCGCGAGGACTGCACCATCCTGATCGGCGCGCTGCATTCCGGCGTTGCCAACGCCATCACCCAGGTCGCCAGCAAATACGGCGTGATCTACATGAACACCAATTCCTCCGCGCCGAGCGAAGCCGGAGAGAACTGCTCGCGCGTGAAATTCGTCTGGGACGGCAACGGCACCAATTTTTCCAAGGCATCGGTCAAGAACGCGGTCGATTCCATCGGCAAGAACTGGATGCTGCTGACCAATGACTACGTCTGGGGCCACACGACGTCTGCCGCAACCAAGACGCAGGTCGAGGCTGCCGGCGGCAAGATCATCGACAATCTGCTGGTGCCGCAGAACACCCGCGACTTCACCGCCTACCTCCTCAAGATCCAGCAGGCAAAACCCGACGTGGTGGCGACTGCGATCGGCGGCGACGACATCAAGGCACTGCGCGAGCAGGTCGCGCAGCTCAAGCTCGACGGCAAGCCGGCCTGGATCAACAACCAGCAGGACTGGCCCGATGTCTGGGGCGCGCCCGACAGCCTGTTCGGCGTGTTCGGCACCACCTGGTATCACAAGCTGCAGCTGCCTGGCGTTGCCGAGTTCGTTAGGAAATGGCAGGCCGCCAACAAGGACGGCCCGATCCCGGTGCCCGGCAACGTCTCCTACAACGGCTACATGTCGACGCGCGAATTGCTCCGTGCGATCGAGCGGGCAGGGTCGACCAACAACGTCAAGATCATCAAGGAGATCGAGAACCTCAAGGTCTCGGCGACCGACCGCATGCAGCATTTCGACGCGTACATGGATCCCATGACGCATCAGATGCAGCAGACGATCTATCTGGCGCGGCGCAACGCCAAGCCGGCAGACAACACCGATCTCTTCGAGATCATCAGTTGGACGGAGCCCAAATCGGCCGCCGATGACGCAGCACCCGGCAAGTGCAAGCTCACGCCCTACGAGCAGGTGCCGACCGTCGATTCCTAGAGACGGTGCTTCGCGTCGTGGAACGAGCGGCGCGTATGTCGCGCGCCGCAGCCCGGGCCTTCGAGGGCTTGGGGGAGCAATGCCAGTTGCGAGAGTCAAAACCTTGTTCGACCTTCTTCCGCATCTCCTGAATGGCCTGACGCTTGGCCTGTTGTTCGCGCTGATCGCGCTCGGCTTCATGCTCATTGTCGGGCTGATGGAGCAGATCAACCTTGCGCATGGGTCCCTGTTCGCGCTCGGCGCGTATGTCGCCATGCAGCTCACCGGACCGCGCCCGCCATTGCCGGCCGATCTTGCGAAAGTGTGGCTCGCGCTGCCGCTGGGCTGGCGCTATGCCGCGACGCTCGTGATCGCGCCCGTGATCGTGAGCCTCGTCGGCATGCTGATCGAGCTCTGCATGCGGCGGACCTACGGCAAGGATCCGCTATACGGACTGCTCCTGACCTTCGGCGCGGCGATGGTGATCGAGGAGCTGATCCGCCTTGTCTGGGGGACGCGGGACTATGTGCTGCAGGTTCCGTCCGCCATCAACGGCGGCTTCCTGTTCGGCGATCTGATCTGGTCGACTTATCGCTTCTACGCGGCGGGCATCGCGGCCGGAATCATCGGCCTGGTCTGGCTGTTGATCGAAAAGACTTCATTCGGCGCAACCGTCAAGGCCGGTGCCCATGACAGCGAGATCGTCCGCGCGCTCGGCATCAACCTGTCGCGATTGCGGCTGCTGGTGTTCGTGTTCGGCACGATGCTGGCCGCGATCGCGGGCATCATCGTCGCGCCGATCTGGGGCATTCGTCCGCATATGGGCGTCGATGCCGTCATCCCCGCCTTCCTGGTGATCGTGCTCGGCGGCGTCGGCAGCTTTTGGGGCGCGGTCGTGGCGGGGTTGCTGGTCGGACTCTGTGTTGGCCTTGCCGGCGCTTACGCGTCCGAATGGTCGCTGTTGTCGATGTACATCCTGCTCGTTGCCGTCGTGACGTTCCGTGCGCGCGGCCTGTGGGGCAAGAAGAGCGTGCTCGAGGCCTAGGGAATGATTGTGGGATCAAAATCGTCATCCGACGCTGCGCGCCTCGTCACGCCGACGATGCTGGTGCTCTGGCTCGTGCTTGCAACGGTGCCGCTGTGGATCACGCGGATCGGGCTCTATCCTTATCTCGGGATCGAGATCCTGATCTGGTCGCTCTATGCGCTTGCGTTCAACCTGGTGCTGGGCACGGCCGGACTTCCCTCGTTCGGACATGGCGCCTATTTCGGCATTGGCGCCTATGCGTTCGGGCTGTGCCAGCTCGACATTGTCGCCAATCTCTGGATCTGTCTCGCTGCCGCGGCCGTGGTCGCGGGGCTTGCCGGCGTGCTGGTGGCGCTGTTCATCTCGCACCGGCGCGGCATCTATTATGCCTTCATGACCATCGCGTTCGGCCAGATCTTCTGGACGCTGGCGATCAAGTCGCACCGCATCACCGGCGGTGAGGATGGGCTTCTCAAGATCAAGCGGCTGCCGGCCGATTTCGGGCTGGTGTCGTTCGATCTCACCGACAATGTCGCGTTCTACTATTTCGTGCTCGCCGTGTTCGCGGTCGGTACTGCCGTCTTGTGGCGGCTGGTGCATTCGCCCTATGGCCGCGTGGTCGCTGCGATCAGGCAGAGCGAGGTTCGCGCCGCCCATCTCGGCTATAACGTGTGGCTCTACAAGGCGTCGGTCTTTGCGCTGTCGGCGGCCGTGTCCGGCTTTGCCGGCGGACTGTTCGCGATGGCGCAGCTCGCCGCATTCCCTGACGTCATGAGCCTGCATCAATCCGGCTACGTCGTGATGATGACGCTGGTCGGTGGCGGGCTCGTCAGCTTCTGGGGGCCGGTGATCGGCGTGTTTCTCTTCCTCACCGCGCGCGACGTGATCGGCGCCCTGACCAATGCCTGGATGCTCTATTTCGGTCTGCTGTTCATTGCGATCGTGCTGTTCCGCCCGGAAGGCATCGCGGGCGCGCTCTCGGCCGCCGTGCAGCAGCATTCACTCAACGCGTTGCGGCGGCGCGGCACGTCCGCGATGCGACTGCTGGTCGGGGGCGGGCGATGAGCATGATCGAGGCCGCGGGTGTGCACGTTCGCTTCGGCGATCGCGTCGTGCTGGAAAGCGTCGATCTCGCGGTTGCCGAGGGCGAGTTTCACGGAGTGATGGGCCCGAACGGCGCGGGCAAGACCACCTTCTTCAACGTCCTCACCGGCCGGGTGAAACCGAGCCGCGGCCGAGTCCTGCTCGGCGGCGAGGATGTCACGGGATTGAGCCCGCACCGCATCGCCGCCAAGGGCATCGCCCGGTCGTTTCAGATCATGACCCTGTTCGACGAATTCTCCGCCCGCGACAACGTCATGATGGGCTTGCCCGCGTTTCGCGCCCGCGGCCTCGATATCGCGCGGGCGGCGGCTGGAGACCGCAGGTTTGCCGAGCAGGCGTCCGAAGCGCTTGCTGCGGTGGGGCTTGCCGACAAGGGCGATATCCGCGCCAAGGACCTGTCCTATGGGGACCGCCGCGCGCTGGAGATCGCGGTCGCGCTGGCGCAGGCCCCGCGCGTGCTGTGCCTGGACGAGCCGACCTCCGGCCTCGGCTCCGACGGCGTGCAGCGGCTGGCCGCTCTGGTGGCGCGCCTGAAGGGCCGGCTGACCATCGTCGCCATCGAGCACGACATGGAGTTCCTGTTCTCGCTCGCCGATCGCATCTCGGTCATCCATTGGGGCCAGGTGGTAGCGCGCGGCACGCCGCACGAGCTGCAGCAGAACGAATGGGTGCGTCGTTCCAATCTCGGGAAGTTCGCATGATCCTCGAAGTGGATGGGGTCGATACCTTCTACGGCGAGACCCAGGCGCTGTTCGGCGCCTCGCTCGCTATCGAGCACGCCAAGGTGTTTGCACTGCTCGGGCCCAACGGCGCCGGCAAGACCACCATGCTCCGTTCGATTCTCGGGCTGACCCGACCGCGCCGCGGCGCCGTTCGTTTCGACGGGCATGACGTGACGCGCGATCCGACCCACGAGATCGCGCGCGCCGGCATCGGCTGGGTGCCCGACGACCGGCGGCTGTGCCCGACCTTGTCGGTGGCGCGCAACCTCACGATCGCGCAGAAGCGCACGCGCTTCCGCAATTGGAGCGTCAAGGAGGCGGCCGCGATCTTCTCGCCACTCGAATATCTCATGGAGCGTGACTGCGAGAACCTGTCGGGCGGCGAGATGCAGATGGTCGCTATTGCGCGCGCGCTGGTCGGCTCGCCGGGACTGGTCCTGTTCGACGAGCCGAGCCAGGGTCTTGCGCCAAAGATCGTCGGCGACGTGCTCGCGACCATTTTGCGCATGAAAGAGGAGGGGATCGCCTCGCTGGTCGTGGAACAGAATGCGGAGATCGCGCTGTCGGTCGCAGACCACGCCGCGGTGATCGACCGTGGCCGGATCGTCTGGACCGGCGAGGCCGCCGCCTTGCGCGATGATCGCGCGCTTCGTCAGCGCTTGCTGGGAGTACAATAAGTGGCCGCACCGCTGCTCGTTCTCGATGATATCCGCAAGGTCTATACACGGGGCCGCGTCATCCGCCGTCCGACGTTCACGCTTCAGGCAAACCTGTCGCTGGAGGAGCCGGGTATCGTCGGCGTGGTCGGGCCGAACGGCGCCGGCAAGACGACATTGTTCGAGATGATGACCGGTTCCAACGCGCCGACCTCGGGCCGCGTGCTGGTCGCGGGCACCGATATCCATGGCGTCAAATACCGCGAGCGCGACCGGCTCGCGATCCACTATCACCAGTCCTATCAGGTCAGGCGGTTCCGCAAGCGCATTCCGTCCGCCTTGCTGGCGCCGTCGCCGACAAAAACGCCGCTGGTTCATCTGTTCGACGAACCGCAGTTCAACCTGCAGGACGGCTATATCGGCTTCATGCTCGATTTCTTCCGCAAGCTGCGCGACGAGGGCAGGCTGGTCATCCTCTGCATGCATCCGACAGCCAGCTGGCACCTCGACATCCTCGCCGAGATCGCAGGACGCTTCCTGTTCGTGGCAGGTGGCGGCGTCACGCCCATGGCGGATTTCCGCGCTCTCGTCGCCGATCCCCGCTGCCGCTCTTATCTCGGGCCGGACATGACAAAGGCGGCGGACGCGATTTGTCAAAGATCGACTTAAAAGGAGACTCCCTTGACCTATTCGAACACGCAGCTTTTCATTGCCGGCAAATGGCGCCCGGCCCATTCGGGCAAAGTGATCGAGGTGCGCAATCCCGCGACCGAGGAGGTGATCGGCACCGTCGCGCATGCCGGCCAATCCGATCTCGACGAGGCGCTCGCCGCCGCTTCCGCCGGCTTCAAGGTCTGGCGTAACGTTGCCCCCTTCGAGCGCTGCCGGATCATGCGCAAGGCCGCCGCGCTCATGCGCGAGCGCAATGACGAGATCGCGCCGCTGCTGACGATGGAGCAGGGCAAGACGCTGGGCGAGGCCAGGATGGAGGCAATGGCCGCCGCTGACGTGATCGAGTGGTTCGCGGAAGAGGCCAAGCGCGCCTATGGCCGTCTGATCCCCGCGCGCGGCCCCGGCATCTACCAGATCGCGATGAAGGAGCCGGTCGGCCCGGTCGCCGCGTTCACGCCGTGGAATTTCCCGATCAACCAGGTCGTGCGCAAGCTTTCCGCAGCACTCGCTGCCGGCTGCTCGATCATCGTCAAGGCGCCGGAGGAGACGCCAGCTTCGCCCGCGCAGCTCATCCGTGCGTTTGCGGATGCGGGCGTGCCCGATGGCGTCATCAACCTCGTCTACGGCGTGCCGTCGGATATCTCCGAATATCTGATCCCGCATCCGGTGATCCGGAAAATCTCCTTCACCGGCTCGACCCATGTCGGCAAGCAGCTCAATGCGCTTGCGGGCCTGCACATGAAGCGCGCCACCATGGAGCTCGGCGGCCATGCGCCGGCGATCGTGTTCAACGACGCCGACGTCACCTCGGCCGCGAAGATTCTGGCGGCCGCGAAATATCGCAACGCCGGCCAGGTCTGCATCTCGCCGACGCGGATGCTGGTGCAGGACGATGTGTTCCGCGAATTCGTCGACACATTCGTCGACAGCGCCAAGGCGTTCAAGGTCGGCGATGGCCTCGATCCCGAGTCCAAAATGGGTTCGCTCGCCAATCCGCGCCGCGTCACCGCCATCGAAGGCATGGTGCAGGATGCCGTCGGCAAGGGCGCCAGGCTCGAGACCGGCGGCAAGCGCGTCGGCAACAAGGGCCATTTCTTCGAGCCGACCGTGGTGAGCGATGTGCCGAAGGATGCGCGCGCGATGAACGAGGAGCCGTTCGGCCCGCTCGCGCTGATCTCCCGCTTCTCGACATTCGACGACGTGGTCGAGGAGGCGAACCGGCTGCCCTTTGGTCTTGCCTCCTACGCCTTCACCAGCTCGGCCAAGACGGCGGCTGCGATCGGCTCGGCGGTCGAGGCCGGCATGATGTCGATCAACAGCTTTGGTCTGGCGCTGCCCGAAGTGCCGTTCGGCGGAATCAAGGATTCCGGCTATGGCTCGGAAGGCGGCACAGAGGCGATGGAAGGCTACTTCAACACCAAGTTCATCAGCCAGACGGGCGTGTGAGCGGGCGTTGCATGCTATGCCGCGCGATCATCGCGCGGCTTAGCGCTTGACGAAAACCAGGTTGCAGGCCCGCGCCTCGTTGCGCTTGCCGCTGCCTCGGGTGCGATCGAACTGCGCGTCGACCGTGAAGGCGTAAGGCGAGCCGGGTGCGAGGTTGTTGAGTGTGTAGGTGCTCGCCCCGGTCGTGCCACGTGCGCTCAAGGTCGTCTTGCCGTCCTGCGGGATCTGGCCGTCGATCTCCAGCCGATTGACACCGCCCGGACCCTGCACCTCGGCGTGAAACACGCCATTGGTCACGGTGGCGACCAGGGGCCTGGTGAAGCCCTGCGCCTTGCCGGAAGCCGGGCAGTTCAACGTCACGTCCCAACTGCCGTCGAAATCCTTGCTGCCGGTGGTTCTCGCGTTACCGCTCGGCGCGACCGCCACTTTCTGCTTCAGGCCCTCGATGCGTGCCTTGGCGAGGGTGGCGAAGATGCAGTTCGGGAATCTCGCGAGATGATCCTCAAAGGCACCCAGCGTGCCGATGCCCTCTGCAGCCTTCCAGTGCGCCTCGGCGGCCGCGCAGGGATCGGCCTTCGGTGCAGCCTGGGGGGCCGCCGGCGCGACCGTGACCGACACAGGCCCGTTCAGATAGAACTTGCCGATGATCGACAGCGAGAGCTCCGGCAGCTGGGTCTTGCCGCTGGAATCATAGACGTCGCTGCTGATGTCGCGAAAGACGTCGCCGATTTCCTGCGGCTCCTCGATGTGCTTGAGGAACGCGGTCGTGTAGGGGCTGTTGCGGCCGGTGCCGTCGGCGGCGACCTGCCCTGATTGCGTCGAGAACGACACGATCGTGCCGCGCGGTGCCTCGACTTTCGACAGGCCACGTCCGATCGAGGCGGCGCGGGTCGAGCCGGCAGAGCGCTTCAAGGTTTCGGCCAGCGGATTGTCGCGGCAGGAATCGAGCACGAGGATGCGCAAATTCTTGGCCTGCTGCAGATCGTTCACGATGTCGTCGACCCGCACGAAGCGCTTGAGGTCTGCTTCATCCGTCAGCACGGCGTCGACAGGCATTAGATAGTTCACGCCGTTGTACTGCATCGCATGGCCGCTGTAATAGAACATCGCGACGTCAGCGCGGCTGGCGGCGCGCGCGAAGCGGATGGTCAGGTCCTGCATGTCGGCCTGGCGCAGGTCGATACCCTGGAACACCTCGAAACCGCTGCGCTTGAGCGAGGCTGCGACGTCTTCGGCATCGTGCGACGGGTTGGGTAGCTGCGCCGTAGAGACATAAGCGCCGTTGCCGATCACCAGCGCGACCCGCGTGTCCGCCGATGCGGGGGCAAGGCTCAGCCAGAGGGCGAGGAGGGGCAGGAACAAATGACGCAAAATTCCAGAAGGAGCACGCATGAATGCCTTCCAGGGAAATATCGAAAAATATCCCACCAGATTAGCGCATGCCGCGTTGGTATCAATGCCCTCGCTGTGGACCCGTCAGATCTGGCGACCGTGACATCCTGTCACGCCGGGTTTGCCGCCACCGTCTTGCGTAGCTCCATCTCGGTCGCAATCGCCTCCCGCACGGTGGGCCGCGCCTGCATGCGCGCAAGATAGGCCGACAGGCTTGGCCATTGCGCGATGTCGACGCCCGCGGGACGGAGCAGCAGCAAGGCCCAGGCGAGGTGGGCATCCGCCACGGTGAAACGGTCACCGACGAGGAATTCGCGGTCCGCGAGATGTGCTGATGGCACCGACAGGGTCTGCGTGATCCTCGCACGCGGCTTGGCGAGCGAGCCGTCGTCCTTGTACCAGAAGGTCGGAAACAGGAATGCCTTGTGGATCTCGGCGCCGATGAAGCTCAGCCATTCCTGCAGGCGGTAGCGGTCGGGATCGCCGAACCGGGGCGCGAGGCCCGCCTCCGGCTTCACATCGGCGATGTATTGCAGCACCGCCGCGCTTTCGGTCAGCCGGTCGCCGTTCTCCAGCACCAGGACCGGCACCGCGCCCTTTGGCGACACGCCGCGGAAATCGCCGTCGTCGTCCGCGACCGTCTTGGTCCGGAGATGCACCAGATGATAGCGCGCATCGAGGCCGGCTTCCATCAGCGCGACGCGGCTCGCAAGCGAGCAGGCCATCGGCGAGAAATAGAGCTGCAGCATCGCGTTGCTCCGTTATTTCAGCGCATCGCCGCGCGCGATGATCGCGAAGCGGTCGGATAGCTCGGCGAGTGCAACCTCGTGGATGGTCCGGGCGTCCAGCGTGCCGCCGCGGCCGTCGGGCAGGTCGCGCGTGGCGCAGGCATCGGCGTCAACAGTCGTGCGAAAGCCGAGGTCGAGCGCGGCACGGGCGGTGGAGCTGACGCACATATGCGTCATGAAGCCGGCCAGTACGATGTTCTTCCTGTCGGTTGCGGCAAGGCGCGCCTGCAGATCAGTGCCGGCAAACGCATTCGGCAACTCCTTCTCGATCACCAGCTCGCCGGCACGGGGGCTCAGCTCGGCGACGATGGCGCCGCGGTCGGCGCCGCGATCGAACAGGCTGCCGGCCTTGCCGCGATGGGCGATATGGATGATCGCGGCTCCGCTCTCGCGTGCCCGTGCCAGGAGCGCAGCCGCCCGCGCGATCGCAGGCCGGGCGTCGGGCAAAGCGAGGGGACCTGCGAGATATTCGTTCTGGATATCGATCAGCACCAGCGCGGCGTCGCCAAGACGCGGCGGGTTTAGATCGGCACCGGCGAGCTGCAGCAGGGTCTTTGCGGTCGTCATGGTCTGTAAATCTCCGGGGCAAAAGGCTGCACAAACATAGCCCCGGGAATGCCTGCCGATATGCAGGGATATTGCAGCGGGTGGCTGCGATATTGCAGGCTGCTCCCGGCCGGTATAACCTTGCGCAATGAACTGGGACGATCTGCGCATCATCGCTGCCGTCAGGGACGAGGGCACCTATGCGGGCGCCAGCGCGCGGCTGCGCATTGACGAGACGACGGTCGGGCGCAGGCTGTCGCGCATCGAGCGTGCGCTCGGTTTGCGTCTGTTCGAGGCCGCCGACGGCGTCCGCAGGCCGACGCGGAGTTGCGAGGCGGTGCTGGCGCATGTCGAGGCGATGGCCGCACATGCCGCCGAGATCGGTCGCGTCGGCGCGAGCCTGGCCGGTCCGGTGGGACGCCTGCGCATCGCCTCCACCAACACGTTCGCCGAGGAGGTGCTGTCGCCGCGCGCGAGCGACTTCCTGCGCGCCAATCCCGGCCTGACGCTGCAATTCCTCACCTCGAGCGAGAACGTCAAGTTCTCGCGTTGGGAAGCCGATCTCGCCATCCGGCTGCGCAAACCCGACAAGGGTGACTTCGCGATCTCCAGGCTCGGCGAGATCCGCATTTACTATTTCGAGCCTGTTGCGACCGAGGGCGAGCCGGTGCTGTGCGCCTATCCGGACGAACTCGGTGCCATTCCCGAGATGCAATTCCTGCGCATGAAGCAAGCCCGTGCGCGCTGCGTCACCGACAACGTTCGCGTCATCCGTAACCTGATCCGCGCGCATCGGGCCGCCGGCGTGTTGCCGGAGTATGTTTGCGCGGACTTGCTCGGCGATCGCCGCCTGCGCGCCACGCTGCTGCCGAAGCGGCGCGACGCCTGGCTGCTGGTGCAGAACCATCTCAAGCGCGATCCCGCGACGCGTGTCACGATCGACTGGGTGAGGGCGTGTTTTCAGGAAACGTCGCGCGGTTGACGTCACATAGCATTGTGATCATCGCGTCACAGTGCGGAGTGCGTGACGAAAAATCTTGGCTTTCCCCCTTGCAACCCGAACGTGCTTCGTCTATTAGCGCCCTCCTTCGCTAGGCCATGGGTTCGGGCTCTCTGATATCCCGACTGGCGCGGGCCGCTCTGCGGTTTCGTGTTCCGCCGAATGAAGGGCAAACGCAGGACGTAGCTCATGGAGAGCGTCGGGCTGAACACCCGAAGGCATCGGTTCGATTCCGGTCTCTTGCACAAAGGATAGCTCAGTTTGGTAGAGCAGATGACTGTTACTCATCCTGTCGCGGGTTCGAATCCCGCTCCAGCGCTCCGTTTCAGCCTGAAAAGCTGATACCTCTGACGAGGACCGGACGCGCGCTTCAGTCGCAGTCCGGCCGTTTTGCCGAAAGGCATTCCGTCCGAACCTAGACACTGTGAGACCGGCTTTGCGCCGCGGGTCGATACCGCTTGCGCTGATGCCGGGTGGCTCCGCATGACCGCTCGACACGCGTCGAGCGATCGCGCGCGTGCGCCCGTCATCGCGCAAGCTCAAGCCCCGGCCCGCCGATTTCCCGGGAAGCGTCGTCCGCGTCCTCACGTCCTTTGCGAACGAAACCTGTTGTCCGGCATCCGGCCGGGCACAAACGAAGGAGGCGTGCCATGACATCTAAAGAGACCTGGCATTTGCTGATGCTGAACGTGACGGTGAAGGATGGCGAGCGCGCGTTGCTCACGCGCAACGGACAGCTCGTGCGTGTGCTCGCGCCCGGCAAGCATCGCCTGTTCGATCCCCTGCACGAGCTGAAGGCCGAGGTGCTCGACGTGGTGCGCAGC
Source organism: Bradyrhizobium sp. 61 (assembly GCF_023073075.1). Classification (NCBI taxonomy): domain Bacteria; kingdom Pseudomonadati; phylum Pseudomonadota; class Alphaproteobacteria; order Hyphomicrobiales; family Nitrobacteraceae; genus Bradyrhizobium; species Bradyrhizobium sp. 61. Next base: position 134,039 of record NZ_JADPIU010000008.1, on the reverse strand, counting down.
GAATTCTCCGCGGATCGCTACGCGGTGCTGAAGGCCGCGCGGCCTGATCTCGCCGCTGAGCTGTTCGAGGCGATCGAGACCAAGGCGGACGAGATCGCCATCGTCAGCCTCGACGGTCGGCCCGTGCATCTGATGACGCCCTGGCAGGTGCGCGTCTACTGGAAGGTCGCGACCCGCATCGATGTCGAGCGCATCGATGTGTCCGCCGATCCCCGGGTTGGCGCGCGGCACCTGACCATGATCGAGCGCAACCGCTCGACCGTCGTGATGGAAGCGGTGGTCGAGAACCACGAGGCGGGCCTGCTCTATGTCGAGGGCCGGCTCGTGGAGCGGCTTGCGCCCGGCCGGCACGCCTTCTGGACCGTCGGCCGCAAGATCGAGGTGAAGCGCCTCGACCTGCGGCCCCAGGCGGTCGAGATCACCGCGCAGGAGATGCTGACCAAGGATCGCATCGCGCTGCGGGTGACGCTGACGGCGTTCCGCAGGATCGTCGATCCCGAGCGCACGGTTGCGACCGTGCCCGACGTGGATGCGTGGCTGTACCGCCTGGTGCAGTTCGCGATCCGCGAGGCGGTGGCGGGCCGGACGCTGGACGAGGTGCTGTCTGCGAAGGCGGCGCTGGATGCGGAGCTGCGCGACTATGTGCGGGCACGCGTCGCGGAGTCCGGCGTGGAGGTGACCGAGCTCGGCGTCAAGGACGTGATCCTGCCCGGCGAGATCCGAGAGCTGGTGAACAAGGTGGTGGAGGCGGAGCGGGTCGCGAAGGCGAACCTGATCCGCCGGCAGGAGGAGACCGCGGCGACGCGTTCGCTCCTGAACACCGCCCGCCTGATGGAGGAGAACCCCCTGCTGCTGCGGCTCAAGGAGCTGGAGTCGCTGGAGCGGCTGGTCGAGAAGGTCGGCCGCATCGACCTCCATGCCGGCAACGGCGAGGGCCTCGATGCCCTCCTGACCCGGCTCGTGCGCCTGAAGGCGCCCGAGAGCGCATGAAGCAGAAGGGCCGCCCACGGGCGGCCCTTCACATTTCCATTGTCGACGCTTGCGATGAACGCGTGCGCGCGCCCGTGCGACCAAAACCATGCGTGGGTATTGCACGCGCGCGAAGGTTGCGTAATCTCACGGTGACGACCACAATCTCGATCATGGCAAGCGAATGACCACTCTTCAGCAAACGATCCGCCCTACGGCCCGGCCGCGGGAATGGAAAGCGATCGTCGTCCTGATCCTGTTGATCCCGGTGCTGTGGTCGCCGCCGTTCCTGTTTCGCTTCTTCCTGTATCAGCCGTTCAACATCCCGTCGGGTTCGATGGCACCGACGCTGATGGTCGGCGACTACGTCTTTGCCGCCAAATATGCTTATGGCTACGGTCGCTATTCCTTCCCTTTCGCGCCGTCCTGGATCTCGGGCCGTGTCTTTGCTGCCGAGCCCGAGCACGGTGACGTCGTCGTGTTTCGCGCGCCAAAGGACACCTCGGTCGACTACGTCAAGCGCGTGGTCGGGCTGCCCGGCGACCGCATCCAGATGCGGCAGGGACAGCTTGTCCTCAATGACAGGCCGGTGACGCGCGTCGCGCTCGCAAACGGGCTCGCCGGCACCGCCTGCGGTCTGGATGGCAGCGTCAAGGTTAAGCGCTGGCGCGAGACGCTGCCCAATGGCAATTCCTACATCACCTACGACTGCGTCGAGAACGGCTACTACGACAACACCAATGTCTACACCGTGCCGCCCGGCCATTTCTTCGTGCTGGGCGACAACCGCGACAACTCGAGCGACAGCCGCGTGATGGCAACGATGGGTTTCATTCCGATGGACAACCTCGTCGGGCGGGTGACCCGGATCTTCTGGTCGCTCGATGAAGACGGCGAGCCGCACATGGAGCGGCTGGGGAAGGTCTGGTGAGGGGCCCCGTCATTCCGGGCTCGCGCTCCGCGCGCCCCGGAATGACGGGGGTAGAGAGTTTGCCCAAAACAAAAACCCCGGCATCGCTGCCGGGGTTTCGTAGTTCTTGAGGTGGTTGGACCTTAGAAGTCCATGCCGCCCATGCCGCCGCCCGGGGGCATCGCCGGACCGGCGCCGCCCTTCTTGGGCAGTTCGGCGACCATGGCTTCCGTGGTGATCAGGAGCGCGGCAACCGAGGCTGCGTTCTGGATCGCGGTACGGACCACCTTGGTCGGGTCGATGATGCCCTTGGTGACCAGGTTGACGTACTCGCCGGTCTGGGAGTCGAAGCCGTAAGCGTAGGTCTTGTTCTCCAGGATCTTGCCGACGATCACCGAACCGTCTTCACCGGCGTTGATCGCGATCTGGCGAGCGGGAGCCGACAGCGCCTTGCGCACGATCTCGACGCCGGTCTTCTGGTCGTCGTTCTTGGTGCGCAGACCCTTGAGCTGCTCGGAGGCACGGAGCAGGGCGACGCCGCCGCCCGGGACGATGCCTTCCTCGACCGCCGCGCGGGTCGCATGCATCGCGTCATCAACGCGATCCTTGCGCTCCTTCACCTCGACCTCGGTCGCGCCGCCGACGCGGATCACCGCGACGCCGCCTGCGAGCTTGGCGAGACGCTCCTGGAGTTTCTCACGGTCGTAGTCCGAGGTGGTCTCCTCGATCTGCGCCTTGATCTGGGCCACGCGCGCCTCGATGTCGGCCTTCTTGCCGGCGCCGTTGACGATCGTGGTGTTCTCCTTGTCGATCATCACCTTCTTGGCGCGACCGAGCATGTTGAGCGTGACGTTCTCGAGCTTGATGCCGAGATCTTCCGAGATCGCCTGGCCGCCGGTCAGGATCGCGATGTCCTGCAGCATGGCCTTGCGGCGATCGCCGAAGCCCGGAGCCTTGACGGCCGCGACCTTCAGACCACCGCGCAGACGGTTCACGACGAGGGTCGCAAGCGCTTCGCCTTCGACGTCCTCGGCGACGATGACCAGCGGCTTGCCGGTCTGCACCACGGCCTCGAGCAGCGGCAGCAGCTCGTTCAGCGAGGAGAGCTTCTTCTCGTTGATGAGGATGTAGGCGTCGTCCATCTCAACGCGCATCTTGTCGGCGTTGGTGACGAAGTAGGGCGAGATGTAGCCGCGGTCGAACTGCATGCCCTCGACGACGTCGAGCTCGGTCTCGAGCGACTTGGCTTCCTCGACGGTGATGACACCCTCGTTGCCGACCTTCTTCATGGCGTCGGAGAGGAACTTGCCGATCTCCGCATCGCCGTTGGCCGAGATGGTGCCGACCTGGGCGATCTCGTCGTTCGAGGTGACCTTCTTGGAGTTCTTGACGAGGTCGGCGACCACGGCTTCCACGGCCAGGTCGATACCACGCTTCAGGTCCATCGGGTTCATGCCGGCGGCAACCGACTTTGCGCCTTCACGAACGATCGCAGCCGCGAGCACGGTTGCGGTGGTGGTGCCGTCGCCGGCCGCGTCAGCCGACTTGGAGGCGACTTCGCGCACCATCTGCGCGCCCATGTTCTCGAACTTGTCGTCGAGCTCGATCTCCTTGGCGACGGTGACGCCGTCCTTGGTGATGCGGGGAGCGCCGAACGACTTGTCGAGGACGACGTTGCGGCCCTTGGGGCCGAGCGTCACCTTGACGGCGTTGGCGAGGATGTCGACGCCACGCAGCATCTTGTCGCGTGCATCGACGCCGAATTTGACTTCTTTAGCTGACATCTGGATTTTTCCTTAGGTGTTTAGCTGGTGGGGAGAGGGGGCTCTTAGGCCGCCTTCTTCTTGGAAGCGGGGACGTCGAGGACGCCCATGATGTCGCTTTCCTTCATGATCAGCAGGTCGACGTTGTCGATCTTGACTTCAGTGCCGGACCACTTGCCGAACAGCACGCGGTCGCCGACCTTCAGGTCGATCGGGATCAGCTTGCCAGCTTCGTCGCGGCCACCGGGGCCGACGGCGACGACTTCGCCCTGCGAGGGCTTTTCCTTGGCAGTGTCGGGGATGATGATGCCGCCGGCGGTCTTCTCTTCTGCGTCGATACGCTTGACCACGACGCGGTCGTGAAGCGGACGGAATTTCATGCAGTCCTCCTAAGTAGTTGCACGGTATGGGAATTTTTTGGCGTTAGCAGTCTGTGCCAGCGAGTGCTAGCACAGGCGAGGCTGAAATAGGACAGGAATTTTGCGGGGGCAAGGGCTTCTAGCAGAAAAATCGGCACTCTGAAGGCCCGGGTGCCAGAATCTCTTTACCATCGTTAACCCGCCCGGTGACCGTATTAGCACGGAGCCGCCTCTGCTGCTAAAGCATTGAATTTCAACAGCTTGTTAAACTTTTAGGCTTGAGATGGATTGTCAGTTTGCGTCACATTTCTCTCATGTGAGCGCATCAGTACCGGGTGGCTCGTAAGGCGCACACCGACCAAGCCGCCCCTTGAATGCGCTCCTGCAAAGGAGGTTGGCATGGGCTTGCGGAGTGGGGGCGTTTCCGAAGATTTCCGGAAACAGCTTTTGGGTTACGGGCTGACGACGGCGCAAATTCTCTATCGGATGCCCGATCATCCCTCGCTTCTCCAGACCTACGTCTGGCAGAACTACGACATGTTTCCGAAATTTCCGGCGCTGAAGGATTTCCTGGCGTTCTGGCAGGAGAAGCTCGACGGTCCGCTCCATTCGGTGACCGTCGCGCATTCCAAGCTGATCAAGCCGGCCGAGCTGCGCGCCGTGGATGGCGTGTTCCGGCTGCATTGAACAGCGCGCCGGCATCGTAGAGTGGGCAAAGGCGCGCTCGCGCCGTGCCTACCATCTCTCCACGATTGCATCTGGCAATGGTGGGCACGCTTTCGCTTTGCCCACCCTACGATATCTCGTTCTGTGCTAGCCTCCGCCTATAACAACAGGGAGGCGGCCCATGGCCAAGAAAACAAAATCGCGCAGTGCAGCCCAGGCCGCGGTGAAGAAGCGGAGCGGAGCCAAGGCCGTGGCACGATCCTCGGCGCGCAAGGCGGTGAAGGCGAAGGCGCGCACGACACCGGCGAAGGCCGCTCCGAAAAAGCCCGCGCGTCCCAAGCAGCGCATCGCCATCAGCCATCACCGCGAGGAAGACTTCAAGGCCGATGGCCTGCGCGTCTACGCCAAGTATCGCGACCTCGGCATCGCCGAAGCCAGCCACGGCCTCGCGCAAGCCCACGTGATCCGCCTGCAAGGCCCCTGCGATCCGAACGAGGTGTCGAAGCTGCACTTCCACGACGTCGAATTCCAGATGGTCTACGTGCTCAAGGGCTGGGTGAAGACCTACATGGACGGTCAGGGCGAGACCTTGATGAAGGAAGGCAGCGCCTGGACCCAGCCGCCGAAGATCAAGCACATGATCCTGGATTATTCGGATGACGTGGAGCTGCTGGAGGTGATCCTGCCGGCGGAGTTCAGGACGGTGGAGTTGAAGGCCTGATGTCATTCCGGGGCGCGCGCAGCGCGAGCCCGGAATCCATTTCTCGGCATGTGCTGACGCCCGATGGATTCCGGGCTCGCCGCTTCGCGGCGCCCCGGAATGACGGTGGAGAGAGCCTAACTCAACACCCCCACCACCGCGCCCATCAAACACGTCGTCAGCGTCCCCGACACGATCGACTTCAGCCCGAGCGCGTTGATCTCCTCGCGCCGCTCCGGCGCCATCACCCCTAAGCCGCCGATCATGATGCCGAGGCTGGCGAAATTGGCGAAGCCGCACATTGCGTAGAGCATGATCAGGCGCGAGCGCGGATCGAGCGTATCGGGCGGCAGTTTTGAGAAGTCGACATAGGCGATCAGCTCGTTGAGCACGGTCTTGGTGCCCATCAGGCTGCCGGCGGTCACCGCCTGGTCCCAGGGCAATCCCATCAGCCAGCACACCGGCGCCATCACGAGGCCCAGCAGGCGCTGCAACGAGATCGCGGCGCCCCCGATGTTTGGCAGCAGGCCGAGGATGGCATTGACGAGATAGACCAGCGCCACCAGCACCAGCAGCATGGCGACGATGTTGATCAGCAGTTCGATCCCCGCGCTCGTCCCCTTCACGATCGCATCCATCGGGCCGGAGACATCCATCTCGGGATCCTCCAGCGCGCCGCCGGTGCGCTTGTCTGACGTCTCCGGCACCATGATCAGGCTGACGAGGATCGCGGCCGGCGCACCCAGCACCGAGGCGATGACGAAATGGGCGGCGGCATCGGGAATGAGCGGCGCCAGCAGCGTCGCGTAGAGCACCAGCACCGTGCCGGCGATGCCGGCCATGCCGCCGGTCATCACCAGGAACAATTCGCTGCGCGTCATCTGCGCCAGATACGGCCGCACGAACAGCGGCGCCTCGACCATGCCGAGGAAGATGTTGGCCGCGGTCGAGAGCCCGACCGCGCCGCCGACGCCCAGCGTCCGCTCCAGCAGCCAGGCCATGCCACGCACGACCGGCGGCAGCACGCGCCAATAGAACAAGAGCGTCGTCAGCACGCTCATGACCAGCACGATCGGCAGCGCCTGGAACGCCAGGATGAAATCGGCGCCCGGCACCTTCAGATCGAAGGGCAGGGGACCGCCCCCGACATAGCCGAACACGAAGGAGGAGCCGGCGCGCGAGGCCGCGGAGATCGCGCCGACCGCGTCGTTGATGGCGCCGAAGGCGCGCGCGACGACGGGCACCTTTAGGAGCACGACCGCGGTGACGAAGGTTGCGACAAGCCCGATCGCTGCTTGGCGAGCCGAGGCCGCGCGGCGATTCTCGCTCAGCACCCAAGCGATCAATAGCAATGCGAAAACGCCGAGTGCCGATTGCAGCCGAAGCATGATGTCCCCAAACCCTCAATGATTATGGCCGCGCGTGCGTTGCAAACGCAATGCCGGAAGGCCGTCGAAGCCGCCCGCTGTTGACAAGCAGGCCTGCGTCAGCCACGCGGGGCAGGTCGAAATCAGGGGGCGGACGGTCCAAGCGTGACCCAAGAGGCGATGACAGAGCAGCCGATATCCTCGAATCCGCCGGTCACCGCCCGCGCACTTCTCTCCCACCGCGCCTTCCTGTTCTTCCTGCTCTCGCGCAGCCTGTCGCGCTTCTCCAGCCAGATCGCGGCGGTCGCGATTGGCTGGCAGATCTACGATCTCACCGGCTCCGCCTTCGATCTCGGCATGGTCGGCCTCGTGCAATTCCTGCCCACCGCGCTTCTGGTGTTCGTCGCCGGCCACGCCGCCGACCGTTTCGAGCGCAAGCGCGTGGTCCAGCTCTGCCAGCTCGTGGAAGCCGCGACCGCGCTCTATCTCGTGATCATCACCTATCTCGGCCTGGTCAGCGAGGTGCAGATCTTCATCGCGACCTTCGTGCTCGGCATTGCCGGCGCCTTCGAGAGCCCGACCACCGCTGCGCTGCTGCCGCTGATCGCGCCGCAGGGATCGCTCCAGCGCGCAACCGCAGTCGCGAGCGGCGCGGGGCAGGTCGCAACCATCACCGGGCCGGCGCTCGGCGGCTTTGCCTACGCGGTCGCGCCGCATCTTGCCTATGCCGTGATGCTGCTGTTCTGGATTCTCGGGATGATTTTGACCGGCTTCATCCGGCCGCGTCCGCAGGCGGTCTCCAAGGAGGGGACGGACGCCGACAACATCTTCGCCGGCGTCCGCTTCATCCGCAGCAACCCGGCGATCCTCGGCACCATCTCGCTCGATCTGTTTGCCGTGCTGTTCGGCGGCGTCACCGCGCTGTTGCCGATCTATGCCCGCGACATCCTCCAGACCGGCCCGATGGGGCTCGGGATCTTGCGCGCCGCGCCCGCGGTCGGTGCGCTGCTGATGACCATGGTGCTGGCGCGTCACGCCATCTCGCGGCATGTGGGCCTGCGCATGTTCCAGGCTGTGATCGTGTTCGGCGTCGCCACGGTCGTGTTCGCTCTGTCGTCGTGGATGTGGCTGTCGGTGTTGTCGCTCGCGGTTCTCGGCGCGGCCGACACGATCAGCGTCGTGATCCGCTTCTCGCTGGTGCAGCTCTCAACCCCCGACGAGATGCGCGGCCGGGTCGGCGCGGTGAACTTCCTCTTCATCAACGCCTCCAACCAGCTCGGCCAGTTCGAGAGCGGCGTCGCGGCCGCGCTGCTCGGCGCGATGCCTGCGGCCGTGCTCGGCGGCGTCTGCACCGTCGCGGTGGCGCTGCTGTGGATGAAGCTGTTTCCGAGCCTGCGGCAGGTGGAGAGCTTGGAGTAGGGCTCCGCTCTCTCCCCGTCATTGCAGGTGCGATGAAGCAATCCAGACTGCTGACGTGGAGTCGTGATCTCTCACCAGGAGACCACGACGAGACTGCGTTGGTCGTCCCAGTTGTCGAGAAAGCTGGTTCGGAAATCTTGCTGTGCCTCAGCGATCGTTAGTTCGAATATTCTCTGCGCGTACGATTTTTCAACGAACATCCCGTCCGGGAGGAATTCATTGAAAAAGGCGTCGGCGACAGCGTTTCTTTGATACCCGATCTGCTTGGTGTAGACGACATCCTCCAATCTATCGATCATCGGATACTGCTTGATCTTGAAGGTCTTCAATCTCTTCAAGGCATTTGGCGGCAGTTGCGGCTTCGGCGCGAAAAAGCTTCTCTTGTCGGTAAAGTATAGACCTGTCTGGCTCGGGTTCATCGGATCCGATTCACCTGTGGGGCAGAAATAAAAGCTGTCGGAGAATTTTCCGATCCCTGACAGCTCCCGTTGATGAAGCGCTTGGTAGTAGTCTTGCGCGGAGAATCCGTGATCGGAAAGAAGCCGCTCAAAGTCGATATACTGATTTGTTTTCTTGCGGCTGAATTGAACGATCTTCTGAAGTTGAGCCTGCTCGACGTCGATGATGACGGGAAAATCAGTGACGTCATCGTCGATGTGAAGATGATATATGTCCAAACCCATTTGTACCGTTCCGAACGATTTGCGGAGCCGCCGGGCAATGGCCGGGATTATGGCTCTACCCTAGGTGGATCATACCTTGGTTCGGGATTGTGACATGCTTTCTCGCCGTTGCCCGCCTCTTCGCGCGTGTAAGGACGATTGTCGAGGCGGGACCAGGACTTATTTCGTCTCACCCCGCTTGCGGGGAGACTTCGCGGCGCCTTGACGCCTACTGTGCATGGGGTTGTTTTTCAGTTTTTTGAGTCAGGCCCCTCTCCCCGCAAGCGAGGAGAGGGAAGAGAGGTCTTCAGCCCCGTCCGACGAACGGCATCTTGGTGGCCATGACGGTCATGGTCAGCACGTTGGCATCGAGCGGCAGGCCGGCCATGTAGGCGACGGCGTCGCCGACCGCCTTGGCGTCCATGCGCGGCTCGTGCTTGGTGGTGCCGTCGGGCTGCAGCACGCCGGGGCCGTTGACCATGCGATCGGTCATGGGCGTCGCGGCATTGCCGATGTCAACCTGGCCGACCGCGATGTCGTACATGCGGCCGTCGAGGTTGGAGGCCTTGGTGAGGCCCGTGATGGCGTGCTTGGTTGAGGTATAGGCCGCCGAGAACGGACGCGGCGCGTGCGCCGAGATCGAGCCGTTGTTGATGATGCGGCCGCCGCGCGGGCTCTGGTCCTTCATGATGCGGAAGGCGTGCTGGGTGCACAGGAACGGGCCGGTGAGGTTGGTGTTCACCACCGCCTGCCACTGCTCGAGGCTGAGATCCTCGAAGTTCACCGCCGGCGCGCCCATGCCGGCATTGTTGAACAGCACGTCGAGCCGGCCATAGGTCGCCTTCACCTTGTCGAACAGCGCGGCAATGGAGTCCGGCTTGGTCATGTCCGCGGTGACGCACAGGCTCTTGCCTGCGGGGCCGAGCTTTGCGGTCTCCTCGAGCATGTCGAGCCGGCGCCCGACCAGCACCACGGTGAAGCCGATGTTCATCAACGCCAGCGACGCCGCGCGCCCGACACCGGTGCCCGCGCCCGTCACCACTGCGATCTTGTTTGCTTCACTCATCGTTTCCTGCCTTTTCTCTCTTCAAGTTGGCTGTCAGGTTTTTGGTTCTTTTTCGTTCTTGTAGGGCGGCCGCGGAATGTTCTGATGCGCCGCGCGCAAGGCCGCCGACCAGCGCGAACGGAGGTCGTGGAAATAGGGCTCGCCCGCCTCGATGCGGTGGTTGAGATCGGCATCGCAGGCATCGCTACGCACCACCAGCACGTCGATCGGCAGGCCGACGCCGAGATTGGAGCGCATGGTCGAGTCCATCGAGATCAGGCCGGTCTTCAGCGCCTCGTACAGCTCGACGTCGTAATGCATGGCGCGGTCGAGCACCGGCTTGCCGTATTTGTGCTCGCCGATCTGCAGGTAGGGCGTGTCCGTGGTGCACTCGATGAAATTGCCGGCGGTGTAGACCATGAACAGGCGCATGCGCGCGCCCTTGATCTGGCCTCCGAACAGGAAGGAGACGTCGAAGGAGACGTCTTCGGATCTCAGCGCCGGTCCTTCGGTCGCGTGCACCGCCCGGATCGCCCGGCCGATGCGCTGGGCGGCCTGGAACATGGTCGGCGCGTTCATCAGCGTCTCGATCTCGCCCGTGGTGGGGTCCTCCAGGCCTTCGGTCAGCGTCGACAGCACCGACTGGCTGATGGCGAGGTTACCGGCGCTGGCGATCGCCATGATGCGGTCGCCGGGTTTGGAGAAGATGTGGAGCTTGCGGAAGGTCGAGACATTGTCGAGCCCGGCATTGGTTCGGGTGTCGGCGATCATCACCAGACCGTCCCGAACCAGGATTCCGCAACAATAGGTCATTTCCCGTCCCCGAACGCGTTTGCGCGGAATTACTAGCCAATTTCGGGGAGGCATGAAACCCCCGATTCCCCGGGGGAGGTCGTCATTCTCCGGCGAAACAGCTATCTCTGCCGCTCAGTCAGCGGCATCGACGAGAAACGCCTCGTCGACGGGGACGCCGAGCGCCGTGACCAGCCGGTTGGTCTCCGCGGCCATGCCGACGATGGCGAGCATCTCGCCATATTCGGCCTCGGTCATGCCCTTGGCCCGTGCGCCCGCGGTGTGCGAATGGATGCAGTAGCTGCAGCCATGCGCGATCGAGACTGCGACATAGAGCATTTCCTTGATCTTGGGATCGAGCGCGCCGGGTGCCATCACCTCCTTGATGCTCTCCCAGGTCCGCCGCAGCGTCTTCGGATCATGCGCCAGCGCGCGCCAGAAATTGTTGACGAAGTCCGACTTCCGCACCTTGCGGATATCGTCGAAAACGGCGCGCGCCTCGGCGGAGAGTTCATCGTCCGAAAGCAGCTTTACGGTCGCCATGGGGTACCTCGCGGGGTCAGGTCTGATCCCGCGAGTGTAGCACGGCTCGAGCACTCAGCCGGCATGCCCGGCCGAACGACGCAAGGCCAGCTTGCCGACATCGACATATTGCCGCTGCTGCGCGTGAGCGTGCTGAGCTGCGACGTGAAGGTCGCGCAGGCGCCGCTGCAGCGGCGAGCTGTCATAGACCACGCTGGCGCCGGCCAGCGCAAAGCAGGCATCCGCGATGCCGACGCAGGTCGTGGCGAGCCAGGTCGCGGACCGGGCCCCCTCGATCATGAGGTCTTCGTCGTTCAGCGTTCCCGCCAGCGCGTGACGCCAGTGGCTGGCGGCCTGGACCTCATGAAACGCTTGCGCGGCCCCGAGGTCGGCGGAGATCCGGCCGAGATCGTACTGGAAGATCTCGGACTCCCGCATCGGCACGGCCGCGTACAATTGCTGCCTTCCGGTGCCCGCCAGCGCGAGCAGGTCATCGACGGTGCCCTCGGCCATGCCTACCGTGAATGCGCCGTGCACCAATGGCAGCCATTGGCGCAGCGCCCGATAGAGCGGACCCGACTGGCGCGGGGCGGCATCGAGATCGAAGAAATTGGCCTCGGGAACCAGCGTCTCCCGCAGCGTGACGTGATGGCTGCCGGTGCCCTTGAGCCCCGCCGCGTGCCAGGTGTCCTCGATCTCCCAGTCGCGCGCCGGCAACACAACGACGCGAAGCAGCGGCTTGCCCTGCGGGCCGGGGACCGGCTTGCCGTTTTCGGTGACAATGCAGAACCCGCCGATCCAGTCGGCGTGCGTGCAACCGCTGGCGAACGGCCAACGACCTTTGACGCGATAACCGTCGGCCACGCGCTCTGCCGTTCCACCCGGTTGGGATGAGCCGCAGATCGCCGTATCGGATCCGTCCTGATAGATGCGCTGGTACAATTCCGGGGGTGACGCTGCGACGAAGAGGCTGCTGGCTCCGGCGACAGTCGCGATCCAGCCGATCGAGCCGTCGAGACGGGCCAGTGCCTTGATGACCTCCAGTCCGGCCGGAAAATCCAGCTCCAGCCCGCCATGGCTCCGCGCAACGAACATCCGGAAGAGTCCGATCGACCGCAGCCGTTCCACGAGGTCGGGCGGGACGCGGCGTGCGGCTTCGATCTCCGCGGCGCGGGCCTTGATCTCGGGAGCCAACTCCCGGATCCCCGCAAGCATGTCTTGGTGGGGATCGCGCAGGGGCACGGAATGCTTCTTGTTCTTGTCGTGAAGCCGCATCTGTCTCAACCTCTGTTGCGGAAACGGATCACAACGGAGGTTGAAGAGATGGCGCTACGGGACGGTTTCAGCGCGGGCCGTCGTCGATTACAGCTGTAACGCTGCGACGTGATTGCGCCGCAGATGCCTCGTGACGAGATACCGCCGCGCCTAGCTCTGCCGCTGTGACTGGGATTGCGATTGCCCGCCGCGGCCGGCCTGCTCGACCTTCACGGCCACCGTCAGCGTCTCCGCGCCGCCGCCATAGCGGGTGCCGCGCACGGGGGCTGCGCCGAGATAGTCGAGCCCGATCGCAACGCGGACATGGGCGTCGGTGGTGCAGATGCAGTTGGCGGGATCGAAGCCGACCCAGCCGAGACCGTCGACGTAAGCTTCCGCCCAGGCATGGCCGGCATCCTGATGCACCGTGCCGTCCGAGCGCAGGAAATGGCCGGAGACGAAGCGCGCCGGCACGCCGCCGCTGCGGGCGCAGGCGATGAAGATGTGCGCGTAGTCCTGGCAGACGCCGCGCTTGAGCGTGAACGCTTCGGCCGCCGAGGTGCCGCTGTTGGTCGGATCCTCGTCGAAGGTCATGTGATCGCTGATTTGCGTCATCAGCGTGTGCAGGAAGCCGAGCGTGTCGCTCTCGGCCTCGCTGCGCAACTGCCGCGCGACCGCCCTCATCGCCGGATTGACGGTGGTGAGGTCGGTGGCCCGCAAGAACATGCCGGCCGGAAAGCGCTCGTCGGCGCCGCGCAGCACGCCGCCGGTGTCGTGGGTCTCGATCAGGCCCTCGGCGGTGATCTTGATGTCGCCGACGGGTCCGCAGGACAGCACATGGGTGACGTTGCCGAAGGCGTCCTCATGGGTGTCGAGCTTGGTGTCGGTCGAGACGTCGATCTGCCACTCCGCCACATATTGCCCGTCATGGCTGCCGGGCGTCATGCGCAGGATCTGGATCACGCTCGTGGCCGGCGGCTCGTAGCGATAGGTCGTGGTGTGCAGGATTCGCAGGCGCATGGTGGACCGTGAAGTTAGTGGTTAGACCCGCTGCCTATTGCGAAGAAGCTCGTCATGCCCGGGCTTGTCCCGGCCATCCACGATCTTCCCTCGCAAAAGCAAGAACGTGGATGGCCGGGACAAGCCCGGCCATGACGATATCCCGTTTTCGTCAGCCGGGGGACATCAGATCAAATACTGCTTCGTGATGATTTCGCCCAGCCTGGAATTGTCCGTGATGAATTCCTGAATGAATTCATGCACGCCGTGCTGGAAAATGTCGTTCATATTGCTGTGTTCCAGCCGGTTGCGGATGCCGCGGGCATGGCGCTGGGCGGGGCCCTGGCGGCCGTAGGCGACGCCGATCTGGTCGAGGTTGCGCACGAGATTGCCGTAGCAGCTTGCCAGTGAGCGCGGCAGCGTGTCGTTGAGGATGAGCAGGTCCGCAATCAGCCACGGCTTCAGCGTCTCGCGATAGACCCAGTGATAGGCTGTCAGCGCCGAGACCGAGCGCAGGATCGAGCTCCACTGATAGAAGTCGAGCGGGCCGCCGACATGCTCCTCCTCGGGCAGCAGCACGTGGTACTTCACGTCGAGGATGCGCGCGGTGTTGTCGGCGCGCTCCAGATGCACGCCCATCCGCGAGAACCAGTAGGCGTCGTTGCGCAGCATGGTCCGGTAGGCCGAGCCGTCGAAGCGCAGCGAAGTCTCCTGCACGAAGCGCAGGAATTTGGCGAGATCCTCGCGCGTGGAGGTGCCCTTGCTCCAGACCTCCTGGAGTTCGATCCAGGCCGAGTTGATGGTGTCCCACATCTCGCTGGTGAGCGCGGTGCGCACCGAGCGCGAGTTCAGCCGCGCCGCCTCGATGCAGTTCCTGATCGATGATGGATTGCTTGCCGAGAACGAGAGGTAGTCGACGACGTTGTGCTCGTTGGCGACTTCGTATTGCTGATAGAAGCTCGCGGCGACGCCGGCGGTGAGAAGCGCCGAGTCCCATTCATTGGTCTTGCCGATATAGGCGGCGGGAAGCGCGGTGACGCGCAGCGTCGCATCGATGGTGCGCGCGAGATACTCGGCCCGTTCGACATAGCGGGCGAGCCAGTAGAGGTTTTCGGCGGTACGCGACAGCATCTGACTACTCGTCCAGGATCCAGGTGTCTTTGGTGCCGCCGCCCTGGCTCGAATTCACCACCAGGGAGCCTTCCTTGAGCGCGACCCGTGTCAGCCCGCCGGGCACGATCGTGGTGCTCTTGCTGCCGGTGAGCACGAAGGGCCGCAGGTCAACGTGGCGTGGCGCGAGGCCGCTTGCCGTACAGGTCGGGCAGGTCGAGAGCGCCAGCGTCGGCTGCGCGATAAAACCTTCCGGCTCGCGCTTGAGCTTTTCGCGGAAGGCTTCGATCGTCGCTTTCGTCGCGGCGGGGCCGATCAGCATGCCGTAGCCGCCGGAGCCGTGGACTTCCTTGACGACGAGTTCGCCGAGATTGTCGAGCACATAGGCAAGGTCCTTCGGCTCGCGGCAACGCCACGTCGGCACGTTCTTCAGGATCGGCTCCTCGCCGAGATAGAATTTCACGATGTCCGGCATGTAGGAGTAGATCGCCTTGTCGTCCGCGATGCCGGTGCCGACCGCGTTGGCGAGCGTGATGTTGCCGGCCGCATAGGCCGACATCAGCCCGGGCACGCCGAGCACGGAGTCGGGACGGAAGGTGAGGGGGTCGATGAAATCGTCGTCGACGCGGCGGTAGATCACGTCGATCCGCTTCACCCCCTCGGTCGTCCGCATGAACACTTCGTTGTTCTTGACGATGAGGTCACGGCCTTCGACCAGTTCGATGCCGAGCTTGTCGGCAAGGAAGGAGTGCTCGTAGTAGGCAGAGTTGTAGACGCCGGGCGTGAGCAGGGCGACGGTCGGCTCGCCGGAGGCGCCTTGCGGCGCCACCGATCGCAGGGCGAAGAGCAGCTCGTCCGGATAGCGTTCGACCGGCGCCACCCTGTGGCGGGCGAACAGGTCCGGAAACAACCGCATCATGATCTCGCGGTTTTCCAGCATGTAGGACACACCCGACGGGGTACGGGCATTGTCTTCCAGCACGATGAAGTCCTCGGCATCGACCCGGACGATGTCGATGCCGGCGATGTGCACGTAGACGTCGTGCGGCACCTGCTGGCCGTTCATCTCGGGGCGGAACACCGGGTTCTGGAAGATCAGGTCGTCGGGCACCACCTCGGCGCGCAGGATGTCGCGGCCATGATAGATGTCGCGCAGGAACATGTTGAGTGCGCGCACGCGCTGCTTCAGGCCCTTCTCCAGCAGCGCCCATTCCTTGCCGGACATGATTCGCGGGATCACGTCGAAGGGGATCAGTCGCTCGGTGGATTCGGAATCGCCATAGACGGCAAAGGTGATGCCGATGCGGCGGAACAGAAGCTCGGCCTCCTGGCGGCGATATTCGAGCGCCTCGGGAGGCGTCTCCTTGAGCCAGCGCGCCAGCTCCTGATAGGCGGGGCGAAGGTCCCCGCCGGGAATGTTCATTTCATCAAACGCGACTGCCATAGATCCCGACTTGTCTCCGCAAGGCATTGCGCCATTCGACAGGTCGTCAGGCCTTGGTGAAGACCGCAACGTCCTGGCCATGCGGCAAGAGTGCATGACTCTGAGGAGGTAGCAAGGGCTGGGCCAGCGCGATAAGCATGGAGTTGTGGCATTTGCCGGGGACAGCCGGGAGGGTGCCTCAAAAAATGGCTGAGGACTGCTTATTTCGGCAGCAAAACCGCGTGACTTCAACGCGTTACCTCGGCAAAGTCGGGCCGACAGGTGAGGGACTTAAGGTATGAGCGACATCGTCACGGCGGGCATTCTGGTCATTGGGGATGAAATCCTGTCCGGCCGCACCAAGGACAAGAATATCGGCTTCATCGCCGAATACCTGACCAATATCGGCATCGACCTGAAGGAAGTCCGGGTCGTCTCCGACGACGAGGACGACATCATCGCGGCGTTGGATGCACTGCGGCATCGCTACGCCTATGTCTTCACCACCGGCGGCATCGGGCCAACCCATGACGACATCACCGCCGACAGCGTCGCCAAGGCGTTCGGCGTCGGCATCGACCACCATCCGGAGGTCGTCGCCCGCTTCCGCGAGCGCTGGAGCGAGCAGGACCTCAACGAGGCCCGCCTGCGCATGGCCCGCATCCCCGATGGCGCCGAGCTGATCCAGAGCGCGACCATCCTCGCCCCCGGCTTCAAGATCGGCAACGTCATCGTGATGGCCGGCGTGCCCTCGATCATGCAGGCGATGATGGACATCGTCTCGCCCAAGCTGAAGTCGGGCGTGCGCATGCTCTCCGAATCGGTCCGCGCCAATGCGCGCGAAGGTGACATCGGCAGCCCGCTGCGCGCGATCGCCGCCGCCCATCCCGACACCATCATCGGCAGCTATCCGTTCATGGACGAAGATCAGAAGCCGAACACCAATCTGGTGGTGCGCTCGCGCGACGCGGACAAGCTGGCAGCGGCGATGGCAGCGGTGAAGGAAATGCTGGCGGGATTGAACATCACCCGGTAGCAGAATGGCTGCCGGATGAAGATTGGCAGGAGACAACAATGGCTGGCGAAGCACCGGAACTGAGCGCGCAGGAGCGGGCCGGCAAGGCCTTTCCCGTTTCGTGGGACCAGTTCCACCGCGACTGCCGGGCGCTGACCTGGCGGCTCAACGAGGTCGGCCCGTTCCACGCCGTCATCGCGATCACCCGCGGCGGGCTGGTGCCGGCCGCGATCGTGGCGCGCGAGCTCGGTGTCCGCATCATCGATACGGTCTGCATCGCCAGCTACGACCACGACAAGCAGGGCGAGCTCCAGGTCCTCAAGGGCATGTCCGAGGCGGCGATGAAGCTCGGCGGCGGCACCGGCAAGGGGCTTCTGATCGTCGACGACCTCGTCGACACCGGCAAGACCGGCAGGCTGGTGCGCGACATGCTGCCCGATGCGCATTTCGCCACCGTCTACGCCAAGCCGAAGGGACGCCCGCTGGTCGACACCTTCATTACGGAGGTCTCGCAGGACACCTGGATCTTCTTCCCCTGGGACACCGCGCTGTCCTACCACCCGCCGCTGCGCGACGGCGCGGCGTGAGGGAAGCGACGAAGCAAGCCAGACGATTTCCGCAGACGCATTTCTGGATTGCCTCGCTTCGCTCGCAATGACAGGTGGAGGTGGCCATGCCCCTGCAAAACCGTGTCACGCCGACCGGCGACATCATCGCCACGCCGCACCGTGGCCTGTTCACCGGCAATCGCGGCATCATCCATGATCCCGCGACCAGGACGCTGCTCAAGAAGCGGTGGTCGTCGCCGGCCTGGCTCACCTGTGTTTGCGAATTCCGCGGCCGCCGTCGCGAGGTGATGACGACGCATAGCTGGACCGAGCTGTTCTTCCTCGACGAGGCCACCGCGCTCGCCGCCGGCCATCGCCCTGCTTCTACTGCCGCCGTGACGACGCCAATCGCTTCCGGGCCGCGTGGGAGAAGGGCAACCGCGTCCGTGACGTTCGCATGCACGATATCGACACGGTGCTGCACCACGAGCGGCTCGATCACGGTAAGAAGCGGCTTCACGCGCTGCTGGTGCCGCTCGAGCAGCTTCCAGACGGCGCGATGCTGCAGCAGGGCGAGGAAAGCTTTCTGCTGATGCGGGGCGGGACGCTGCTGTGGTCGACGGCGGGTTATGTTGAAGGCGCGCGAGAGCTTGACGATGCGCAGTTGCTGACCCCGCCATCGACGCTGCGCGCGATGAGCGCCGGCTATGAGGTCACATTGCACCCCAGCGCGCACCGCGCCTGACGGTCCCCGCAAGGGGGAGGGAACGCAGCGAGCGTGTGGCTATTTCAGCGGCCGCCCTTGCTCATCCACCGTCGTCCGCGCATCGCGCAGCGCCCATTCGCGCATGATCTGGCGGCAGCGGGTGAGCTCGGCCTCGGTTGCCGTACCCGTATCCTTCGACGCACGCTCGACCATGGCCTTGCAATTCAGCAGCACGGAGCGATCCTCCGCGCGCGCAGCGAATGTGATCCCCGCAAGAGCCGCGACGACGAGTGCCGTTCGGAGCACCATCACCCCAGCTTCTCGCGCGCCAGCGCGGCACCGGCGCCGAGCGCCATCAGCTTGGCCTCGGCGATCTCCCGCCGCATCGGCGCCATGCCGCAATTGGTGGTGGCGATGATATTGCTCTTGGGCACGAACTTCGACACCGCGTCGATCACCTGCACGACGTCCTCGGCCGTCTCCACCGTGTCGCTGGCGACGTCGATCACGCCGGCCTGCACGATCTTGGTCTTGAGCAGCGCGAGCAGGTCGAGCGGCACCTTCGAATTGCGGCACTCGATCGCGACCTGCTGGATCGGGCTCGCGTCGATCGCCGGAAAGATCTGCTCGTACTGCCGCCACTGGCTGCCGAGCGTCTCCTTCCAGTCGGTGTTGGCCTTGATGCCGTAGCCGTAGCAGATGTGCACGGCGGTGGCGCAGGTCAGCCCCTGCGCGGCACGCTCCAGCGCCTTGATGCCCCAGTCGTTGACCTCGTCCATGTAGACGTTGAAGGCGGGCTCGTCGAACTGTACGAGATCGACGCCGTCGGCCTGCAATGCCTTGGCTTCCTCGTTGAGGAGATCGGCGAAGGCAAAGGCCATCTTGACGCGATCACCGTAGTAGCGGTCCGCAATCGTGTCGATGATGGTCATCGGGCCGGGCAGGGTGAACTTCAGCTTCTTCTTCGTGTGCGTACGCGCCACGCGCGCCTCGTCGGCATGAACACGGCCCTTGAGCTGAAGCGGCGCGACCACCTGCGGCACCATCGCCTTGTAGCGGTCCTTGCGGATGCCCATCTCGACCTTGTGGGCGAAGTCGATGCCGTCGATCTTCTCGAGGAAGCCGTGCACGAAATGCTGGCGGGCCTGCTCGCCCTCGGTGACGATGTCGATGCCGGCATCCTCCTGGACCTTGACGGCGAGCATCGTCGCATCGCGCTTGGCGCGGAGTAGCTCGTCGCCTTGCGACTTCCAGGGTGCCCAGAGCATGTTCGGCTCGGCGAGCCATTCCGGCTTCGGCAAGGAGCCGGCGATCGTGGTTGGAAACAGCATGGCGGCTCTCCCGGCAGGTTGTGTTGCGCCCCTTCCTGCCATGTCTTAACGTCAAGGTACAGAACAACAAAAGTCGCTCTCTATTCCATTGGCGACGACAGGGAAGGGCGATGATCGACCTCTACTATGCGCCGACGCCGAACGGCTGGAAAATCTCGATCATGCTGGAGGAACTCGGGCTCCCCTATAACGTGAAGCCCGTCAATATCCGCGCCGGCGAGCAGTTCAGCCCCGAATTTCTGGCGGTCTCCCCCAACAATCGCATTCCCGCGATCGTCGACCACGCACCCGCCGACGGCGGTGCGCCGTTCTCGGCGTTCGAGACCGGTGCGATCCTGATTTACCTCGCCGAGAAGACCGGCCGCTTCCTGGCCAGCGATCTGCGCGGTCGCTCGACGACCATCCAGTGGGTGATGTGGCAGATGGCGGGCCTCGGGCCGATGCTCGGCCAGCACGGCCATTTCGCGCTCTATGCTGCGGAAAAGGTCCCTTATGCGATTGAGCGTTACCGCGACGAGGCCGCGCGGCTCTATGGCGTGCTCGACCGGCAGTTGGCCAAGACCGGCGCCTACGTCGCCGGCGACTATTCCATCGCGGACATCGCCTGCTTCCCCTGGGCCATGACCCACAAGGCGCAGGGCTTTACGCTCGACGACTATCCGAGCGTGAAACGCTGGTACGCCGAGGTGCGCGCACGGCCGCAGGTGCAGGCGGGGCTTGCGATCGGCAAGTTCGTGAAGGAGCCGTTCGACGAGGAATCACGCAAGATCATGTTCGGCCAGCGTGCCAGGGAAGTGCTGGGAAAGAAGTAGGCTGCTCGCCCCATCGTCAGACTGGTTCCGCGGAAAGATTCTGGATTGCTTCGCTTCCGCCGTCGCTCTTCGAGCTATGGCGGACAAGTCGCTCGCAATGACGGGGATAGAGCACGACAAACAAGACGCAAAGGAAACGCCATGATCGAATTCTTCTTCGACTGTTCCAGCCCCTGGACCTACCTCGCCTTCCACAACATCCAGCCGCTGGCAAAGGAGCTGGGGGCCGAGATCATCTGGCGGCCGATCCTGGTCGGCGGCATCTTCAACACGGTCAATCCGAGCGTCTACGCGCAGCGCGAGACGCCGGTGCCGCTGAAGGCGCGCTACATGAAAAAAGACCTCGCCGACTGGTCGCGCTCGGCCGGGCTCGCGATCAAGATGCCGCCGACGGTGTTTCCGGTAAACAGCGTGAAGGCCATGCGCGGCTGCATCTGGGTGGGGAAAGACATGGTGCCG
The DNA here is from genome assembly GCF_023073075.1 of Bradyrhizobium sp. 61. Classification (NCBI taxonomy): domain Bacteria; kingdom Pseudomonadati; phylum Pseudomonadota; class Alphaproteobacteria; order Hyphomicrobiales; family Nitrobacteraceae; genus Bradyrhizobium; species Bradyrhizobium sp. 61. The sequence goes on along the minus strand of NZ_JADPIU010000008.1, from coordinate 113,208 downwards.
TTCGCCACTGCCGTGTTCGAGACCTATTGGGGCGGCGACAAGGACATCTCGCAGGACGCGGTGCTCGCCGAGATCTGCAGGAAGGTCGGTGTCGACGAGCAGAAGTTCTTTGCCGGCATCTCCGAGCAGGCAATCAAGGACCAGCTCAAGGCCAACACGGAAGAGGTCGTCGCACGCGGCGGCTTCGGCTCACCGACGATCTTCGTGGGCAAGACCGACATGTACTTCGGCAACGACCGCCTGCCGCTGATCCGCGAGGCGCTCGAACGCAGCAAGGCGAGTGCGGCCTGATGGTGCGGGCTGTCGTCTGCCGCGAACTCGGCGCGCCCGAGACGTTGCGGCTCGAGGAATTTCCGTCGCGCGCCGTCAAACCGGGTGAGGTGCGCGTTGCGATCCGCGCCGCCGGATTGAACTTTCCGGACGTGCTGATGGCGGCCGGCGAATATCAGCTCAAGCCGGAGCTGCCGTTCACGCCCGGCATGGAGGCCGCCGGCGACGTCACCGAGGTGGGCGCAGAGGCAAGCGGCGTGTCCGTCGGCGACAAGGTCATCATCAAGATGCGCCATGGCGCCTTCACCGACGAAGCGGTGGTGACGCCGACGCAGCTAACGCCGATGCCGTCGACGTTCGACTATGCGGAAGCCGCGACCTATCTGGCCGGCCACGGCACCGCCTATCACGCGCTGATCGATCGCGGCCGTGTCATGCCGGGCGAGGTGTTGCTGGTGCATGGCGCCGGCGGCGGCGTGGGCCTTGCCGCGGTCGAGATCGGCAAGATGCTGGGCGCGACCGTGATCGCGACCGCCTCCAGCGACGAGAAGCTCGCGATTGCGAAATCGCGCGGCGCCGATCATCTCGTGCGCTACGATCGCGAGCCGTTTCGCGATGCCGTCAAGCGCATCACAGACGGTCGTGGCGCCGACGTCGTGTTCGATCCCGTCGGCGGCGAGGTGTTCGAGAACTCGATGCGCTGCATCGCCTGGGGCGCGCGGCTGCTGGTGATCGGCTTTACCGGTGGTATCGGCTCGGCGAAGACCAACCTGCTGCTGATCAAGGGCGCCAGCGTGCTCGGCGTGCGTGCGGGTGAGGCGGTGCGGAAAAACCCCGCGCTCGGCGAGGTGCGCCTGAAGGCGCTGCTGCAATGGGCGGAAGAGGGGAAGCTGCGCCCCAACGTCTCGCACCGTTTGCCGCTGAACGACTACGCGAAGGCGATGCGGCTGTTGATCGACCGCAAGGCGATCGGGCGGGTGGCGCTCGTGATGGATTGACGGTGCCGTAGGGTGGGCAAAGCGAAGCGTGCCCACCATTCTGGTTTCGATTGCTGATAGATGGTGGGCACGGCGCAAGAGCGCCTTTGCCCACCCTACGATCCCTCTACTTGTACTCCCGCTCGCTCCACCACGGAAAATAATCCGGCATATCGCTCGACACCTTGTTCTTGAACTGCGCCGGACGCTTCTCCAGGAATGACACCACGCCTTCCCTAACGTCGTCCGAGCGGCCGCGCGTATAGATGCCACGGCTGTCGACCTTGTGGGCTTCCATGGGATCGTCGGCACCCATCATGCGCCACATCATCTGGCGGATCAGCGCGACCGACACCGGCGCGGTTTTGGCGGCGAATTCCTTGGCCAGCGCGCGGGCGGTCGGCAAGAGATCATCGGGAGCTACGACCTTGCTGACGAGGCGGCCGGCGAGCGCTTCCTGGGCCGGGAAGACGCGGCCGGAATAGCACCATTCCAGCGCCTGCGAGATGCCGACGATGCGCGGCAGGAACCAACTCGAGGCGGCCTCCGGCACGATGCCACGCTGGGAGAACACGAAACCGAAGCGCGCGGCATCCGAGGCGATGCGGATGTCCATCGCCAGTTGCATGGTGACGCCGATGCCGACGGCAGGGCCGTTCACGGCGGCGATGACGGGCTTCAGGCACTTGAAGATGCGCAGCGTCACCTGGCCGCCGCCGTCCCGGACCTGCGGATCGCTGTAATCGACCTTGCCGTCCGCGAAGCGCTTGACCGGCCCGCGCCGCGCATCGCGATCGAAGGTATCCGCACCCGAGGAAAGATCGGCGCCCGCACAAAAGCCGCGGCCGGCGCCGGTGACGATGATGGCGCGGACGTCGTCGTCCTTGTCGGCGGCGTCGAACGCGTCGATCAGCTCGGCCTGCATCTGCGCGTTGAAGGCGTTGAGCTTGTCGGGCCGGTTCAGCGTGATGGTGAGGATCTGCTCGGCGACCTCGTACTTGATGGTCTCATACGCCATGGTGGTTTCCTTCCTCATCTTAAGTGCGATCTCAATGAGACGAGACGCATGGTCGCCGTTGTCCGTCTTGCGCGGACTGGGCATGCGAGCAGTACAAGAACGTGGATGGCCGGGACAAGCCCGGCCATGGCGGAATGCTTACTTTGCCGGCGGGCTTGGCCAGGGCTTCTGCGCGCCGCGCAGGCCTTCAAACGCCTTGGCCATGCCGAGCACGCCGATATCGTCGAAGCGACGGCCGACGATCTGCACGCCGATCGGAAAGCCGTTGGCGTCGAAGCCGCCGTTGATGGAAACCGCGGGGTTCTCCGACATATTCCACGGCACGGTATAGCAGATGTGCTCGAACGGCCGCATCGGATCGTTGGTGGGCGAGGCCCATTCCGCCGCATAATTCACGTTCGGCGCGGTCGGCGAGATCACATAGTCGAGCTCGCAGAACAGTTTTGAAGCGGCCGCGCGGATCGCCATGGTCTGGTTGAATCCGCGGATGACATCCACACCCGAGAGCTTTGCGCCGGATGCGCCCCATTTGAAGATGTAGGGCAGCACCTTTGCCTGTTCGGACGGCGTCAGCTTGGCCAGATCGTCCCACATCCGTGCGCGCCAAAAGTTGTCGAGGCCGTCGAGCATCTCGCGGGTCAAAATGCCGTCGACCTCGGTGACGACGCTACCTGCGGATTCGAACGCCTTTGCGGCTTTCACCGCGACATCGCGGACCGGCCTTTCTGCCGGCAGGCCGACGCCGGCATCGAGCATCAGGCCGATGCGCAGTTTGCGCGGGGATTTCTCCAGTCCCTTCCAGTTGAGAGGCTCGGCGGGCAGGCTCATGCCGTCGCGCCGGTCGGGCTTTGCAATCACGCTCATCATCAGCGCGCAATCGTCGACCGTGCGGGTCATTGGACCGGCGACACGGCCGACATAGGTCGGGTCGATCGGCACGCGGCCGAAGCTGGGTTTCAGGCCGACCAGACCGCACCAGCCCGCAGGCAGGCGGACCGAGCCGCCGATATCGGTGCCGAGATGCAAGGGGCCATAGCCGGCCGCAGCCGCGGCGCCTGCGCCCGCGCTGGAGCCGCCGGGATTCTTGGAGAGGTCCCAGGGATTGCGCGCCAGCGCATGGAAGCTGGAAAGTCCCGAGGACAGCATGCCGTAATCGGGCATGGTGGTCTTCGCGAAGATGATCGCACCGGCCTCGCGCAGTCGCGCAGCGGGCGGGGCGTCCTTCTCGGCCGGCACGAGCTTCACGCTCGCAGCGCCGAGCGGCACGGGCACGCCCTTGGTCGCGATGTTGTCCTTCACCGTCACAGGCACGCCGTCGAGCGCGCCGGAAGGTTCGCCCCCGCTCCAGCGCGCGGTCGAGGCCTTCGCGGCCTCGCGCGCGCTGTCGGGGTCGAACGCGTAGAGCGCCTTGAGATGCGGTTCCCACGCAGCGACGTGCGCAAGCACGTCCTCCAGCACCTCGCTCGGCGAGAACTGCTTGGCGCGATAGCCCGCGATCAGATCGACCGCGGAGAGATCGTGCAGCGAGGTGACGGCCTCTTCGACGCTCTCCTTGTGCATTGCTAACCTACCGGCATGCGCGTTTCGATGATCCGGGCGAACATGCTGGCGCCGATCGGCAGGATCTTGTCGTCGAGCACGAAGCCGGGATTGTGCACGGGCACCGAGCCGTCGTGGCCGATCCAGAAATAGGCGCCGGGAATGGTTTGCAGCATGTCGGCGAAATCCTCGCTGCCCATCTTCGGCTGGGCGCGGGTGATCACGTTGGCGGGGTTGACGACGGTGCGCGCGACCTCCTCGACCACCTTGGACTGCTCGACCTGGTTAACCAGCACGCCGAAGGTGTCGCGGATGTCGGCTTCGATCACGCACTGATAGGCGCTCGCGATGCCGGCGCAGATCGTACGGATGCGTTCGGCGATCAGGGCGCGGACTTCATCCGAGAAGGTGCGGATGGTGCCACAGAGATGGGCCTCGCCAGGGATGACGTTGTAGGCGGAACCGGCGTGAATCTGCGTGATCGAGATGACGGCGGCCTGCAGCGGCTCGACGTTGCGGCTGACGATGGTCTGGATCGCCTGCGCCAGCGTGGTCGCGATGATCACCGCGTCCTTGGAGCGCTCTGGCATCGCGCCATGCGCGCCGTAGCCGGTGATGCGCAGGTCGAAGAAGTCGGCGCTGGCCATCGCGGGGCCGGGCAGGATCGCGATCTCGCCGAGGTTGAGGTCGGGCGCGTTGTGCAGGCCGTAAAGCTCGTCGCAGGGAAACTTCTCGAACAGGCCGTCCTTGATCATCGCGCGAGCGCCACCAAGGCCTTCCTCGGCCGGCTGGAAGATCAGGTGCACGGTGCCGTCGAAATTTTTGGTCTCGGCGAGGTAGCGCGCGGTGCCGAGCAGCATTGTGGTGTGGCCGTCGTGGCCACAGCCGTGGAAGCGGCCGGGGATTTTCGAACTCCATTTCAGATTGGTGTTCTCTTCCATCGGCAGGGCGTCCATGTCGGCACGAAGCCCGATGCGCTTACTGCCCGAACCCTTGCCCTTGATCACGCCGATCACGCCGGTGCCGCCGAGACCGCGGTGCACCTCGATGCCCCAGCTCTTCAGCTTGTCGGCGACGATGCCGGAGGTGCGCACTTCCTCGAAGCCGATCTCGGGATGGGCGTGGAGGTCGCGCCTGATAGCAGTGAGTTCGTCGGCATAGCCGTCGATGCGGTCGATCGTGGGCATGTGTCCTGTCCGGTTAGCGTGATGGGGGCGTGAAAACGGGGCCGTTCGGCTTGATGCGGATGCCCGGCCGCAGGCGCGTCCAGGGCAGGGTGGCAGTGTCGGCCGGCATCGCGCCGGGCGCGGCGCAGATCATCAGCTTTTCCGCGATCGGCTCGAAATCGGCGCGGAAGTGCACCGAGCTCTTGTTGACCAGAATCTTCTGCGCAGTCGGCTCGATGCCGACATAGCGGTACATCGCCTGATCGGCGAGCTGCGCCTTGTGCGAGGAGACGACGACGCGGACGTCCCCGATGCGCAGGCACGCGGAGGGACCCATCTCCATCTCGCGGCCACCGTAGTAGGGGCCGGGCGCGACGAAGCGGCCGTCGGAGAGCTTTTCGACGATGAAGGTCTCGCGATAGGGCTCGTCGCCGGGAATGCCGGATTTGCCGCCGAGCGACAGCGTCACTGTGGCGCCGACGCCGGCCGCATGCGCGGCCTTGGCCGAGACCGGATCGTAGATCGCGCCGGTCGCGGCGCTCGCCTTGTTGCGCACCAGTGCGCGCAGCATGCCGGTGGTGTCGGAATCGCCGCCGGCGCCCGGATTGTCCTGGGTGTCGGCGATGATGATCGGCTTGCTCGCGCTCTTGGCGAGTTCCATCGCATGGCGCACGCCGTCGTCGGGCGACCAGATCTTGCCGTCGAAATCGTTCTCGTGGCTTTCGATCAGTTTGACGATCGCATCGGCCGCGCGGTCCGCATCGGCCTGCGTCTTGCCATAGGCGAACACGCTCGGGCCGCAGTCGCGGAAGTCGGCGGCGGGGAAGCCGGGCGCGAAGGACAGCGTCGGAACGGCGTCGCTCTCCAGCGCGGCAAGTTTCTCGTAGATGCCCTTGGTGGGGAAGTCATTGGTGCATTGCCAGCTGATCGCGATCAGGAACGGCAATTGGCGAAACGACTTTGCAAAGCGCTGCCTGGTCTGCAGCAGCAGGGCGAGGTGCCTTGCGGAGGCGCGGCCGGTCTCGGCCATGTCGACATGCGGATAGGTGCGGTAGGCGATCAGCGCATCCGCGTGTTCCATCATCTCGGGCGTGACGTTGGCGTGCAGGTCGAGGCTGGCAACCAGCGGAACGTCCTTGCCGATGACGCGGCGCACGCGCGCCAAAATCTCGCCTTCGCCGTCGTCGAGATGCTCGGTCACCATCGCGCCATGCAGATCGAGATAGACCGCATCGAGCGGGCCGGCGGCGGCGATACCGTCGACCATCACCTTCACGATACGTTCGAAGGCGTCCCTGGTGACATGTGCCGATGGACTTGCGCCGCAGGCGATCGTCGGAATGAGTTTCCAGCCATTCGCTTCGGCGCTGTCGACGAAGCCGGCGAGGCCGACATTGATGCGGCGCATCACCTTCAATACGTCGGCGCCTTCCGTCATGGCCGGCCAGCCGCCGCCATGCTGGAAGTCCGCGAAAGTCGCCTTCGTCGGGGCGAACGTGTTGGTCTCGTGCAGGAAGCCGCCGACGGCGATACGTGTCATTAATTCTGGTCCAGCGTTTGAAAGTGCGCGACGTTAGCCTTGGCTTCGAGGCGGGGGCAAGCGAGGAGCCCATGCCGCCGCGCATGGCTTTAAGTCATTTTCGAATGATGATGGTCGCTACCCGTCATTGCGAGTGAAGCGAAGCAATCCAGACCGTCTCCGCAGAGGGACTCTGGATTGCTTCGCTCCGCTCGCAATGACGAGTGGACAAACCTAAGCCGTCGCCGCGACGCCTTCCGACACCGGCCTGAAGTTCGCAAAATCCCAGCCGCGGCCCGGTGCGGCCTCCAGCAGCGCCCTGGTGTAGGCTTCCTTCGGATGCGTCAGCACCTCGGCGGCCAGGCCCTGTTCCACGACACGGCCGTGCTGCATCACCACGACCTCGTCGCAGATCTGGGCTGCGACGCGCAGATCGTGGGTGATGAACAGGATGGCGATGCCGAGCCGGTTCTGGATCTCGTCGAGCAGTTCCAGCACCTGCGCCTGCACCGAGACGTCGAGCGCCGAGACCGCTTCGTCCGCGACCAGCACGTCGGGGTCGAGCGCGAGCGCACGCGCAATGGCGATGCGCTGGCGCTGGCCGCCGGAGAACTGGTGCGGATAGCGCGTCACTGCGTCCGCGGGCAGGCCGACGAGCTCGAGCAGTTCGCGCGCTCGCTTCATCGCATCGGCATGCGAGGTGCCGTAATTGATCGGGCCTTCCGCGATGCTCTCGCCGACGGTAATGCGCGGGTTGAGCGAGCGATAGGGATCCTGGAACACGATCTGGATCTTCTGCCGGTGCGGCTGGAGCAGGCGGCGCGAGATGTCGGCGATCTCGCGGCCGGCAAGGCGCACGCCGCCGGAGGTCGGATCGATCAGGCGCACGATGCACCGTGCCACCGTCGACTTGCCCGAGCCGCTCTCGCCGACGATGCCGAGCGTGCGGCCCTTGCGCAGCGTCAGCGTGACCTTGTCGGCGGCGACGACTTCGCGGCCTTTGCCGAAGAAGGCGCGTTCCTTATAGACCTTGCCGAGCTCGTTGGCCTCCAGCACCACCGGCTCCTTGGTCTCGGGCCGTGCCGCGCGCGGCACCAGGCTCGGCACCGCGGAAAGCAGATTGCGGGTGTACTCCATGGTCGGGTTGCGCAGCACGGTCTCGAGCGGACCGGTCTCGACCAGCCGGCCCTGCCGCATCACAGCGACGCGGTCGGCGATCTCGGCAACCACGCCCATGTCGTGGGTGATGAACAGGACGGCCGTGCCGTGATCGCGCTGGAGGTCGCGGATCAGCGTCAGGATCTGCTTCTGCGTGGTGACGTCGAGCGCGGTGGTCGGCTCGTCGGCGATCAGGAGCTTCGGTTCCAGCACCAGCGCCATCGCGATCATGATGCGCTGGCGCTGGCCGCCGGACAGGCGATGCGGATAGGAGGCGAAGATGCGCTCGACCTGGGGCAGGCGGACCTGCTCCATCATGTCGAGAATGCGCTTCTTCCGCGCCTTGGCGTCAAGATCGGTGTGGGCGCGCAGGACCTCGTCGATCTGGCGGCCGACCGGCACCACCGGATTGAGCGCGGTCATCGGCTCCTGGAAGATCATCGCCATCTGCGTCGCGCGGAGCTGGCGCAGTCGGCGATCGGTCGCGGTGAGAATCTCTTCGCCGACCAGCTTGACGCTGCCGCCGGTCGGAACCAGCGTGCCCTTCGGCAGCAGGCCCATCGTGGTGAGCGAGGTCACCGACTTGCCCGAGCCGCTTTCGCCGACGAGACACAGTGTCTCGCCCTTGTGCACCTGGATCGAGATGCCGTCGATGATGTTGGCGCCCTTCGGCTTCTTGCCGATGGAGACGACGAGGTTGTTGATGTCGAGAACTGGGTTGGTCATCACTTGATCCGTCATCACTTGCCCTCCCGCTGCTTCATGCGGGGATCGAGGGCGTCGCGGGCGGCGTCGCCGATCAGATTGATGCTGAGGATGGCGATCGAGAGCAGCAGGCCCGGCCAGAAGATCAGCGTCGGCTTGAGCTGAAAATACTGGCGGCCCTCGGCCATGATGTTGCCCCAGGTCGGCGTCTCCGGCGAGATGCCGGCGCCGAGGAAGGAGAGGATGGCCTCGGTCAGGATCGCGGAGGCGCAGACATAGGTGCCCTGGACGATCAGCGGTGCGATCGTGTTCGGCATCAGATGGCGCCACATGATCTTCGGCAGGCTGGAGCCGACCGAGATCGCAGCCTCGACGTAAGGCTCCTCGCGCGCGGACAGCACGACCGAGCGCACCAGGCGTGCCACGCGCGGTATTTCGGGGATGGTGATTGCGACCAGCACGGTCCAGATGCTGGCGCCGGACAGCGACACCACGGCGATCGCGAGCAGGATGCTCGGCATCGCCATGAGGCCGTCCATGACGCGCATCAGGACGGCATCGACCAGCTTGAAGAAGCCGGAGACCAGGCCGATCGCAAGGCCGATGACGATCGACAGGATCGCCGAGCCGATGCCGATCAGGAGCGAGATGCGGCCGCCATAGATGACGCGCGACAAGAGGTCACGGCCATAGGCGTCGGTGCCGAGCAGGAACTGCGCCGAGGCCGGCTTCAGCCGCTGCGAGGGTGCAAGCTGGACCGGATCGTGCGGCGCGATCAGCGGCGCCAGGATCGAGACCAGCACGATCAGCGCGAGCAAGATCGTGGCCGCCGCGATGATCGGCGTCGAGGTGAGGAACCCGAAACGCGGCCGCAATGGCGACGTGATCGGAATGGACGACTGGGGAAGGCTATCGACGGACATTTTTGTTGCTATCCTTAGCCCTAGTACCGGATCCGGGGATCGAGCAGCGTGTAGGCGACGTCGATCAGGAGATTGACGACGACATAGATCAGCGACGTCAGCAGGATCATCGCCTGGATGACTGGGTAGTCGCGCGCCAACACCGCGTCCACCGTGAGGCGGCCGATGCCGGGGATGTTGAACACGCTCTCGGTGACGACGACGCCGGAGATCAGCAGCGCAAAGCCGGTGCCGATCACGGTGATGACGGGCACCGCGGCGTTGCGCAGCGCATGGCGCATCATCACGGCGACCTCGTTGATGCCCTTGGCGCGGGCGGTGCGGACGTAGTCCTCACCGAGCACGTCGAGCATCGCCGCGCGCGTCATGCGCGCGATCAGCGCGATGTAGATGAAGGAGAGCGCGCAGGTCGGCAGGATGATGCGCTCGAAGAACGGTCCAAAGCCGTTGAAGATGCTGCGGAAGCCCTGCACCGGCACCCAGCGAAGGTCGATCGCGAAGACCTCGATCAGGAGATAGCCGACCACGAACACCGGCACGGAGAAGCCGAGCACGGAGAGGCCCATCACGAAACGGTCGATCCAGGTGCCGTGCTTCCACGCCGCGATGACGCCCAGGGGCACGGCGACGATCACGGCGAGAATGATTGTCGAGAGCGCGATCGAGATCGACGGCTCAACGCGCTGGCTGATCATCTTCATGACTGGCAGGTTGGAGATCAGCGACGTCCCGAGATCGCCGTGCAGCAGCTTGTTCACCCAGGTGATGAATTGCACGATCAGCGGCTCGTTGAGGCCGAGCGAGTCGCGGATGCGTTCCAGCCGCTCCGGCGTCGCGTTGTCGCCGGCGAGAATTGCGGCGGGATCGCCCGGCGTCAGCCGCAGCAGCAGGAAGACGAACAGCGCGACGACGCCCATCACGGGCACCGCGGCCAGAACGCGGCGAATGAGATAACCTAGCATGCACCTATCTCCGGCTGCGGAACTTGTGGGGCCGGGAGGCCCCCGTGGAATCGGTTCTGTCTATCATGCACGCCTGTCACTCGGGCTGGAAAGCCGGCCGGAGAAGCCGACCTTTCGGAGCAAATTGTGTGCCAAGGGCAGGGCGGTCGCAAGAGGCCGCCGAGCCTCCGATATCGGCCACTCAGGATGCATGGCGGAACTCGCGCTCAACCCTGAGTGAGGGTGCGGTCGGCGGTGCGTTGAGCCCGCGCCAGCCGTCGATGGTCCCGGCAATCATCTGCGCGGTCGCCGCCGACAAGGTCCAGCCGAGATGGCCGTGGCCGGTGTTGAAGAACACGCCCGGCATCCGTCCTGCGCGCACCACGGGCATCATGTTCGGCATCATCGGCCGCAGCCCGGCCCAGGGCACGACCTTGGACGTTTCGACGCCGGGGAAGTTGCTGCGCACCCAGTCGACCAGCGGCTGCACGCGGTCGGCGCGGATGTCGCGGTTGAAGTCGTTGAATTCGGCGGTGCCTGCGACGCGGAAACGATCGGCGCCGAGCCGGCTGGTGACGATCTTGGCGGCTTCGTCGAGCAGGCTCACGGTCGGCGTCGCATTGCGGCTTGCGGCAGTGTCGAGCTGAACGGTGATCGAATAGCCCTTCACCGGATAGACGTTGACGCGCTCGTCGAGGAGGGCGGCGAAGTGGCGGCTGGCCACACCGGCGCAGACCACGACGCCATCAGCCTTCAGCATGCCGCGCGCGGATGCGACAGCATCACTGGCCGAAAGATCAGCCCAGCCGATGACAAAGCCGCCACCTGCTTGGGCAATGGAATCGATGTTGGCTTCGTGGATAAAGGTCGCGCCGCGCCGCTTGCAGGCTTCCGCAAGTCCGCGCGTGAACTTGTGGATATCGCCGGTCGCATCCGACGGCGTGTAGAAACCGCCAAAATAGTCCTTGCGCAGCGTCGGCTCGATGGCGCGGATCTCCTCCGGCGTCACCGGGCGGCGATCGAGCCCGCCTTCCTTCAATAGCGCATTGACCTGCAGGCCGGATTCAAAACCCTTCTTGTCGTGATAGATGTGCAGGATGCCGCGACGTTCGAGATCGAAGTCGATGCCTTCGCGCTCTGCGATCTCGAACAGATGCTTGCGAGCTTCGATCGCGAGCCGCGTGGTCTGAACCGTGTTGGCGCGATAGTTGCCGATATTGGCGACGAACTCGCTCATCCACGAATATTTGTGCCAGTTCGGCCGCGGGTTCATCAGCAGCGGCGCATCGCGCCGGAACATCCAGCGCAGGCCTTTCAGGATCGTTGCGGTGCTGTTCCACACCTCGGCATTGCTGGCGGAGAGCTGTCCGCCATTGGCGAAGGAGGTCTCCATCGCGGCGTAGCGGTGCTTGTCGAGCACCGTCACCTTGTATCCGCGTTCGAGCAGGGCATAGGCGGTCGTTACGCCGGTGATGCCGGCGCCGATGATGGCGATATGGGTCATGGCAGGTTCGGGGCTCCCGTGAGTTAGAGTCGGCTAACCGCCGGCCAAAGGCCGTTGGCGGCGCCCCATCTGTCACGGTTACCTGAGAGCTTGATCCGTTGCGGACCTCGGCGAGGTCAGCTCCGGACTATCCCCTTCGGTGGACGTCACGATCCTAAGATCGCGCCGCCTCTCTCCAGATCGTCCTGACGATACGGTCCTTTTGCCTGAGAGTTTCCGGGGCGGTTGCTCCGTCGGCGCCGCAACGAAAGCCTGAACTCTCGTTGCGATCTCTCCCGCATCGTCGCGTGGACAATCGAGCAGTACGATGCGCCTCATTTTTAGACAAGGCTAAATTTAAACCGCGACTGCCAACGCATTGTGCAGTGCGAAGGCTGCGTCGTCAGTCGAGCGTCGCCAGCAAGCCGGCCATCAGGCGCCCGCGTTCAACTAGGCTCTCGACCTCGATGAATTCTTCCAGCGTGTGGCCGTTGCCGCCGCGCACGCCGAGGCCGTCGAGCGTCGGGATGCCCATCGCGCCGGTAAAGTTGCCGTCGGAGCCGCCGCCGGAGCTCGCATGCGGCAGCTCAGTGCCGAGCGATTTGGCGATGCCGCGCGCCTTCTCGTAAAGCGCCATGGTGCCGGCATCGGGCTCCCATACGGGGCGCGTGACGCCGCGCGTCACCTTGAACGTGACATCATTGGACGTGCCCGACAGCGCCAGCATCCGCTCGACGCCGCGGTCGAGATCGGCCTGGCGCTTGGCCATCGACAGCGCCTCGCCGGTGGCGGTCGTGGCAACGCAATTGACCCATTGTCCGCCGTGCACGACGCCGACAGAGAAGGTGCAGTCCTCTGTCGTCATCGCGTCGATGGCGAGGATCTGCCGCGCCATCTCGCGGATCGCCGAGCGTCCGGCCGCCAATGTCGCGCCGGCATGGCTCGGCCGGCCCGTCGCCTCCAGATTGAAACGCGCGATGGCGTAACGTCCGGTGGTGACACCGTTGTCGGCGCGGCCCGGTTCGGGCACCAGCACATATTTGTTGCGCGCAGCCTCCGCCTCGATGATGTCTCGCGTCGAGGGCGTGCCGACTTCCTCGTCGGGCGTCAACAGCACGGTGATCGGCAGCGGCGTGGTGAAGGAAGCGCGTGCCAGCTGCCGGATCGCTTCCAGCGAGAGATAGTTGCCGCCCTTCATGTCGTAGATGCCGGGGCCGTAGCACTTGTTGCCCTCGCGCCGCCATTTCAGCTTCTCGATGGTGCCGAGCGGGTGGACGGTATCCATGTGGCCGGCGATCAGGATGCCCGGCTCGCCCTGTTTCGGATGCGGGAAGCGCGCGCGGATCACGCCGCCGAAGCCCTGTCGACCGCCGATGCGTTTGATCGTCGCACCCATGATCGCCATATCCCGCGCTGCGATATCGAGCATGCGGTTGACGGCACCTGCGTCCCAGGTCGGGCTCTCGCATTCCACCCAGGTGCGCAGGCCCTCGAGCATCGCCTCGGAATCGAAGGGAAGATTGGCTGGATTCATCTTAATGTCTCTCAAGATTCGAAAGATGGAACGCGCATTGCATTGGCGCGGACGGGACTGGCGGAAAGCGTTGTAGAGCCAAACCGATCTTTGTGGAGCCCGTGGGCGCGCCGCTTGGGGCTGCAGCGAAACCGGATTGACGCGCTCAACACTGTCTGCAAGTCTCGAAAGACAAAGGCATCGCATGAGGTTAGTTCGCCTAAAGAACGAACCGAATGCTCAACCAATAACGTGCCTTTGAACAGTTTCACGTCAGGAGAAACTTTTATGTTGAGCTTGATGCGCCGGGGGCGTCGCGCGTTCGCCTCCACACTTGCGCTATCGGTCGTTGCGCTTTCGACGGCGATGGCCTCGCCGGTACTTGCCGCCGCCAGCAAGACCATCACCGCGGTGATGCATTCGGATCTGCGCATCATCGATCCGATTTTCACCACCGCCTACATCACGCGTGACCATGGCTACATGGTCTACGACACGCTGATCGCGACGGACTCGAATTTCAAGATCCAGCCGCAGATGGCGGACTGGAAGATCTCCGACGACAAGCTCACCTACACCTTCACGCTGCGCGACGGCCTGAAGTGGCACGACGGTACGCCGGTGACGGCGGAAGACTGCGCCGCTTCGCTGAAGCGCTGGGCCGCGGTCGACGGCATGGGCCAGCAGATGATGCAGTTTACTGCGAGCATCGAGGCGACCGACCCCAAGACGATCACGCTGAAGCTGAAGGAGCCCTACGGCCTCGTGCTCGAATCCATCGGCAAGCCGTCCTCGCGCGTCGCCTTCATGATGCCGAAGCGTCTCGCCGAAACGCCGCCGGACAAGCAGATCCCCGAGCAGATCGGCTCGGGTCCGTTCAAGTTCGTGCAGGGTGAATTCCAGCCCGGCGTGAAGGCGGTGTACGTCAAGAACACCGACTATGTGCCGCGCAAGGAGGCGTCGAGCTGGACTGCCGGAGGCAAGGTGGTCAAGGTTGATCGCGTCGAATGGATCACCATGCCGGATGCGCAGACCGCAGTGAACGCGCTGCAATCGGGCGACATCGACTTCATGGAAGTGCCGCCGTGGGATCTGCTGCCCGTGCTTGAAGGCAATGCCGACCTCAAGACCGAGACGCTGAACAAGTTCGGCTACCAGACCCTTGGGCGCATGAACTTCCTCTATCCGCCCTTCGACAATCCGAAGATCCGCCGTGCCGCACTTCTGGCGATGAACCAGAAGGACGTGCTCGACGCGCTCGTCGGCAATCCCAAATACTACAAGATCTGCGGTGCGTTCTTCATCTGCGATACGCCGTTCGCGACCGACGTCGGCTCGGAATCGCTGGTCAAGGGCAACGGCATGGCGGAAGCCAAGAAGGCGCTCGCCGAGTCCGGCTATGACGGTACGCCCGTCGTGGTCATGGTGCCCGGCGACGTCGTGACGCTGAAGGCGCAGCCGACGGTCGCGGTGCAGTTGCTCCGCGAGGCCGGCTTCAAGGTCGACGCGCAAGCGACCGACTGGCAGACGGTGGTCAGCCGGCGCGCCAGCCAGAAGCCTCCGAAGGAGGGCGGCTGGAACATGTTCTTCACCAACTGGGTCAGCGCCGACGTGTCCAACCCGATCGCCAATCTGTCGATCGGGGGCCAGGGCAAGAAGGGCTGGTTCGGCTGGGCGGAAAACGCCAAGATCGAGAAGCTCAAGGACGATTTCGTCCGCGCCGCCTCGCTCGACGATCAGAAGAAGATCGCGACCGAGATCCAGAAGGAAGCCTATGACCAGGTGATCTACGTGCCGCTCGGCCAGTATCTGGCGCCGAGCGCGTGGCGGAAGTCGCTCACCGGCGTGCTCGACGGCCCGGCGACGCCGGTGTTCTGGAACATCGACAAGACCGAGTAAAGCGAGGGCGCGCCAGCGCGCCTTCCCCGAGCGTTACGCGGCGTCGCTGTCATCAGCGGCGCCGTTTTCGTTTGTCAGCCTCGCGTCAGCTTTTAACTCTTCCAGTGTCCAATCATTGCTATTTGTTTCTGACTTGAAATAGATGTGCGCAGTTCGCACATCACTTCCTTCCTGCATTTGAGTCCCGTGTCGATTGATTTTTCATTTCGGGCGATGGCCGAGCGGTCCGATCGCGCGCCGGCGCGATGGCGGCGGCCTTTCCTGCGCTGGCTCGACGGCGTCGAGACGGGTTGGGCCGTTCCGCTTCTCATTGTGTGCTTTGTCGCGCTCTGGACGATCTATCTGGCCGTCGCCTATGCCGGCAGCGGCCTGCACCCTGATACCCTCGAGGCCTGGACGCTCGGGCGCCGTTTCGCGTGGAGCTACCACAAGCATCCGCCGCTGATGGGCTGGGTTACGGCGGTGTGGACCGCCGTCTTCCCGCTCAGTGACTGGTCGCTGCAATTGATGGCGATGGCCAATGCCGGGCTCGCCCTGTTTTTCGTCGACCGGATCGCACGGCAGTTCGTGACCGGGCACAAGCGCATCCTGGTGCTGCTGCTCCTGATGCTGACGCCGGCCTATCAATTCCACGCCCAGCGCTTCAATGCCAATACGGTGCTGCTTGCGCTCTGGCCGCTCGCGACCTGGTGTTTTCTGCGCGCGTTCGAGACCCGCAGCGCGGCCTGGGCGGTCGCCGTAGGATGCACCACGGCGCTGGCGATGGTCGGCAAATATTATTCGGTCTTCCTCGTGGCGAGCTTTGCATTTGCCGCGCTGGCGCATCCCGCGCGCCGCGCCTATTTCGCGTCCGCTTCGCCGTGGATATCGGTCGTGGTCGGGGTCGCGGTGTTGTCGCCGCATATCTACTGGCTCGCGACGACGGGCGCGTCGGCCTTCACCTACGCGATGGCGCACGCCAACGGCAACTTCGTGAGCTCGCTCGGCGAGGTGCGGAACTTCCTGCTCGGACTCGTGGCGGCCATCAGCGTATCGGCCGTCTTCTGGGTGATCATCGCCGGCACACGGCTGAAACAATTTGCGGCCGACTTCGCCGCGATGAGTTCCGGCCTGCGGCTTCTTTTTTACGTTGCGATCGGCACGATCGTACTGCCGGTCCTGACGTCGCTGGCGATGGGCACCGATCTGCCGTCGCTATGGGCGCTGCAAGGGCTGTTCCTGTTCGTCGTGCTGATCGTTTGCGGCACGCGCTACCCGATCGAAAGATTCTACACCGTCAATGTCACGGTCATCACCGCAATCGTTGGGCTCGCCGCTGTCTTCGTCGCCGCCCCGATTCACGCCGTCTATCGCAACAATCACGGCTACGAAGAGGGCCGGTATTTCTACGCGCAGGTAGCCAACGAGCTCACCCGGGAATGGCACGAGCTGACCGGGGAGCCGCTCAGCGCCGTCAGTGGCGACGATTCGCTGGCCTTTGCGACCGCGTTCTACAGTCCGGACCATCCGTATTACGCGCGGCCGTTCGAATTTCAGTACACGTGGGGCATGCCGCGAAAGACGACATTGGATCGCGGTTGGGCCGCGCTCTGTTTCAGCGGCCAGGACTATTGCGGCAGGTGGATGGAGTCGGTGTCCGCGCGCGCCGAGCATTTCGTCAGGCGCCAGTTCACCGTGCAGGCGACGCTATGGGGCAAGCCCGGCCTGACGCGGGACGTGGTCGTGCTGATCGTGCCGCCGCGAACGAGCAGCGCGACGCCCGAGAGCGCCGCGCAGGACTTCAGCGCCAGCAGGCGCCCGACGAACTAGGCTTTGCGCTCAGCAGTGGCTGTCGCGGATTCGCTCGAGGCCTTCGCTCGCGAAGGGGGGAGTGAACGCAGTTCGGTCGGCGCCCGGCGTCGGGCGCTCCGTTTCCGCCCGATCCGGGGTGGTGTTGTCTTCGCGATGTTCCGGTTCCATGAGGCGGCCTTTCGAATTGCTGCAGTACAACATCGACGCGGCCGGGAAGTTCCTCATGCGAAGGGACGATGATGCGGCTTGAACAGCCGTCCCTTTTCCACCACCAGCACGATCGCAAGCGCCGCCAGCGTCGACAGGAAGAAGCCGACCGAGAACGGCAGCAGCGTGCCGTCGAAACTCTGCCCGATCGCCATGCCGACGACGATGCCGATCAGCGTCGTGATCGAGCCGTAGAGCGAGGAGGCGGTGCCGGCGATATGGCCCTGCGGCTCCATGGCCAGTGCGGTGAAGTTCGCGACCATCATGCCGAACGAGAACATCATCAGGGCGGACAGCACCATGAACAAGGAGAGCGGCAGCATGCCGAGGCTTTCCGTCAGCAGCATCACGCCCGCAACCGCGGTGTAGAGCGTCAGCGCGCCGTGCGAGATCACGCGCATGCCGAGCCGTCCGACCAGCTTCGCATTGAGGAAACCGGCGATCGCGGTGCCGGCCGCGATCGCGGCGAAGGCAATCGGGAAATAGTGGCCGAGATGATAGACGCCGGTAAAGACCTGCTGCGCCGAGAAGACATAGGCAAAGAGCGCGCCTATCACGCTGCCGGCGGCCGTCGCATAGCCGATGGTCTGGCGGTTGGTCACGGTCTGCCGGAACGCCGAGAGTACGTCTGCGGGCGCCAGCGACCTGCGTTCGGACTCGGGAAGGGTTTCAGGCAGCCGCAGCACGCTCCATGCGAGCGCGAGCAGCCCGTAGAGCATCAGGACGACGAAGATGCCGCGCCATTGCGTGACCAGCAGCACCGCCTGCCCGAACGAGGGCGCAATCACCGGCACCGCGATGAACACCATCATGGCGAGCGACATCACGCTCGCCATCCGGCGGCCGACATAACAGTCGCGCACGATTGAGGTGGCGATCACGCGCGTTGCCGACGTGCCGAGCCCTTGCAGCGCGCGCGCCAGCAGCAGCGTCTCGAACGAGGGCGCGGCGACCGCCAGCACGCTCGCCACCGCATAGACGGCCATGCCGCCGAGCAGCACCGGGCGGCGGCCGAAGCGGTCCGACAACGGGCCCATGACGAACTGACCGGCGCCGAAGCCGATCAGGAAGGTCGAGAGCACCAGCTGAAGATGGTTGGCGTTGGGAATGGCGAAGGCTGCCCCGATGTTGGGCAGCGCCGGCAGCATCATGTCCATCGCAAGCGGATTCAGCGCCATGATGGACGCGATCACGATGACGAATTCTGGAAAACCCATGGGCCGGTGTCCCGAGGACACCCAATCGTCGGCATTGACGTCGGACAAAGCTCACCTCTGAAAATCAGAGGCTTTTTGATCGGTTATGCTGCGTCGCACAACCCATGTTTCGGGATGGCTGACAGGCGGGTGCACAAGAATTGGTGATGTCGCCGGGCTCGGGAAGGGCTGCCTCGTCCATCATCGTGCGCTAAGGGCCTGCTCGACCAGGCCGAGTGCCAATCGTCCCGCGGTGTCGACATAGTCGAGATCGCGATGGATCAGCATCACGGTCGTGGCGCCGTCGAGCAGGATCACGAGCTGGCGCGCGAGCGCCGCTGCACCGGCAACGCCGTGCTCGCGCAATTCGGTGTCGAGCCACGCTTCAAAACGCTTCTTGTGCGCCGCGCCGGCCTTGACCGCGGGATGTGCCGGCGTGTTTGCGAGCTCGGCGATGGTGCGCAGGAATCCGCAGCCGCGCCATCGCGGCGTATCCACGGAGCGTCCGAGCCTTGTGAAGAGACCGCGGACCTTGTCGGCCACCGTGCCCTCGGTCTCGGCGAACCAGCGCATATAGAGCTCCAGCGTCGGCTGGTCCCTGGCCGCGATGGTCTCGGCGACGAGCTCGTCCTTGCTGGTGAAGTGATAATAGAGCGTCTTCTTGGTGACGCCGGCCTTCTCGGCGACTGCGTCCATGCTCACCGCCCTGATGCCTTCGCCATAGAACAGGCGCGTCGCCGCGATGACGATCTGCTCGCGCGTGGTGTCGCCTTTGCCTGACATCGCCAATATATACTGCCTAGTGAGTATACACGACAAGATCGCTGTGGCTGACTTCCGCGCCTGTTCGACCTGGAATTCGACCTGGAAGGAGCCTGCACTTGTCCGATCTCGTACTCTCCGAAACGCGAGGCGCTGTCGCGCTGCTGACGTTCAACCGCCCGAACAAGCTCAATGCGCTGAGCTACGCCCTCGTCGACCGCCTGATGGCGATCCTCGATCGTATCGAGGACGATGCCGATATCCGCGCCGTGATCCTGACCGGGGCGGGCGACCGCGCCTTCTCGGCCGGCGCCGACATCGCCGAGTTCTCGGAGAGCGTGAAATCCGGGCCGGATGCGGCGGTGAAGGCCTTCGTGCGGCGCGGGCAGGCGATGACGGCGCGCATGGAGGCGTTTCCGAAGCCGATCATCGCCGCCGTGAACGGCATCGCCTTCGGCGGCGGCTGCGAGATCACGGAAGCCGTGCATCTCGCCGTCGCGAGCGAGCGGGCGAGCTTCGCCAAGCCCGAGATCGCGATCGGCATCACGCCGACCTTCGGCGGCACGCAGCGCCTGCCACGGCTCGCAGGCCGGAAGCGGGCGCTCGAATATCTCCTGACAGGAGATTCCTTTTCACCACAGCGGGCTCATGAGATCGGTTTGGTCAACCACGTCGTGCCGCACGAGCAGCTCCTGGACGCAGCCTTCGCGCTGGCAGATCGCATCACGCGGCATTCGCGCCTGGCGGTCGCCCGCGTCATCACCGCCACCACGCGGGGCCTCAACGTCTCGATCTCGGAAGGCCTCGCCATCGAGAGCGAGCAGTTCGCACGCATGGCGGCGACCCGGGACACGCGCGAAGCAGTCGATGCCTGGCTTGCCGCCCGTTCGTCGCCGTAGGGGCGGGACGACGGATCTGGCGGTCGCGGCCGCGGAACCGGTTCCCCTGCTGTCCAGGCGGACGGCTGGCAACCAAGGATTCACCATAAGCGCGAGCGCAACGCACAGGGGAGATGAATCCGCAACCCATCCTGTCCATGGTGGCACGGGCTGGCGCCGCGTTGGCGCCGGGAGAAGCCTAGCCAAACAAGGTATCCGATTGTGTCCGATGTCACCGGTGCAGCACGATGGTTGGAACCCTCGGCCGACATGGCTTCGCGGCGGAACTTCTGGCTTGCCTGCCTGATCGCACTGACCGCACTGCTGGTGCTCGGCAATCTCGCCAACGACGCCGTGCTCGATATGAAATATGGCTGGGACACCCGCGTCAATTGCGCGGCGGTCGATGCGTATGCCGGCGGGCTCGATCCCTATTTCGTCAAGAACCTGAAGGGCACCAAGCTCTCTTATCCCTATCTGCCGGTGACTCTGGATGTCTTCCGCCCCTTGTGCGCGGGTGGATTTCTGGTCGATCACTACAAAGGCATCTTTCCTGTTCTCGCCGTGCTTTGCGGGCTCCTCTTGCCCGGTCTTGGCCGAACGCGCCCGGGCGCGCGCGATGTTGCGCTGAGGGTGCTCTGCACGCTCGGCGCGTTCGTCGGTTTCGAATGGGTGCAGGCGTCCGGCAATTTCGCGATCCTGAGCGGCGTGCTGACCGCGATTGCGCTGAGGTTTCTGCTTTCTCGGTCGGCGTCCGACGCGCCTGAGGGCCGCAGCTTTCCGTTGCGGCTCGCCGGCGCCGCGCTGCTCGGCCTCGTGACATCGTTCAAGCTGGTGTTCTTTCCCGTGCTGGCCGCGCTCTATTTCCTGCCGCTGCCACGCGGCCGCAAGCTCATGCTGATCGCGGTTGCGGCGTTCAGCTTCGCATTGCCGATCCAGATATCGCGGCTGATGTACCCCGAGCTGTTCGCGAGCTGGCAGCTAGCGATGGGCGGAAAGATCCCCGACCAGCATCTCGTCGATCTCTTCGAGATCAATCCGTCGCTGCTGCTGGCGGCGCGCGACCTCATGGATCATGCCGGCCTCGGTGACAGCAAGGCGGCGACGTTCGCGACCTATGCATTCGCAGCACTCGCGCTCGTGCTGGTGCCGTCCGCCTTGTCCATCCTGCGCGTGGTCGCGAGCGAGCCAGTGCGGGAAGGCGGATCACTTCTTGCGCGACTGGATCGCTGGCTGATCGATCATCCGCGCGTCGCCATGCGCATCACGGTATTCGCGATGTTTGCGCTCTATCTCAGCTCGCCGCGCCTCAAGGAATATGCCTACTTCGAGCTCGCGCTTTATGCCGCGATCCTCGTCGTCGATCTTCCGGCCCTGTCACTTGCAGCGTTCCTCGCCGTCGGTCTCGCCTTTCCGGCACTGATCTCGATTCTGGGGACGGCATTCGAGGGCAGCTTCATCCTCCTCATCATTGCGCTGACAAGTTTCTGGATCCTGCTGCTCGACTTTCGCGCCGAGCCGAAGCGACTGGAGACGGAAGGCGCGCAGTCATAACGCATACCGCGGTGTCCGCCGGAAAAGGACGGCGCCTTGCCCCGCGCGGACTCCAGCCGGTTCGTGACTGCATCGGTCTTTCGTCCGCCTTTGGGCGGAGGCTCGCCCCGTCAGCTCCGATGGTGCGGGCAGCCGGGGTCGAACCGGCACAGCGCTTGCGCGCCGAGGGATTTTAAGTCCCTTGCGTCTACCAATTCCGCCATGCCCGCTTGATCCAACGAGATCAACTAGTTAAGTCCACCTCCGGCCGTCTGGAATTGGCGCGTTTCGCGGGCCGGATGGGCGGTTCTTCCTTAAGCGAGCCGGCTGCGCAAGGCAAAGCCTCAATCCGGACATCTGTTGTTGCTTTAGGCATTCTCAATCCACGGGGACTATTCATCCGGCATGGCTGCTTCGTTTTCCTCTCGCCTGCGCGACTCGGGCGCATTTCTGGCGCTACTCGCGGCGGGCGCGGCGCTGTCCGGTTGCGCCAGCATGACCGAGACGGTCGCACCGGCCTTTGCCGATCCCGGCAAGTACGAATTGTACGACTGCAAGCAACTCGAGGCTGAGCGTAAGGCGCTCGCCAGCCGCACCGAGCAGTTGCAGAAGCTGATGGAGAAGGCTGAGACCGGGGCGGGAGGCGCGGTCGTGTCCGAGCTCGCCTATCGCAACGACTACATCGCGGTGCGCGGGCAGTCGCAACTTGCCGAGGAGGCATGGCGCCGCAACAAGTGCCGGGAAACGCCGCCCGGTGCGACGCCGGCGGCCTCTGCTCCGCAGCGGCCGGACATCAAGCCCGCCCCGAAATCCGGCAGCGCCGTTCGCTGAGTTGACACGATTGCGCCCGCCTCAGGGGCGCCAGCCGTAGATCCAGTCCTGCCGCGCCAGCATGCGCTCCGGGCCGAGCGCGCGGATCGCAACATCGCGCGCGATCGCGAGCGGCCCACCGAGATGATAGATGCGGCCCTGCTGCCGCGCCGTCTGCTGCACCCGCCGCACCCGCGCCTGCCGCGCGCGGCCATATTCCTTCAGCGCCGCCGTGATGCCGGCCGCGCTCTCGGCAGCCTCGAGGCTCAGATGCCGGGCGAGCACGGCGGCATCCTCGATCGCCATGCCGGCGCCCTGGGCGGCGAATGGCAGCATCGCATGCACGGCGTCACCGAGCAGGCCGACCGGTCCTTGGCTCCAGGGGCAGCCGTCGGGCACGCCGAACAGCGCCCATTTGCGCCAATTGTCGACGGCAGTGAGCATCATCCTGGCCGCCGATGGCCAGCGCGGTGCCGCGAAGGCGTCCATCACCTCGAACGGGTCGCCCGGCGTGCTCCAGCCGGGCCTGTTCCAGGTCCCCGGCAGCACCGCGACCACGTTGATCTGGCGTCCGCCGGCGATCGGATAAGCGACGAGATGGGCGTTCGGACCCATCCAGAGCTGCACCCGCCGCGCGGTAAAATCCTTCGGCAGTTGCGTGGCATCGAGCGTGCCGCGCCAGGCGATCAGGCCGGAGAAGCGCGGCTGCACCTCGGGAAACAGATGCTGGCGTACCGTCGACCAGATACCGTCGGCGCCGATCAGTGCGCTGGCGAGATCGCTGCGGCGGATCGTGCCGCTACGATGGACGACCGTCAGCCCCTTGGCGTGGGGCGCCACGTCCTCGAAGGTCGCACCTAACTTCAGATCGATATCGGGATGGTCGGAGACCGCACCGGCCAACGCGGATTGCAGGTCGGCGCGGTGCACCACCCAATAGGGCGCGCCGGCCCGCGCGGAAGCGGCTTCGCCGAGCGGCATGCGCAGCAGTTCGCCGCCGGCCCGCGCGCTCATGACGCAGAGCGCCTCAGGCGTGACGGCGCTTCGCTTGAGCCGTTCGGTGAGGCCGAGCTCGACCAGCACGCGGCTGGCGTTGGGGGAGAGTTGCAGGCCGGCACCGACTTCCTCGAGCCGCTCGGCCTTTTCCAGCACGACGATGCGGAAGCCACGGGCTGCGAGCGCAAGCGCGGCCGTCAGTCCACCTATGCCGGCACCGGCGATGACAATCGTTCGGGAGAGCGCCACCCCTGACCGTGAGAGGCGGTCAGGCCACCTTGTCCTTCAGCACGCATTCCGGCGGACGGGCTTCGCCCGGCTTCAGGTCGGCGGCGAAACGGTACAGCGTCGAGCAATAGGGGCAGATGATCTCGTTGTCGTTGCCGAGGTCCAGGAAGACGTGCGGATGATCGAACGGAGGATTGGCGCCGACGCACATGAACTCTTGCGAGCCGATCTCGATGACGGGGACACCGGCATCGTTATGGAAGTGCGGGACGACATGGTCGGACATCGTAGTTCATCCTGGAGTGGCAATGGCGGCAGACACAATCAAACACTGACGCGGCATCTTTGAGGCGCCGCGGACCATACTGTTGGGTGCAGATGATTGCTAGTCCAGCGGAACCGAAAGGTTCGCAATTGCCCCATGCTCATTTGCTCATGCAAATTCGACACAATCTTGCGGCCTGAGAGAAGCCCTTCTTTCGTCGGGGACGTTGTGTCGCAATTTTGGCATACTATGTCTTTGGACAAGCGGAATTGCGACGAAAGACGAACCATCAGGCGCAATGATCTCGGGATCGTCCAGGCTCTTGGCACAACTCTTGGTATGACTCTTGGCATGAAGTGGCTGCGAATCAGCACGGCGTTGACCGGTATTGCAGCATGCAGCTTCATGCTCGCGCAGGTAGCGCCGCATGCCCGCGAGGCCGGCGCGCTCCTCTCCGCCCAGGACGATCCGGCGGCGCTCTCCGAGCTCAAGCTCGATGCGCTGCTGCGGCAGAACGACCGCCTGGTTCAGGACAATATCGAGGCCGCGCTCGCCGTCGGCGACGCTGATCTCGCCGACAGTTTTGTCGCGCTGGCGCGTGACCGTAACATCGCGCTGCCCGACGACCTCCTCAACCGCGTGAGCGATGCGGTCAAGGAAGAAAATTCCACGCGGCATTTCGCCAAACAGTTCGCGACCGGTCTCGTCACCGGCAACGCCGACGATGTCGCGAGCCTGTCCGGAACCGTCGCCGGCGATCTCTTCGTGATCGGCGACATCAGGGACGTCGTGCGCGAGGGCAAGCGTCTCGCCATGGGCGAGGACACCGACCATCTGGTGCTCGGCCTTGCGACCGCCGGCCTTGCGGTGACGGCGGTGACCTACGTGTCGGTCGGCGGCGCCGCGCCCGTGCGCGCTGGACTGACGCTGGTGAAGGATGCCCGCAAGGTCGGACGGCTCGGCGAGGGACTTGCCGCATGGGCCGGCCGGTCGGCGCGTGAGGTGGTCGATACGCCGATGCTCCAGAACGCCGTCGTCAAGGGTTCGGTGTTCCGCCCCGGCGAGACCGCGAGCGCGATCAAGGCCGCGTTCCGTGTCGAGAAGGCCGGTGCGCTGGTCCGGCTCGGCAAGGACGTCACCCGCGTTGCCAAAAAGACCGGCACGCGCGGCGCCATGGATACGCTGCGCATCGCCGAAGGCCCGAAGGACGTCGCGCGCGCGGCCCGGCTTGCGGAGGCGCAGGGCGGCAAGACCCGCGCGATCATGAAGCTGCTCGGCCGCGGCGCGCTGCTGCTCGTCGGCGGCATGTTCGATCTGGCGCTCTGGCTGTTCGGCGCGGCACTGACGCTGTTCGGCCTGCTGTCCTCGATCAAGGCGGCGACGGAGCGCCTGACCCAGGCCTGGTGCGATCGCAGACGGGCGCGCCGGCTCCGCCGGGCGGCAGCCGAATCCGCTCTGGCGGACGCGGCGCTTACCGCCTAAGATCAATCTCTCCCCCACAACGATCTGCGGAACTGCTGATGCCGAGCTTTCACAACGGCGCCGTTGAAATTGCCTATCTCGACGAAGGCGAGGGCGATCCGATCATCCTTGTGCACGGCTTTGCCTCGAGCAAGAACGTGAACTGGGTCTATCCGACCTGGGTCTCGGAACTGCGCAAGAACGGCCGCCGTGTCATCGCTCTGGACAATCGCGGCCATGGCGAAAGCGCAAAGCTCTACGAGCCCGCACAGTACTCGATCCCGACCATGGCCGGCGACGTGCTCGCGCTGATGGATCACCTCGCGATTCCGCAGGCCGACATGATGGGCTATTCGATGGGCGGACGGATGACGGCGTGGCTCTCCCTCAACGAGTCGCAGCGCCTGCGCTCGGCGATCCTGGGCGGCATCGGAATTGGCGGCCTGATCGAGGGCACCGGGCCCGGCGAGAATGTCGCAAAGGCGCTGGAGGCGCCCTCGCTCGACGACGTCACCGATCCGGTCGGCCGCACGTTTCGCGCCTTCGCCGATCAGACCCGTTCCGACCGTCGTGCGCTCGCCGCCTGCCTGCGCGGCACCCGCGACCTCATGACGAAGGAAGAGGCCGCGCGCATCGACGTGCCCGTGCTGATCGCGGTCGGCAGCGCCGACGACGTCGCAGGATCAGCCAGCGCGCTCGGCGCCATCATCCCGGGATCGGAAGTGCTCGATATCCCCAACCGCGACCACATGCGCGCGGTCGGCGACAAGGTCTACAAGACCGGCGTGCTCGATTTCCTGTCACGCCGCGGCTGAGGTCTCGTCGTCAGGTTGGTCGTCACCGAAACGACGCGCCAGCGCCATCAGCACCACGAAGGTCGCGACCCACACCATCCGTGCGCCGTAGCGGTCGTGCGGACCCGAGATCACGCCGCAGATGAAGGCGTTGCCGAGCAGCGCCAGCGTGACGGTTGCCGCCAGCAGCGTCAGATCGTCGAGCCGGCGGCTTGCCAGCGCATGCGCGAGCAACCCGACCAGCGCCAGCATCGAGGCCAGCGCGACGGGAACGTGCAGCCAGTTGACGTGATCGAAATCGAGGCCGTGATTCTGCTGCCGCGCCGCGCGCATCGGCGCGACTTGCGCCGGGATGTAGCGCTCGATGATGCCGTAGGTGTGCCCGATCCAGACACTGGTGCCTTCGCCGGTGGCCACATGCAGCAATTGCTGGCCCATCGCCCGCAACGCCGCGCCGGCCTGCCACGCCGGATAGTCGGCGAGCGAATGCACGACGATATAGCCCATCTCGTCGTTCATGCCTTCGAAGCGGCCGAGCGTGTTGAACATGCTCTTGCCCCACAGGAACTCGTCGGCGGTCGCCGGCAATTGGTCGCGATAGGGACAGAGCTTGTAGCGCTCGCACGGGCAATGATCGCTCAGGAAGCGCGCGACGATACCGTCCTGCATCATGCGTCCGAAAGCGACGCCATAGCCGCCGGGCGTCCAGGCCCATTTGCCCGACAGCGCGTGGTTTGCCGACACCAGCATCAGGCCGCCCGCGACGATGGTGAGGCTCGCCTGCGCCAATCCGGCGAGCGGCAGGCGCGCGCCGAGGAACGGCCGCACCATCCAGCCGGCGGCGCAGAGCCCGAGCAGCACGCCGAGTGTGGCGCTGTGGGTTGCGGCGGCAAAGGCGGTGAAGACGAACAGCGAGATCTTTTCGAGGCCCGACGTCCGGCTCGCGCCGACGACCAGCAAGAACAGGGACAGGATCGACAGCCCTGCAAAGATGTCCGTGAGCAGCATGCTCGCGAGCCAGGGCAGCGCGGTCGACAGGATCAGGCAGAGGCTGATCGCGACGAAGCGAGACGTCTGCATCAACCCGAGTACGCGCAGCGTCAGTTGCAACAGCCACAGCGTCGCCAGCGACTGGACCGCGAGATTGATCCAGAAGCCGAAATTCTCGCCGTAGTGCAGATAGAGGCCGAACACGGTGGAGCGGCTCGGGACCAGATAGCCTTCGTACCAGCGCGCCAGATAGCCGCCGGTATCCCATTGCAACAGCGGATAGCCGTTCCAGAACGCCGGCGCGATCAAGAGGAGGGGCAGTCCCACCGCCGCCAGCCGCAGCCAAAACGTATCAGCGGCGCCCGCGCGCAATTGATCGGTGGTGATGCTCAAATCCGCTCCGTCGTGTTCCCCGACCATGCCCGCAACAGCCGTCGAGGCGGAATTCACCAATAGTTTGACGCTGCCCGGCTTGAATTTGGCAAAACCCTGACCATTTTGAGCCGACCTCGCCGCCTGGGGGCGTCAGAAGAAACTGTTGTGTTTCAAGGCGTTGGCGTGCTTTCGCGGAGCAACTCACTGTTCACTCTCAGGCAAGCCCGTCGGGACTTCGTCGGCTAGACTGTGGTATAGAGCCAGCAAAATGAGCCAATTCGAAAGAGCAGATCCTATGGCAGTGCATCAGGTCAGTCCGGGAGGAAAGCTCGCAACGCTCGATCCGATCTGGGATCGGATCCGCGGCGAGGCGGAGGACATCGTCCATCGCGAGCCGGAGCTTGCGACCTTCATCTACTCGACGGTGCTGCATCACAGTCGCCTGGAAGATTCGGTGATCCATCGTCTCGCCGACCGGCTCGATCATTCCGCGCTGTCGGGTGATCTCGTTCGCCAGACCTATGACGAGGCGCTGCGCGAGGCTCCCGATCTCGGCAACGCCTTCCGCGCCGATCTCGTCGCCGTCTACGACCGCGATCCCGCGACGTCGCGCTTCATCGACCCCTTGCTCTACTTCAAGGGCTTTCACGCCATTCAGACCCATCGCCTCGCGCACTGGCTCTATCTGAAGGGCCGCAAGGACTTTGCGTATTATCTCCAGAGCCGCGCGTCTGCGGTGTTCCAGACCGACATCAATCCCGCCGCGCGCATCGGCCGCGGCATCTTCCTTGACCACGCCACCGGCTTCGTCTGCGGTGAGACCGCGGTGATCGAGGATGACGTCTCGATCCTGCATGGCGTCACGCTCGGCGGCACCGGCAAGGAGAACGAGGACCGCCATCCGAAGATCCGTCACGGCGTCCTGATCGGCGCCGGCGCGAAGATCCTCGGCAACATCGAGATCGGTCATTGCGCGCGCATTGCCGCCGGCTCGGTCGTGGTCAAGCCGGTGCCGCACAACGTCACGGTTGCCGGTGTGCCCGCCAAGATCGTCGGTGAGGCCGGCTGCGCCGAGCCGTCGCGCACCATGGATCAGATGATCAACGCGATGGGACTTTGAGCGAGAGAAAAGGGCCGGATTCTCCGGCCCTGCTCGTCCCCAAATTCTTTGGCAATTCATGCTGGCGGTTCGTCGCGTCTCGTCCTAAAACCCCGCCAACCCAGATTTCGATTGGAGACTTGCCGTGGACGTCAAGGAAGTAAGGAAGCTCGACGCGTATCTGAAGCGCGTATTCGGCAATCCCAAGATCCGCGTCGTGCCGCGGCCGAAGAAGGATGATTCCGCCGAGGTTTATATCGGCGAGGAGTTCATCGGCGTGCTCTTCGTCGATGACGAGGATGATGATCGCTCGTTCCAATTCCAGATGGCGATCCTCGAGGACGATCTCGTCGATCAGGAATAGTTTCTCTCTCCGTCATTGCGAGCGAAGCGAAGCAATCCAGGATCTTTCCGCGGAGGGATTCTGGATTGCTTCGCTCTGCTCGCAATGACGAACGTTAACTCCGCGGTTCCGTAGTTCTATTTCTTCGCGATAATGCGCAGCCGCGCCGTGGCATCAGCGACAGTGATGCCGTTCGCATCGACAAGCTCGGCCTGCATGACCATATCGCGATCCGTCCGTTCGACAACGCGCGCGCGTGCCGTGATGGCTCCGACCGCGGCAGGCTTCAGGAAGCGCGTATCCAGACTTCTGGTGACCACTGTCAGGTCGGGAGACAGCGCTGCCAGCGCGCCAATCCCGGTGGCAGAGTCCAGCATCGCCGCGAGGAAGCCGCCCTGGATCGTGCCATGCCTGTTGGTGAACGCGGGCTGAGCCTGGAAGCGGATCAAGGCCCGCCCGCCCTCGTCAAAGCCGAGCCATTCGCGCCCCAACAATTGGGCGCCCGGAGGCAGGTTTGCTGCTGCATCGGTCACGTCGATCACCGCGCTTGATGTTGTTGGCGACGAGCCTATCAGCCGGTCAATGCGGCGCAAAGCGATCGGGGGTCAGCCCTTCGGTCCGCGCAATTGCGCTGACAGCCGGTCCAGCGCTTCCGCGACATCGCGCCATTGCGACAGCCAGCTCCGCGGAAAACGGAAGGTGAGATCGGCGCCGCCGACACGGCGTTCGGAAAGGCACATGCCGGGCGTGGCGGCATCGCGCGTGCAGCGTGCGGTCAGCGCGGGGCTTGCGGCGGAATAGAAGTCCTCGCTGCCATAGGGCGTGTCGGCGCGGAACATCCGCATCGTCAGGCCGTCCGCCGCACTGGTCGCGGCCTGGTCGAGATAGCGCGGATAGATCGTGGCTGTTCGCTGCTCCGGCGCCAGCGCATCGTGATGCGCCGATATCGACAGGAAGACACGGTCGATCGGTTGCATCGCCTCTTCCACGGTGTCGGCCGTGACATGTTTCGGCGCGCCCGGCGGCTCAAGCGAAGGGTAGAGGAAGTCGAGATCGATGCGCTCCTGCGGCCCGGAGTGCCGCTGAATCTTCATCCTGATCGCGGTCGTGGGAACGTTGAACAGCGTGCCGCCGACACTCACCGGCAGCCGGTCCGGAGCATTCGCGCCGCCCGAGCCCCAGGTCGGCCATAGCAAGTAGGCGACGAGCGCCACCGCGCCCAGCGCCGCAGTGCCGCCGAGCACGATCGGGACGACATGCGCCCGAGGGTGCGTCCTGGAGGACCTAAGGGGAGCTGCCGAAAACATCGTCATGAGCTTGCGCAAGTCGAACCGGGAAGTCGGCCGGTGGCCGACGAATCAGCGGCGAATATGCCATGCGGCGGCGAATTCGCGGAGCGTTCCCGGCCGCCGGGACGGGGGAGGGCCCTGCGTGGATCGGCCGCCGACGTTAACCTTCCCTTAAGGATAATGTAGCGTTAACCGGCACTCTTTGTCACAGGAAGGCTCCGGCGTTGCGTAAGGGCGGACCGTTCCGATGACACCTGAAGCCTTCAATTCTCTGTTCTCGATCTGCATCGGTTTCGCGCTCGCGGGAGCGCTCGTGAACGGATACCAGGCGTTTGCCCAGCGGCCCGCCGGTTTCGGCCTGTTGCAGGACGGCGTGGCGCCGAAGACGTTTGCCGCGGTTCCGTTCCTGGTCTTCGCGGCGCCCTTCATCATCATGCGCAACACGTTGCGCGGCATGCGGGTGGAAAGCCGCCGCGTCGAATTCGTGATGATGGCGACCGTCATCGCCGGCTTCTGGAGCATGATGAGCGGCACCTTCTTCCTGATGACGCTACGCGCCGCCGGCGTTCTGGTCTGACGCTTCCGTTGCCCGGGACGCTCTGCGTTCCCCAGGGACGCTCGGCGTCCCCTGCGTGGCGCGGCGGCCCTTTGCCTCAGCGTCGCCGTTTCGCTATGGCTGGGGTTGACGCGACAGGAGAACCCCATGGCGATCTACGAGCTCGACGGACAGGCACCCGATCTTCCCGTCGACGGGAATTACTTCATCGCCGAGACCGCGACCGTGATCGGCCGCGTGCGCCTGAAGCCGGGTGCGAGCGTCTGGTTCGGCGCCGTGCTGCGCGGCGACAATGAATGGATCGAGATCGGCGAGGGCGCCAATGTGCAGGATGGCTCGACCTGCCACACCGACCTCGGCTTTCCCCTGGTCATCGGCAAGAACTGCACCGTCGGCCACAACGTCATCCTGCACGGCTGCACGATCGAGGAGGGCGCGCTCGTCGGGATGGGCTCGATCGTGATGAACGGCGCGAAGATCGGCCGCAACAGCATCGTCGGCGCGGGCTCGGTCATCACCGAGGGCAAGGAATTTCCCGAACGCTCCCTGATCATCGGCTCGCCCGCGCGTGTGATCCGCACGCTCGACGATGCCCAGGTGCAGAAGATGGGGAGTGCGGCGAGGTTCTACGTGGCCAACGGCCCGCGCTTCCAGAAAGGCCTGAAGCGGATCGGCTGAGAATAGCCGTGGGCCGCCGAGAAGATGGCGGCCGCCGCATAGCGGTCCGCGCGCGCCGCGCGTCAGCTTCCTTCGGATTCACATGCTTCGATCGCGGCTGCTGATGCTCGCGCGGAAGTGAGGCAGTAAGGCTGTCAGGAAGGCGCGGGTGACGTTAGCTTGGTCCCGCTTTGAGCGTGGAACGTCTCCACGCGGAGGATCGAGTGATGTTACGCAAGATGATGATGGCGGCGCTGGCCGTCGCGGCAGTCGGCTTGTCGGCGCCGCAGGCGGCTGAGGCGCGGGGCGGTTTCGGTCATGGTGGCGGTGGCTGGGGCCACGGCGGCGGCGGCTGGGGCCATGGTGGCGGCTGGGGCCATGGCGGCCACTGGCGTGGCGGCGGCTTCTGGCCCGGAGTGGCGATCGGGGCAGGTATCGCCGGCGCCGGCTACTACGGCGGCTATTACGGCTACGGCCACGGTTACGGCGATCCCTATTACTATGGTACCGGCTATGACGACGGCGGTTACGGCGGCTGTTACGTGGTGCGGAAGCGGGTCATGACGCCGGCAGGCTGGCGTGTCCGCCGCGTGGATGTCTGCGAATAGCGTTCTGACAGCTGCAAAAAGCTGGAGCCCCGCTCCGATTCCATCGGAGCGGGGCTCCAGCTAGCCCATTAAAGAACAAGGCCGTTGACGCAGTATACCGTCAACGACCTTGCCAGCCCCGGACATTGAAATCGGCTCACGCCATCCGGTAACCGGGAGCATGGCGCGGAATCATACGGGGGAATGTGATCCAGTTCACATGTGGAAAAATTTAAGTCGCAGGCCCTGACCCGGCTAGCCGCGCGAACGCTTGCGGGCGCTGGCGTGGACACGGCGCGACGGTTTCCTGCGGGTAACCGAGGGTGTCTCCGCTTCCGTGGCCCGGACGCTGGCAAAGGACTGCCGAAGGCCGTCGATGGACTCGTTCAGCGTCGTGACCTGTTCGGACAGGCGCTTGGTGTCGGCCTGCTGCGCCGCCATCAGGCGCTTCATGGTCTGGAGTTGGTCCTGCACGACCTGGAGCTGGTCGATCGATTCCTGCTGGGTCGCCTCGAGACCCTTGGTCTTCTCGACGAGTTGCTCGGATGCCTGGGCCGTGCGGGCCTGGAGCTGCCGCGACGCCACCACGCGGTCGGTCTCAGGAGTTGCACCGGTAGAAGCGCGCCAGATCGCGATCGAGGTCACGCCGGCGATGAGGAGCAGGAGGGCTGCGGCGGTCAGCGCAATCGGCTGGGCGCCAAGGCGAAGGAGGGGGTTGGACGGCCTGTCCTGGGCGAGATCGATCATCGCTGACAAAACCCAAATTGAAACTTGGTGAGTGGCGAAGTGCGGCAACCAGAGGTCGCCGGGACGTCCCGAAAGTGTTACCATTCGGCAACAAATGGGACCAAAAAGAGGCTAACGGCAAAAAACCAGCAATCAGCTGGTCTTGGGACCCCTGAAGGTCCTCGAAAAGAGCCGGGATCAAGGCTGGAACGGCGAAAACGGTCCGGAATAGGTCTTCGAGCGCGGCGCCGCATAGGGCCCGAGCCGGGAGGTTTTCAGTCCCAGCCGCACCAGTGATTCTGCCAGCGTGACCGCCGCGGCGACGCCGTCGACCACGGGCAGGCCATGTGTGGCGGCGAGCTCGGTGGCGAGGTCGGCCATGCCGGCGCAGCCGAGCACGACGGCTTCCGCCCGATCGTCGCGGACCGCGGCGGTGATCTCGGCGGAGATCTTGCCGAGGGCATCGGTATTGCGCTCCTCGAGCGCGAGCACCGGGACCTCGGCGGCGCGGACACGCGCGCAGCGCTCGGCGAGGCCGTATTTCCGCAAATTATGCTCGATCGGCACGATCGAGACACCGAGCGTCGTCACCACGGCAAAACGCGCCGCGATCAGGCTCGCCATGTGGAAGCCGGCTTCTCCGATGCCGATCACCGGCGCTTTCGCGGCGGCACGCGCGGCGTCGAGGCCGGTGTCGTCGAAGCAGGCGATGATGTGGGCGTCGGCGCCGTCGCGGTCTGCGTCGCGGATGCAGCCGAGCATGCCGGGCACGGCGAAGGCTTCGTCGTAAAAGCCCTCGATCGAGACCGGGCCCATCGCGGGCTGGCGCGCATCGATCAATGTGTCGGGCAGGGCGACGCTGCGTGCTGCAGCGGCGATCTTCGCCGTCATCGACGCGGTGGTGTTGGGATTGACGACGTGCAGCCGCATCAGTTCAGACAAGCCCCTTGTCAGACAAGCCCTTGGCCGGCATCCGAGCCCTTGGC
This sequence comes from Bradyrhizobium sp. 61, assembly GCF_023073075.1. Classification (NCBI taxonomy): domain Bacteria; kingdom Pseudomonadati; phylum Pseudomonadota; class Alphaproteobacteria; order Hyphomicrobiales; family Nitrobacteraceae; genus Bradyrhizobium; species Bradyrhizobium sp. 61. Next base: position 79,568 of record NZ_JADPIU010000008.1, on the reverse strand, counting down.
CGCCTGCCGTTTGTTGAGCATGTGGATGGTGCCGAGTGCAAGGGCGATCACGGTGAACGACACCGCCGAGATCACGGTGCCGAGCGCATAGATATCGGGGTTCGTCACGGTGGTGGTGAGGCCCTGGAGATCGAGCGGCAGCGTGTTCACCGCCCCGATCGCCTGGCTGGAGCGGGCGAGCTCGTCCCAGGACAGCGTGAAGCCGAACAGGCCGATGCCGATCACGGAGGGCAGGATGATCGGCAGCACGACATGACGGAAGGCCTGCCACGGCGTCGCGCCGAGATCGCGCGCGGCTTCCTCGAGCCTGGGATCGAAGCGGTTGAAGATCGCGAACATGATAAGCAGGCCGAACGGCAGCGTCCAGGTCAGGTGCGCACCTAAGCCCGAGGTCAGCAGGCCCATCGAGGTCTCGAAATTCTCGTTCCAATGCGCCTTGATCAGGTCGTCGATGATGCGGAATTCGAGCGAGATGCCGAGCGAGGTGATGATCGAGGGCACGATCAGGCTCGCGATCGCCGAGTAAAATAGAATGCCCTGCGCCTTGAACTTGCGGCGGAAGGCCATGCCGGCGGCGACCGACAGCACGACGGTCACGACCATCACGATCAGGCCAAGCAGCAGCGAGCGGCGGAAGGCCGCGCCGAGATCGACGATGCCGGTGCCCTGGAACAGTTTTGCGATCCAGAAGGTCGACACGCCATTCATCGGGAAGGTGAGGCCGCCCTGCGGGCCCTGGAACGAGAGGACGTAGATCGCGATCATCGGGCCGTAGAGAAACAGCACATAGGCCGCGAAGAAGATCGCGAGCACGTAGAACGAGCGCGGGCGTCCCTCCTTCATGCTCTAGAGCTCCTTCTTGATGTCGACGATGCGCGACATCATGGTGATAATCAGGAAGGTGATGATGAGCAGGATCACGGCGTTCGCGGCGGCAGCCGGGAATTGCAGCGCGTTCACCCGCGTCTCGATGATCTTGCCGGCGGCGGCGATCTGCTGGCCGCCCATCACGCCGATGGTGATGAAGTCGCCCATCACGATGGTGATGACGAAGATCGAGCCGATCACGATGCCGGGCTTGGAGAGCGGGATGATGACGTTGACCAGCGTCTGGAAGCCGGTGGCGCCGGCATCATAGGCCGCCTCGATCAGCGACTTGTCGATGCGCACCATCGAATTGAAGATCGGCACCACCATGAAGAAGGTGAAGAGGTGGACCAGCGCCAGCACCACGGAGAATTCGGAGAACAGCAGCCATTCCACGGGGTGATTGATCAGCCCCGTCTTGATCAGGCCGGAGTTCACGAGGCCGTTGCGTCCGAGCAGCGGGATCCAGGCGATCATGCGAATGACGTTGGAGGTCCAGAACGGGATCGTGCAGAGCAGCGACAATCCCATCTGCCAGGTCTTGGACTTGACGTGGAAGGCGAGGAAGTAGGCGACCCAGAAGCCGATGAAGAGCGTGATGACCCAGACCAGGAAGCACAGCTTCAGCGTCTTCAGATAGGTCTTGGCGATGGTGCAGAGATCGGGGAGCTGCGCGATGCAGCCCTCGAACGTGTCGGTGTAGCCGCGGCCGGAGAAGGCCGGCAGCAGCTGGTATTCGTTGTAGTCCCAGAACGAGACGATGACGACGAAGACCAGCGGGATCAGGAAGAAGGCGAGAAACACCAGCATCATCGGCCCGGCCTGGAGCCAGGAGATGAAGGACGGCGACAGGCGCGTCGCTTTCGCGGCGCGCGCCGTGCCTGACCCCGGGATCAATCCCGGGGACGCCTGTTGCAGGATGTCCTCTGACGTGTCCATCACGTTAGGCCGCGATGAACTCGTTCCACTTGCGGACCATGTAGTCGTTCTCGTCCATCACGGCGTTCCAGCAGGCGACGCCGCCCATGCGGTCCTCGTAGGAGCCGCCGTCGCGCACCGCGCCGGCCTTCTCGAGCAGCGAGCCGTCGGGCGCCTTGATGTCCTTCTCGGCCGGCTTGCCTTCCATCCAGTACGCCCACTCGTACGGCTCCATGTGCGCCTTCGCGGTCGAGAGCACGGCGGAGTAGTAGCCCTGGCGGTTGAGATAGGCACCGGCATAGCCGGACAGGAACCAGTTCACGAACTCATAGGCCCATTCGAGCTTCGCACCCGAGACGCCCTTGGAGACGCAGAAGCCCGAGGCCCAGGAGCGATAGCCTTCCTTCAGCGGCTGGAAGGTGCAGGGGATGCCCATCGAGCGCACCTTCGTCACGGCCGGTGACCACATCGACTGGATCACGGTCTCGCCGGAGGCCATCAGGTTGACGCTCTCGTTGAAGTCCTTCCAGAAGGCGCGGAATTGTCCCGCCTTCTTGGCTTCGGTCATCACCTTCATAGTGAGATCGATCTCTTCCTTGGTCATGTTGCCCTTGTCGGCATATTTGTACTTGCCGGTGGCTTCCACGACCATCGCGGCATCCATGATGCCGATCGAGGGGATGTTGAGGATCGAGGCCTTGCCCTTGAATTCGGGATTGAGCAGCTCGGACCACGAGCTGATCGGGCGCTTGATCAGGTCGGGACGAATGCCGAGCGTGTCGGCGTTGTAGACGGTCGGGATCAGCGTGACGAACTCGGTCGCCGACGTCGCGAACTTCTTGGAGTCCTTGCCTTCGAGATAGAGCACCTTCCAGGGCGCCGTGCCCTGGCCGCCGATCTTCTTGCCGCCGGGCGTCTCGCCCTTGGTGAACACCGGCGTGATGTTGTCGAATTCCTTGATCTTCTTGGCATCGAGGGCAAGGATGTTGCCCGACGGCACGATCTTCTTCAGCGAGAAATATTCGGTGTCGAGTACGTCGAAGGAGTTGGGCTGGGTCATCACGCGCTTGGTGACGTCGTCGGTGGTCGCGGTGATGTATTCGATCTTGATGCCGGTGTCCTTGAGGCACTGCTTGGAGATGTCGTCGCCCTCGTTCACGGCGGTGCCGAGATAGCGCAGCACCTTCGCATCGGCCGATTTCACATAGGGGAAGCCGGTGATGGCGCCGGAGCCGGCGGCGAGGCCCGCGAGACCTGCGGTGCCCTTGAGCAGCGTGCGGCGGCTGACGCCCTTCGTCCTGGTGGTCTCGGTCATATCAGTCACTCCTCTGTTGCGCATTCCAGTGATCGATCGGCGCTATTGCAGGCGTTGCGCCTTGGCAGGATCCCAGGTGGCCAGCACGCGATCGCCCGGACGGAACGGGTGGACGTCGAAGGCGGCCTCGGGGAGGTGGGAGAATAGGGCGGTGCCGTCGTCGAGCGTGAGCGAGACGGCGATGTAGGAGCCCTGGTACTCGGTCTGGGTCAGCAGCGCCGGCGCGCCGAACGCGCCCTCGGCGAACGGCGCGATGCCGAGCTGATCGGCGCGCACGGCGATGAGGTTTCCGGCGTCGCTGAGGACGTTGTGGCCGCCGATGAAGCGGGCCACGAATTCGGTGCGGGGACGGTGGAAGATCTCGCGCGCGGTGCCTTGCTGTTCGATCCTGCCCTGGTTCATCACCACGATGTGGTCGGCGAGCGCCATCGCCTCTTCCTGGCCGTGGGTGACCTGGATGAAGCTGATGCCGAGCTCGCGCTGAAGGCGCTTCAACTCGCCGCGCATCCTCACCCGCAGGAACGGATCGAGCGCGGAGAGCGGCTCGTCGAGCAGCAGGATCTGCGGCTCGGTGATCAGAGCGCGAGCCAGCGCCACGCGCTGCTGCTGGCCGCCGGAGAGTTGGGCCGGGAGCCGGCCCGCATAGGGTGTCATCGCCACCAGCTCCAGCAATTCGCCGGCGCGCTTGTGCCTGGTCGCGCGGTCGACGCCGCGCATTTTGAGGGCAAACGCGACGTTGTCGAGCACCGTCAGATGCGGAAACAGCGCGTAGGACTGGAACATCATCGCCGTGCCGCGCTTGGCGGGCTCAAGGTCGGTCACGTTCTGCGCACCGAGAATGATGTCGCCTTTGCTGACCGCCTCATGGCCCGCGATCATCCGCAAGGTCGAGGTCTTGCCGCAGCCGGAGGGGCCGAGCAGGCAGCAATAGGTCCCGGCCGGGATCTTCAAATTGACGGTGTCGACCGCCAGCGTTGTGTCGTAGCGCTTGGTGACGGCGACCAGTTCGAGAGCGGCGGGAGTGGCCATGGCGTGTCCAAGGGAGGGGCGATGCTCCCGTCTCTCCGCAAGGTCCGTGCCAACCGCCCTTGGCCGGCTGAATTCCAGAACTGTGCAGCAGAGTCAGGTCGTTAGATCGAATCCGCCGCCCTCGGCCGTCCCAGCACCCGTCTGTCTCGCTGCACACAAAACGGGCGCGGATTGTATAATCTTTCGCCTGTGATTGGATACAGCTCGTCGACTAACATTCAAGGCCGAACGTCGCCGATCGAGCCCTCACACCCAACCCTTCGAACTGATGGCCGCCAAGACTCGCACGAAATCCGACGCGCCAGATGCGAGCGATCGCGTCAGCCGTATCAGGGAAGGGGTGACCGCCGCGATCCTCGAGCATCGCCTGCTGCCCGGTACGAAGCTCGGCGAGGACGAGATCGGCGAGATCTACGGCGCGAGCCGTACGCTGGTCCGCACGGCGCTCCAGCAGCTTGCACATGAAGGCATCGTCAACATCGAGAAGAACCGCGGCGCCTTCGTCGCGCGACCGACGCCCGGCGATGCCCGTGAAGTGTTCGAGGCGCGCCGCCTGATCGAGCCGACCATCGTCGATCACGCGATTGATGCGGTGTCACCGGCCTGGATCGATCGCCTCCAGCAGCATCTCGCCGAGGAGCGCGAGGCGGAGCTGCGCGGTGACGCGCGCGCCTCGGTCCGGCTCTCCGGCGAGTTTCACCGTCTCGTCGCCGAGATGAGCGGGCACAGCATCTATCTCGGCTTCCTGAAAGAGCTGATCGCGCGCTCCTCGCTCATCATCCTGCTCTACCGCCGCCACGACACGCCGGCCTGTGGCACCGATCATCACGCCGGCATCGTCGCCGCGATCCGCAAGCGCGACAAGCAGGCTGCGCGCGTGCAGATGTTGTCGCATCTGGACGAGATCGAGGCCGAGCTGTTCTTGAAGGATCCCGCCGCCGACGAGCTGCGGCTCGCCGACGTGCTGGGCGTGTGACCGCCTGCCGTCTGTCAGAACGGACGTTCCTGATTTCGCCTCATGATCTTGAGCACCAGCAGGACGGCTCCGAGGACCAGCAACAACACGCCGACGAAAGTCATGCCGCTGTATTCGAACGTCACGCCTACGGCCGTCAGCAGGCATCCCAAGATGATTGCGATGAGCCCGCCGAGCTTCTTGGCCAGCAGGATGCGTCCGTCACTCGTTTGCGCCACCATGTTACGCCTCGTCATTTGAATTCTACAGACGACCGCAAGCCCTCCTGCCCAGCGGCTCAAGTCGCGTAGACCGCGCAGGATCGTACTCCCGAGCGAGAAAGTTGCAATCTACCGTTGCTGGCGGGTCGAAATCGATAGTGCGTTTTAATTTGAGTTCGACGCGAGTGCGACAGGTGCACTTACCCATTCGCCTCTCCAACTTGATGGGGACGCTTCTCTTCGCGTCCGTATGGCTGATTTGCAAAACCTCCCTGTGGTTGCAAATTGACTCGATGCGGTTTGCAGGCATCAATCCATAGCTGCATCGCGCGGCGTCAGCTGGCTGGCGTTCGCCCGGATCTGCGTGGAGATTGGACATGTGGGGTTGGACCGCGCCGGCCGGACTCTTCAGAGCCGCCGCATTGCTTGTGTCGATTGGAAGCCTCGGCAGCCCGTTGCCCTTACAAGCCCAGCAGGACTCCGCCGTCCTGTTCCGCAACGTTCGGATCTTCGACGGAAAGAATGCCACGCTCTCGGTCGCGTCCAACGTCCTGATCAGGAACAGGAAGATCGAGAAGATTTCGACCGCCGATATCGCGGCCACCGGTCAGGTGATCGACGGCGGCGGCCGCGTGCTGATGCCGGGACTGATCGACGCACACTGGCACGCGATGCTGGTGCGTCCGACGCCGGCCGCGGCCCTCGGCGATGTCGGCTACAACAATCTGCTCGCCGCCAGCGAGGCGACAGCGACGCTGATGCGCGGCTTCACCACCATACGCGACATGGGCGGGCCGAGTTTCGGCCTCAAGCGGGCCATCGACGAGGGTCTCGTCGCCGGTCCGCGCATCTATCCGTCCGGCGCCATCATCACCATCACCGGCGGTCATGGCGATTTCCGCCAGCTCACCGATCTGCCGCGAACCATCGGCGGCATGCTCAGCCGCATGGAGCTGATCGGCGGCAGCCTGGTCGCCGACAGCCCGGACGAGGTGCGCGTGCGCGCGCGCGAGCAACTGATGCAAGGCGCGTCGCAGGTCAAGCTCACGGCGGGCGGCGGCGTCGCATCGCCCTTCAGTCCGCTCGATGTCTCCACCTTCACCGAGCCCGAGCTGCGCGCCGCTGTCGAGGCCGCGGACAATTGGGGCACCTATGTCGCCACGCACGCCTATACGCCGGTCGCGATCCAGCGCTCGATCGCAGCCGGCGTGAGATGCATCGAGCACGGACATCTCATGGATGAGGCGAGTGCGAAGCTGATCGCGGAGAAGGGCGTCTGGCTGAGCACGCAACCGTTCCTTGATATCTCCGGCGCCGCGGCGCTGGGACCGTCGGAGCAGGACAAGATGCGGCAGGTCGTTGCCGGCACCGACCGCGTCTATGCGCTGGCGAAGAAGTACAAGATCAAGACCGCGTTCGGCACTGACGTCCTGTTCTCGAAGGCATTGGCGGACAAGCAGGGCTCGATGCTGGCCGCACTGACGCGCTGGTACACGCCGGCCGAAGCGCTGACGATGGCGACGTCGACCAACGCTGAACTCTTGAGCCTGTCGGGCCTGCGTAATCCCTATCCCGGCAAGCTCGGCGTGGTCGAGGAGGGCGCGCTCGCCGATCTCCTGCTGGTCGACGGCAATCCGCTCGACGACATCAAGCTGGTCGAAGATCCCGCGAAGAATTTTGTGGTGATCATGAAGGACGGCAGGATCTACAAGAACAGGCTCGCGCATTGATGCGCGCTGGGCAGGTGTGAGCCCGCGAAATTCAATCGCTTCTAGTCGCGCTCGTCGGGAACCGGCTTTCCTGGTCGAGAGCCTTTTGCGATCTCCGGGAGCGCAGGAGGCCGCGCGGGGCTTGTCACAATCTCCGGCCTGTCACCATCGGAGGCGTGACTTCTGAGCGTCTCCAAAACCAGAAAGAATTTTTCTGCTAGCATGAGTCAAGCTCGCTGACGCGTTCATCTCGGTTTCGAGAACGACGAGATTCGCCATCAATTCGATCACTTACTGTACGCGGCGGCAATTTAATTCGTCACGCTAGACGAATTATGACAGTCCTGCCCGATCTTTAGCGTCGAGCATGTCGCATGTGGACGATGATGCGTTGCGACGTAACGTTGCTATTCCTTGCGGGCCTGACGAGCTATATGCTGCGCTCTGTCATCAAACTGTCATGTCACCGGAAATATTGAAATCAGACGCTACGCTGGCTCGCAAAACCATGAGCGCGCCGGATGGGAATCCTGTCCTCAAGGACAGGAACAAGAGAACGCAAGTCGTCGCCGGCTTCCTCAGGCAACGTGACGCAGCCGAGCCCGACCCGGAACATGCGATCGTCGAGGGCGCTGTGATTGATCAGACGCCATCGCAAGACACGACGCCTGCACCGGAGCCAGCCCAGTCCGGCACTGCTGCGCGTCCCGCCGGTGAGATCGAGCTCAAGCTGCTCGTCGATGCCGATCGCATGGCGCATTTCAACGCCGCGCCGGTCATCACGGCCAATGCGCGCAACAAGGGCACGCGCAAGCATCTCAAGTCGGTCTATTACGACACAGCCGAGCGCCTGCTTCGGCGCAATGGCCTGAGCCTGCGCGTCCGCCAGAGCGGCGCGCGCTTCGTGCAGACCGTGAAGACGGACGCCGCGGACGATCCGTTGCGCCGTGGCGAGTGGGAGGCGAGCGTGTCATCGCTTGCGCCCGATCTCGCTCTGGCGATGCCCTTCATTCCGGAGAAGCTTCGTAGCAACCTCGTGACGCAGCCGCTCGAAGCCGTCTTCACCGCCGACATCCGTCGTCATGCGAGGATGATCGACTTGCCGTCCGGCGCGGTCGAAATCGCCTTCGATCAAGGCGAGCTGACGGCTGGCGATCGCACGCTACAGGTGAGCGAGATCGAGCTTGAGCTGAAGAGCGGCAGCGCCAGCACGATCTACGAGGTCGCGCTGCGGCTCGCGGAGCAGGGTGCGGTGAAGCCGTCTATCCGTACCAAGTCGGCGCGCGGCTTTGATCTTGCCGCCGATGAGCCGCCCCCGGCACGTCGCCCGCGAAAACTTCGCCTCGATGCGTCGGTCACGCTCGACGAGGCCTTCGCGACGATCCTGCGCTCCTGCTTCCTCCATCTGCTTCAGTCGCTGCCGGCGGCCGAGGACGGGCGCAACCCGGAAGGCGTGCATCAACTCCGCGTCTCGCTGCGCCGGCTGCGATCGGCGCTCGACCTGATGCGATCGGTCGGCGCGCTCAGCAATCTCGACGCGCTGCGGTCGGAGGTCAAATGGCTGGCGCAAGACCTGTCCGCCGCCCGTGATTGGGACGTGTTCCAGCTCGATACCTTGCCGACGATCGCACAGGCCTGTCCGTTGGTCGCCGGCTTCGATGCGCTGGGCCGGGCTGCGGCCGAGCGCCAGTCGGACGCCTATCGCAAGGCGCATGATGCGCTCGACGATCGCCGCTGCGCTGTGTTCCTGATCGGCCTCGGAAACTGGATCGAGACGCGAGGCTGGCGCAACGACGTTGCCGCCGAAGATCTCGGCCAGCTCGCCGAACCCGCCGTCGACTTCGCGCGACGCATCTTGTCGGAGCAATACGCCAAGGTGCTCAAGCGCGGCCGCCGCTTCAAGTCGCTTCCTGCAGAAGAGCTGCACCGGGTGCGGCTCGCGACCAAGCGGCTGCGCTATCTCAGCGAGTTCCTGCTGCCGCTGTACGAGGATCGCAAGTCGGCGCGACGTTTCTCGCGTAGGCTCGCAGCCTTGCAGGAGGAGCTTGGCGCATTCAACGATATGGCGGTCACGGCATCGCTGCTCGATGGGCTCGGTACTGAACCCGACAGCGCCATCGCGGCCGCGGCGATCGCCGGCTGGCAGGCACGTGCATCGATCGGCGTGCAGCCCGCTTTGCAACGCACGTGGCGCGATTTCACTGCGGCGCGCGTGCCGTGGTCGTCACAGGGCTGATGCTCTCCCCAAAAAAGTTGCGGCCAGCCATTGGGGGATGGCTGGCCGCGCGCGAACCGGTCTGGGACGGGGAGGGGTGGGGATGTGACCGGGCCGCGTAACTCGTTTTCCTGACTGCTAGTTCTTGGCGCTGGCGGTGGAGACCGCCGGCTTGGTGTCGCCGAGCGAGACCCAGACATTGGGGTCGCTCTGTGACTGGCGCTTGACGAAGCGGTAGCCGGTCTCCGTCCAGGCAACGACGTTCTCGTTCTGATTGTCGAGAACGAACTCGCCCTTGTCGGTCTTCACCGTCAGCACCGCGTGTCCTTCGCCCTTCTTGTCCCGCACGACGGTGATGAGCAGGGCCTCGCGCGGCCATCCGGCATCGATCAGCATCTTGCGCTTCAGCAGCACGTAGTCTTCACAATCGCCGTAACCGTCGGTCGGCAGCGACCACTTCTCGATCACGCCCCAGTGCTCCTGGTCGGTCAAAGGCTTGACGGTCTCGTTGACCCAGCGATTGACCTTGACGAGGTCGCGCCATGCGGCCTGCGACATCACGATGTCGCGCGGTTGCGTCGGCGCGCCCTGGCACTGAGCGGCATTATCCGCACAGAACTCGACCCAGCCGATCGGCGCACGCGTGGTGTCGCCGAGGCTCGCGTAGAGCAGACGGCCTTCGCCGGCCTGCGCTGCCGCGCTGATCCCGAAGAGCATGGCAGCCAGTGCCAGCCCTTTCCCCTGTCCCCTGAAGTCCAACATTGCGGCCCCCGTTTCTTGTTGGGACCACATTTCGCATGGAGCTTTTGAGTTGCCGCTAAGTCGGCCAAGTCAAGTCGAGACGAATACAAGTAAAAGGCGCGATTAATTCGATCTATACTTGAATCGAATTCGACTAAGATTTGAAATGACTTCAATTGATTCAAATTTTATCTATTAACGCGGAAACGCTGGCGGAACTGTTGTTTGCACGCGCTCGCAGCCCTCGCGTTAACCCGCGCGAGGCGGTCGCCGGACACGACGAAGGCGGCGTCCGCATCGCGGAGGCCGCCTTCAGGGCTGGAAATACAGGCGTTTTAGCGTCCTTGCGCTTTACCGCGCGGTAACGCTCTCTTCGAGAGTCTCTATCGGCTGCTCGTGCATGAACTCCAGCGCGAAGCCGTCCTCGAGGTTTCGGACCACGCGGCCCTGGACCCGGCCGAGCAGCACGATCGATTTCACCGGCGGGCGGTTCTCCGCGGCAATGGCGGCACCGGACAGCGAGAGGTCGATGATGCGGCAGGTCATCTTGGTGCCGTCCTCGAGCGTCAGCACCGCGATCGGGTTGCGCGGCACGATACGGTCGTGGCGGCGATCCTCCGGCAGATTGAGGATGTCGCGGTTGGCAAGCCAGGTGAGCTGGGCCGCCAGCTTGTCGCGCTTGCGGGGCGTCGCCCCGACCGTCATGGCGAAACCGTTGTCGATGATGCGGGTGATCTTGCCCTCGACCCGCCCAATATGGTCGAGATAGGCGACCACGCGGTCGCCGACATTGCCGATGCCGGGGGCCAGAAGCGCCAGTCCGCCCGGCGACATGTTGATCACCTGGCAGGGGAATTCCCGGCGGTCCGGCAGCATGTAGCGGCCGAGCAGGTGAACCTTCACCCGCTGGAAACGCCGTCGTTCCTCGGCGGCCGGAAGAAATTTTTTGTTCGCCAACGCCATTTTCACAACCCGACCCCCCGCCTGGCGGAGTCCGGGACGACCCTAAGGTGCACAGGGTTAACGCCGCGTTAGGATTGGGCGCGTCGATTACGGACAGACACAATGCGCTCGAAAAGCCACATCAGCGGCGGGCAGGCCAGCACCGTCAGCGCGCCGAGGTCGAGTGCCACCGCGGCCGTCCCGGCCGATTTGGCCAGCCGGCCGGCGACCGCCGGTCCCAGCATCATCGCGGCATAGAAGAGAGTGTAGAACACGCCCATGCCGATCGCCCTTGTTTCCGGCGCGAGCACGCGGGCGGCCAGGCTCATGATCGGGCCGGCCGGATGGCCGCCGATCAGGCCGATCAGGACGAGGACCGTGATCACCGCATCCGATCGCGGCAACCAGGCCAGCAGCCCGGCCACGATGAGGCTGGCTGCGGTCGCGAGCGTGAGCGGACGCTTGAAGCGGTCGGCGAGATAGCCGCCTGCTGGCACCGAGATCACCGACAGCCACATCACGAGGCTGATCGCGGAGCCTGCCGCAGCAATGCTCCAGCCGCGCTCGGCGAGCAGGGAGGGGCCGAACGAGAAGATCATGGCGAAGCCGACATTAAAGAGTCCCCAGATCAGGCCCGCGACGATCACCGCCAGCAGCGCGAGGGGATCGAGCCGGCCTGGGCCGGCCGCGCTGACTGTGGCTCCCGGCGGTGACTGATAGAGCGTGATCAGCACAATACCGATGGCCGTGAGTGCGCCCGCCGCGAGGAACACCGCGCTCGCGCCATAGGCCGTGCCGATCGCCGGCAGCACCAGCAGCGAGATCGCGACGCCGGCCGGCCAGGAGTTGACGAAGATCGCCATCGCGGTGGCGATCTCCTTCCCGGCGAACCAGTCGGTGCCCATCTTGGTGAGCTGCACCGTCAGCAGCACGCCGCCGGCGCCGGAGACGAGCCGGCCCGCCATCTGCCAGCCCCAGATGTCGGTGGTGGCCATGACCAGGCTGCCCGCGGTCATCAGCAGCAGCGCTGCGATCGTCGTCGGCTTGTCGCCAAGAGTCCGGCCGATCGCGCCGCCCGGCAGCGCCAGCACGATGCCGGGGGTGAAATAGAGTCCGATCAGGATGCCGATATCGGCGAGCCCGACGCCAAAGGTCTGTTGCAGCAACGGCGCGACCGCGGCCACGCTCTGGAACTGGAACGCGATGGTGAGGCGCACGACGAACAGGATCGCAAGAATGCCCCAGCGATTGCGCAACACCCGACCTCCCCAAGCCCTGTATCGAAGGTGCGGTGGAGAGACGCCGGAGTCAACCGGCTGTCTTCCTCGTCGCGCGCCCATAGAGAAGACACAGCAGCGCCAGCAGCACCAAGGCCGAGAGCCCGAGCGACCAGTGAATGCCGATCGCCGCGCCGAACAGGCCGACGGTGATGCCGCTGAAGGCCCGCATCCCGAGCCCGGCCATGTTGTAGAGCCCGACGACGCGGCCGCGGATGTCGTGCGGCGCGTTCAACTGCACCAGCGCCTGCGCCATGGTGTTGAAGGACAGCTCGAAGAAACCCGCAAAGAACAGCAGCACGATCGCGACCGGATAGATCCGCACCGCGGCGAAGCCGAGCAGCGCCACGCTCCACAGCATGGCCAGCATGATCGCGGTGCGCGGCGTGCCCTTCAACCGTCCCCAGGATTCCAGCGCGATGCCGGCGAGCAGCGCACCTGCCGCATCGGCCGCGAGCAGCACGCTATAGGAGACGCCGGGATCGCCGTGGCCGAGATCGCCGGCAAACCCCGGCATCTGGGCGTGATAGGCGTTGCCGATCATGAACGAGGTGAGGCCGGCGAGCCACGTCATTGCGGTCAGCACCGGCTGCGTGCCGATGGCGCGCATCGTCAGCACGATGTCGGCAAGGCCGCGCATGGCGAAGCGCCGCACCGCGACGCTCTTGTCGCGCACTGGCGCCCAGAACAGCCAGAGCAGCATCGGCAGGTAGAACAGCGTGTTGAAGATGATGCCGTGCGAGGTGCCCAGCGTGAGCATGATGACGCCGCCGACGGCGGGCCCGACCAGGATGCCGAGATAGCGCGCCATCGCATTCAGGCGCACCGCGCTCGGAAGATCCGCGGGACCGACGAGGTCGTAGAGCAGAAGCTGGTTCGGCGTCTGCCACAGCACGCCGGCGCAGCCATGAATCACCAGCAGCAGCATCGCGTGCCACATCTGGATGGTGTCGGTGATGAAGAAGAAGCCCCATCCGGCCGAGGCCACGATGAACAGCAGCATGCCGCATTGGATGATGCGCCGCGGATCGAACCGGTCGGCGAGCCCGCCGACCGCGACCGAGAACAGCAGGAACGGCAGCCAGTGCGACAGCACGGCAAAGCCCCCCAGCGTCGGCGAATGGAATCTCTGGAACACCACCCAATAGCTGATCACATGCTCGATATTGTCCGCCATCATCGCCAGCACGTATGCGATGAACTGGAGCCGGTACGGCACCGACTTCATCGCCGCGAACGATCCGGACGCGACAACAGGATTTTGGAGAAGGGGGTTCAAGCGATCACCTGGGTGGGACTGTTCGGGCCTTACACGTTCACCGCCGGCCGCTCAAGACACTTGGGTGTGTGTCCGTAGCCCGCAATCCGGGACCGCCGGCCCCGCATTCCGCAAAGCTCAATGCGGGCTACGAAGCAGCGCGTCACGCGATCTCCGTCGCCAGAAACGACCTGACCACCGCAGCAAACTCATCCGGCTTGTCATATGGCAACCCATGGCCCGCATTCGCGATCACCTCATGGCGGAGGTGTCGATTGAGCCCCTGCAGCTCCCGCGCCGTTTCGACGGAGACAACGCCATTGTCTCCGATGACAAGCAGGCTCGGGACGGCAATGGCTTTGACAAGCTCGCGATAATCCGGGTTCGGCGGCGTGAGAATCTCGAAGGCGCTGATCTCGGTCCGCAGCCGCGCATCAACGATCAGGTCAAGCAGTTCGGATGAGCGGTGCGGATGCCGCCGCCGGGCCTCGGCCAGCGCCTCGTCCTTGTCCCGAGCGAGAAGCCGGCGATGCTGCTCGGCGACGTCGCTCCGGTAAACCTGGCGCTGGCGCTCCGGTGCCAAGAAAGTCGGATCGGCGAGGATAACGCTGCGAATGGTCGTACCCATCTCGCTCGCAACCACGGCGGCGGTCATGCCGCCCATGGAATGGCCGAGCAGGATCGGGGCAGTCAGCCCGAGCGCGTCGATGAGGCCGATGACGTCGCCTGCGAGATCGCGGTACAGATACCCGCCGGACGGTGCGCTCGACGCGCCATGTCCTCTCGCAGAGGGCATGATGACGTCGTAGCCGTCCTCGAGAGCGCGCGCCAACGGTGTCCAGCAGGCGCCGCTTCCGGTCAGACCATGCAGCGCAATCAGCGCAGGCTTGTCGTCCCCGGTCCGTAAATAATGGATGTCGATGCCATTTGCCGCGCAGGTTCGGCTCGTCCAGTTTGTCATTCGCAACGACTGTCAAAGAATCAACGCCGACGCCATCCTACCCCAGCGCCTTGACGTAAACCGCATAAGGCACGCCCAAAATATCCGGCGCCTCGCGAACCCTGGCAAATCCCATCCGCTGATACATCGGCAGCGCGACCGTCATGATCGGCGTCGTGTGCAGGGCGATGACCGGCGACCGGTCGCGCTCGGCGCGGCGCAGGCATTCTTCGGTCAATTGTCGGCCGATGCCCTTGCTGCGCGCGGCCGGATCAACCACCAGCATGCGGATGATCGGCCAGGCCGGATCGAAGAAGGCCGGCTTCGGGGCTTGCGGTCCGATATAGGCGACGGCGCCGACGATCTGGCCGCCATCCTCGGCGACGATGATCTCGCCGGTTTTGGCAAGCTCCGGCATTTTCGCGACATGGGTCGTAAACAACGGCCAGTCGGAATAATCCTGCTCGAATTGCGCGAATGCCGCGAGAGCGACGCGCACGATCGCTTCCGCATCCGCTGGCTGATAGTCACGTAGCATCGACGTCGTCCTTGTAGCCCGGATGGAGCGAAGCGTAATCCGGGGCCGCCGGTCCCGCATTTCGTGGCGCTCCATGCAGGCTACGAGACTCACGCTTGGCACGACCGCGCATCTCACATACGCTTTGCCTCACGCCCGCACCATCAATCATAACAAGCAGGCCGCGAGGACACACCCATGGACCAGATCCGCGTCTGCACTCACGCAGGACCGGGCTCGGAGCCCGTCATCAAGACCGTGCCATGGCCGAAGGTCGGCAAAAAGGCTGCGCTGATCAAGGTCGGCGCCTGCGGCGTCTGCGGCACCGATCTGCACATTCTCAAAGGGCATTGGCCGAAGCCGCTGCCCTGGCCGTTCACGCTCGGCCACGAGCTCGGCGGAATCATCGTCGAATGCGGCGACGAATTCACCGAGGACTTCATGAGCAAGCCGCTCAAGGTCGGATCAAAAGTGATGATTCCGCCGCTGATGCCCTGCGGCCATTGCTATTACTGCATCCACTATCCGCAGACCGCCAACAAATGCCTGACGCCGGTCTATTACGGCCGCTATCTCGGCTTCGACAAGGCGCCGCACATGTGGGGCGGCTGGGCCGAATATGTCTATGTCGATCTCGAGATGCTGCCGGGCACCAAGATCTACAAGCTGCCCGACGACATGTCGCTGCGGCTGGGCGCGCTGTCGGAGCCGCTGACCTCCTGCATCCGCGCCTTCAACCGCGCCAGTCGCGCCGGCGGGTTTTCCTGGGGCGACACGGTGGTGATCCAGGGCTCGGGTCCGATCGGCATTCTCGCGGTCGCGGCCGCCAGGGAGATGGGAGCAGGGCGCGTGATCTGCGTCGGCGCGCCGGAAGTGCCGCGGCTCAAGCTCGCGCGCGAGTTCGGCGCGGAGGCGACGGTGAACATCGAGGAGATCAAATCGCCGCAGGAGCGCATCGCCCGTGTGCGCGAGATCGTAGGCCACTTCGGCGCCGATCTCGTGATGGATTGCTCGGGACATCCGACCGCCGGCCCCGAAGGCATCGAGATGCTCCGCGACGGCGGCACCTATGTCGAGATGGGTCAGTTCACCGATGCCGGCTCGATCGAGACCTCCTGGCACCGCATCTGCACCAAGGACCTCAACGTGCTGGGATCCTGGGGTTTTACCGGCAACGATCTGCCGCTCGGCGTCGACATGCTCTACCGGACGCGTGACAAGTATCCCTGGCTGAAGATGCAGACGATCTATCCGTTCACGGAAGCGGGCGTCGCACAGGCGGTGAGGGATGCGATGGCAATGAAGACAGTGAAGTCGACCATCGTGCCGTGGCCGGAATTGGTGGACTAGACAAAGCCGTCCATTCCACCCGATCTCGCAGCGTTTCTGGTCGAAGCCAAGCGGCGCACCTATGCGGGGCTGGACGACGACGCGACCGTGGCCGCGCCGCTGCTCGCCGGCTCCAAGCAGCTCGAACATCGCGCGCCACCTTATGCCTATCGCGATATCTATTTCGGGATGGGATTTTTCGTTGGCCAAGAGACCGTGTCACGGGATGACCGTGTCATCTGGTCGATGAGCTACAGCGGCGGCGTCCGCGCGGACATCACGGATCGGTCCACGCTGCTCTACAAATTCCTGCGCCAGGCGCTGTTGGGCGTAAGCGTCGAGGAGCCTTATCGGGGACCGCGCCTGTTCGAGCAGGCAGGCATGACTTACCGCAACGAGGTCGAGGGTTCGCTCGATCGTTTCCATGGCGTCGAGACGATCGCGCGGCATGATGGCGCGCCGCTTCATGAGCTGCACTATAGCGGTGGCCTGCTGCGATAGATGATCCGTAGCCCGGATGGAGCGAAGCGCAATCCGGGTTCGAGCCCGTGGCTCCCCGTATTCCGCTGCGCTTCATACGGGCTACAAGTCAGAGTTTGGAATGAACGACGATATGACAGACAAACAGACACCTGAACCAAACCGGCGCTCCCCCTTCAGCGCCATTCGCGCGATCGACTACACCGTCATATTCGTGCGCGACATGGCGGCGATGCGCCGGTTCTACGAGGACGTTCTCGCCTTTCCGCTGCTGCGCGAGCTCTCGCCGAACTGGATCGAGTACGGCCTGGGCAGCAATACGCTGGCGCTGGCGAGACCAAGCCGGACCGCGGCCGACGCGCCGACGCCGGCGGGCAGCGCCTCGCTGCAACTGGCCTTCAAGGTGTCCGCGAGCGAGGTCGATCAATGTGCCGATGAACTGGTGCGGCGGGGCGTGGCGCTGCTGTCACCGCCGACGAACCAGTCGTTCGGACATCGGACGCTGTTTTTTCGCGATCCCGACGGCAATTTGCTGGAGGTCTATGCCGAGATCTGAGGCGCCCAAAAAGTTCCATCGGGAATCCCCGATCTATCCATGTTAAGGTGAAACTTAGGCCCAGGTTCCGACTTTCACTTCACGGGAGAGGTATCGTGAAGCGAATCCTGAAACCCGTAACTTACATCCTGGCGGCCATCTACTTCCTGGTGGATGCCGTCTTCATGGCCGTCGCGCGGCCAATGGCGCGCTGGATTGGGCGGCATTTCGAATTCAAGTGGTTGCGCACCTGGATCAGGTCGCTGTCCCCTTATCCCTCGCTCGCCCTGTTTTCCGTGCCCGTGATCATTCTGGAGCCGATCAAGCCGGTGGCGGCCTACCTCGCTGCAACAGGTCAGATCGTGAGCGCCGCCGTGACTTTCATCGTCGGCGAATTGCTCAAGCTCGTGCTGGTCGAGCGCCTGTTCCATCTTACGCGCGACAAGCTGATGCGAATTCCGGCGTTCGCCTGGGCGTACGGCAAGTTCTCCGAGGTGAAGGCGTGGCTGCAGGCAACCGACGCCTGGCGCGCCATCCGCGCCCTGAGCCGCGCGGCGAGGGACACAGTTGCACGGGTAAGGGCGAGGCTGGTCGGCCGCTTCAGCAAGCTGGCGACCTCCAGAGATTAGACGCGCGCCAAGCGCGTTGTCCTCTATGCGAGCTTGCGTGCTGCGGCTGTGGCCTTGTCGCCCGTGTTCGGGGTGCCGGTGGGCTCGATGAGCAGGAGGTGAGCCTCCTCGCGTGCCACCGGGCGATGCTCGACACCTTTGGGCACGACATAGAGTTCGCCCGGGCCGAGCGTCACCGTGCGATCCCGCAATTCAATGTCCAGACTGCCTTTCAGGACGAGAAAGAAATCGTCGGTGTCATCGTGCTTGTGCCAGGTGAACTCGCCCTTCACCTTCACCACCATCACGTCGCAATCGTTGAAGGTCGTGACCGTGCGCGGCGACCAATAATCCCCAAAGGTCGCGAGTTTGTCGGCAAGCGATATCTTGTCGGCCATGTTTCACCCCGTTGCTCTCTCGTGAGGCACGATTTGGGATCGAATGACCGACGTGGCAAGGCCAGCTATTTGACATGTCCTGATAACATGGCCTCCGCCCATTCCGGGCGGCCGTTGGCGAGCGCCTGCGCGGACGCGGCTTCCCAGTCGTATTCCAGGGCCAGCAGTTCGACTTGCCAGCCTCTTGTTCGTTTCGTGAGGATCGCGTAGCGGGCGTGAGGCGAGCGATGCTCCAGGTTTGCGGCAAAAGGAATGTCCGCGAACACCGGGCAACCAACGCTGCCGGGATTGAGGACCAGGCGGTCGCCCGGGCCCTGAACGGCCGCCTGGCGGTGGCTGTGACCACACAGCACGACACGCGCCGTTGGCGCGCTCGAAAGGCGCGCGGTCAGCACGTCGCGACGCGCCGGCACGAAGCGGCCGTCCTCGAGCGCTTCTTCGAGCAGGCACGTCGTATCGTCGTCGGGTGTGCCGTGGCAGGCCAGGATCCCGTCGTCCAGCCGTATTTGGGAGGGCAGGCTGTGAAGTGCGCGGCGCTGCTCCGCGGTCAATGCGCTACGCGCAAACAGACCTGCCGGCGAGAGCTTGTCGTCTGGAAACTCCTCAATCCAGCGATCATGATTTCCGCGCACCGTCGGCAACGACAGCGACTGGAGAGCCTCGAAAGTTTCCTTTGGCCACAGCGGGCTGGTGACGCAATCGCCGAGGTTGACCGTACGATCGACGCCGCGCGCCTTGATGTCGGCCAGCACCGCTTCCAACGCAGCGAGATTGCCGTGGATATCGGAAATGACTGCCAATCGCATCGTCGTGCTCCCCGTGCTGCTTTGCCTGAACTTAACTCTGCCAGGTCACCGGACCTATCTAGCATCGGCTGATGGGACGTTCACCAACCAGCCATGGCTGATCTGATGTTCCTTCACCACCGTCGCGCCGACGACCTTGGTCCCCTCCAACTCCCGCACGATCCGCTCGTCCGGCCCGACGATGCCGCGATCGAACTCGCGGTCCGGCGTGACGAGGATCATGCGCTGGCCCATGATGGCCGGGCGTTCGGCATAGATCGCGCAGCCCTGGCCGGGTTTGCAGTGCCGGCACCAGCTTCCAGCCGGTTTGGCCAGCGCCTGGATGGCCATGACCTTGCAGCAAAGCGTGCAATCGCCGCAGGCGCGTTTGGCGGAAGGCGTCACGCGGTCGTCCCCCTCTAAGCCGGTTGGCTTCAGGTTAACGGAGGTGGCCGCGAACGTCCGCTGCAACCTTCAGGCGCGGTTCTTTCCGTCAAGCCATGCATCATAGGCATGGTGATTCCAGAGCACTTGGCGTAAAGAGCGCCCTGATCACATCCAGCGTGCGGCCGGGCTGTTTGCCGCGCACGCAACTCAGGTCCGCCGGTTCACCGTTCCGCGCCTGACATTAACCAAGGTTCTCCATCCCGTGTCTTTTCCGGCCCTGACCCCGCCGCTCGCCCACGCTTTGGCCGAGCGGAACTATGATTCACCCACCCCCGTCCAGCTCGCCGTGCTCGCAGACGAAGCCGCCGACCGCGACCTCCTGGTTTCGGCCCAGACCGGCTCCGGCAAGACCCTCGCTTATGGCCTCGCCATGGCCAAGGATCTGTTTGGCGATGCCGAGCGGTTCGAGCAGGCGGGTGCGCCGCTCGCCCTGATCGTGGCGCCGACCCGCGAGCTCGCCTTGCAGGTGCAGCGCGAACTGGCATGGCTGTATGGGCATGCCGGCGGGCGGGTCGTCTCCTGCGTCGGCGGCATGGATCCGCGGCGCGAGCAACGCGAGCTTGCGGCGGGCGCTCACATCGTCGTCGGCACGCCCGGCCGGTTGTGCGACCATTTGCGTCGCGGCCGTCTCGACATCACGGAATTGAAAGTGGTCGTCCTCGATGAGGCCGACGAGATGCTCAATCTCGGCTTTCGCGAGGACATGGAATTCATCCTCAAGACCACGCCGGAGACACGCCGCACTTTGCTGTTCTCGGCGACGTTTCCGCGCGGCATCGTGGCGCTGGCCAAGCAATATCAGCAGCAGGCGTTTCGAATCGAGGTCGCCGGCGATGAAGGCGGTCACGCCGACATCGAGTACCGTGCCATCCGGGTCGCCCCCGGTGATGTCGAACATGCCGTCGTCAACGTGCTGCGCTTCTACGAGGCGCCGAGCGCGCTGGTGTTCTGCAGCACGCGCGATCACGTCAGGCATCTGCAGGCGGCGCTGCTGGAGCGCGGCTTCTCCGTGGTCGCGCTGTCAGGCGAATTGACGCAGAACGAGCGGACCACGGCGCTGCAGTCGCTCCGGGACGGACGCGCCCGCGTCTGCGTGGCGACCGACGTCGCCGCCCGCGGCATCGACCTGCCGAGCCTCGATCTCGTCATCCATGCCGATCTGCCTAACGACGCCGAGGTGATGCAGCATCGCTCCGGCCGCACCGGGCGGGCGGGCCGCAAGGGGACGAGCGTCCTGCTGGTGCCGCCTGTACGGCGGCGACGTGCGGAAATGCTGCTGAATGTCTCGGGGATCGACGCGGTCTGGGGAACGGCGCCTCAAGCTGAGGAAATCCGCAAGCTCGATCACGACCGCATGAAGGACGTGTTGTTCACCGAGGAGACGACCGCGGACGATCTGGTGCTGGCACAGGCGCTGCTGGCCGAGCGGTCGGCCGAGGATATCGCAGCCGCACTCGCGCGGCTCTATCGCGCACGGCTGCCGTCGCCCGAAGACATCATCGATCCCGGCGAGCGAGCCGGCCGGCCGCGCGACGATCGCGGGCGCGACAATGTCCGCGCACCGCGCGACGATGCCCGCACTTCGCGCGGCGATGATCGCCCCGAAAGAGCCCGACCCAAATCAGGAAAATCGTCGGCGAAACACGGCATGGCGGACGGCAGCGTCTGGTTCCGGGCCAACATCGGACGAAGAAAGAATGCGGAAGCACGCTGGCTCTTGCCGATGATCTGCCGCCGCGGCGGCATCGACAAGGGCGACATCGGCGCCATCAAGATCATGGACACGACGACCGAGTTCGAAATTTCCGAGCGGGTCGCGGAATCCTTCGCTGCCAAGATCAAGCGTCCGGACAAGGAAGACAATATCCGCCTCGAACCGATGACGGATGCGCCGCAGCGGCAGGCGCCTTCGGAAGAGCGGTCAAAGCCGCCGCGGCGCGAGAGCGGTGACAGCGATCATCGCGAACGTCGTGACGATCGCCCGCGCGATGCAGCTGGATTCAAGCCACGCGACAAGGCTCACGGCGAGCGCAGGCCGAAATTCGACGATGCTCCTTCGTTCGGAACGAAAAAGAAACACAAGAACAAGCCCGGCCATGCCGAGCCGGCGGTCACGCCGTGGCCGTTGAAGGGCGCGCCTGGAAAAAAGAAGGCGAAGAAAAAACATCGGGGTTGAACTGCGCCTGACCGTGCAGACAGCAGTGATGCCGCCGGATTGCGCCGGCGACATCATCTGAAAAGTCAGCTGCGAACTCAGCGGCCACCGCCGCCGCCACCACCACCACCTCCGCCGCCGCCACCACCGGCATCGCGCATCGACGAGCTGTAGCGGGGGTCGGTCTGCTTCATGTAGATGGGCGAGGTGTCGTGAGTGAGGTTGACGCGGCTTCTGCCGCCAGGGGTCGGCGTCTCGACCAGGATACCGCAGCCCTCGAAGAAGGCGGAATCGCAGCCATAGGTCCGGACCTGCGCCGCGTTGGCACTGGTCGCGCTGAACGCGGCCGCCGCAGCGAATGCAATCAAAGTAACTTTCGACAATGTGAGTTTCATGGAAATTCTCCAGTCTCGATTCGGCGAGACCGGAACGGCCCGCGCACACCTTCGACGGGGGCTGATCGAAGGCGGTTCGAGGGACGGCTTCACGCCCGCGTGAGCCGGGCGGGGACGTTATGTCGCAGCGAGGTCGCGAAGCATGTAGGTCGCGCCTTCGCCGTAGGAGGCGAGCTTTGCGCGCGCCTCCGCATCCGCCGCGACGGCTCGAAAGCCGAGATGCTCCCACAACGGCCGTGTGGCGTAGACCGAGACCAGCGCGAGCGTTGTGATGTGTGATGCGCGCGCCAGCTTCTCGATATCGGCAATATAATCGCGCGCGACGCCACCGCGGAAATCGGGCAGCACGGCGACGTCGTGCACGTAGAGACAATCCGCATCATCGGGCAATTGTTGCAGGAAGCCGTTGAGCGGCGGAATCCGGTGCTGCTTCCACGGATGCGCGAGTCCGTAGCCGGCGATCTCTTCGTCGGCGATGAGCAGTCGGCAGCCATCGGGATAGAGTCGCATCTTCTCCGCGAACACGTCGGGACTCTCAGGGAGATCGGGATGGATCCGCGCTGCGATCGCGCTGATCGCGACCAGGTCGGAGGCGCGCGCGGGACGCCAGTGCGGCTTGCTCATGTCGGTCCGTTGGTCGGTCTCATCCATTCCAGTTTATTCCGTCGCGACGACGCGCGCAGCGAAAAATATCTTTGCCGCAGTCCCAGGAATACGAAGCGTTGCGCGGCGTCCTACCCCATGCAAGCCAATTGCATGACAGGAGAACCCATGACGTCCTCGATCCGCCTCGCGCTCACGCTCGCCATATCGCTCGCCATCATCCCCGCTGCCTTCGCCGCGCCGCCGACCAAGACCGGCAAGACCGACAAGGGCAACGTGCTCACCGACGCCAAGGGCATGACGCTCTACACCTTCGACAAGGATGCGGACGGCAAGTCAGCCTGCAACGGACCGTGTGCGACAAACTGGCCGGTGCTGAAGGCCGAGGCGAGCGATGCCGCGGCCGACGGCTACACCGTCATTACGCGCGACGACGGTTCCAGGCAGTGGGCTTACAAGGGCAAGCCGCTCTACACCTTCGCCAAGGACCAGAAGCCCGGCGACATCACCGGCGACGGCTTTCTGAACGGCGCCTGGCACCTGGCGATGCCGTGAGCGGACAATCCGCCGCGGCAATGCGAGGTGGTGTCTGACATTGACGAGATGCCACCGGTCTCGTGCCTCGGACGCAGCGCAACGCCGCATTGGCGATGCGACGTATCGTTCAATGCGGTGCGCTGCGGAGCGGCTCCAGCAACTCGCTGTCAATCAGTGACAGGGCGCCATCTGGAAGCGGCCGAATCCTCGCCGCGCCCTCAGCGGAAGGCCACCGGCACCGGCGTCTCCGAACCGCTCGCTGGACTGATCTCAAGTTGGCGGGAGTAATCGCGACAACTTCGAAGAAGTAAAAAAGCCGCCCGTGGCGCGTCGTCGCTTGAATCGAATTTATTCAAGTCGAGAGTCCGAAAGCGAACCGAAGGCCCGATTTTGGTTGGTCATAGTTGGTTCCGGCAGGGGGCGCGAGCGGCATATCGGCAGCAGCATCCCTCCATTTGAGAGTAGGGGCACTGGTTTCCCGGTGCGGTCCGCACCTGGGAGCTTCTGGGAGTCTTCAATCCATTATCTGGTTTCGCGTGAGGGGATGAATGACCATGAATGATGCCAATCTGAAAGCCGAGACGAACGCCACTGCGCTGAACGGGACGGCGAATGGCGGTGCAATGCCCAGGTTCGACCTGCCATTTTTCAACTTCCAGGCGATCTTCGGCGATCTCGCCGAGCAGGGCGCCGCCCGGGCCAAGGCAAATTTAGAGCGGATGAGGGCGGCTTCCGAGGAGATCACCGAAGCGCTCCGCGAAGCCTGTTCGACCAATGCCACGCGTGCCGCCGATTACGGCACCAAGGTCATCGAAATATCAAACATCAATACCGGCTCCGCGCTGGAGTTCATGTCCCAGCTTGCGGATGCGAGGTCGTTTGCGGATGTCGTGAACCTCTCCACCACCCACAGCCGCAAGACCTTTGAAGCGGCTTCTCGCCAAAACCGGGAGCTTTGGGACCTCGCCCAGAAGGTCGCAACCGAGACGGCCGAGCCGATCAAGAAGAGTTTCAACCTAGTTCTGCATAGGGCTGCTTGAATCGAGGCTACTGGCCGCGTGGATCGGCTGGACGAGCGTCTTCGCCAGAAGGGGCGCGGTCCAGCCGAGGCGGTGAAGCCTTGCCGTGAGAAGCCTTGCCGTGAGGTGATGCCAAGCTGGAGGAAGTCAGGATGGGTATGGTGATGATCAAATGCCCGGAAACGGGCCACGCCATTCCGACGGGCATCGAGATAGATCGCGAAAGATTTCGGTGCAGTACGGTGTTCTTCTCGCGCACATATTGCGGGATGTGCGCGGCGACGCATGAGTGGTTCGCCAGAGAGGCTTGGGTCTATGAATCGGTCTTGGCGAACGGGAAATCCGGGGGCGGGCAGCCGTTCCGCGCGGGCGCGGTGTGAAGCCGCCTGACGGCATCCTGCGAAACGATCCGATCGATCCTGCGGCTCATCACCTTGTAGCACTCGCAGGCGACGACCTCGAGCCGGGGCCGATCGATCTCGAGTTGGCCGCGCCGACTGGATTTCAGGGCCCTTGAGGTTCGAAGTGCGCTCACGACGTGCGTGACGGTGGTCCGCCGGACGCCGAGCAATTCCGACAACGTCTCTTGCGTCAGGTGCAGGACGTCACCACCGCCCTCCGTCCGATCGTGAATGTGAAGCAGCCAGCGGGCGAGGCGGGCCTCGACGGAGTGCAGTGCATTGCAGGCCGCGACGTGCAGGAATTGCGTCATCATCGCCCTGGTGACGATCTGAACCGCGCTTGCGAGGGCGGGACTGCGTTCGAGCGTCGCTTGAAATCGCGCGGGCGAGATCTGCAGTGCGGTCCCGGCCACGCGGACAACCGCCGTCAGGGGGGATCGGACGGGTCCGAGCGCCGTCATCAGGCCGACGACGCCGTCGTTGCCGATCACGGCGGTTGCGGCCGTCTGTCCGTTCGGCAACTCCATGATGAGGGCGATCGCGCCGCTGCACGGGAAGCAAAGGTGTTCGACCCGGTCGCCCGATCGAACCAGGACTGCGTCGTGCTGGAGCGGCACTTTCCGGAGATACGGTGCAAGCAAAGCGAAGTCGGCCGGCGGTAATGCAGCTAACAGGCGATTACCAACTCTGGTCGCGTGCTCCATCACGGGGAATCGTCCCTCGACGGAGGCCCGGCGGCGAGCAAACGCCCCGTCTCCGGCCGAGCCGCGTTGCCGTGCAGGCATATGCCCGGCAAACAGCTAAACGTCCTGCAGCACGTAAGGTTCCAATGATGGATCGCGAGCCTGGCTCACGCTGCCGGCGCGGGCACCAGTCCGTAGCGCAGCATCGTCTCTTTCATCTTTGCGGGATCGGGTGGCGCGCCGGCCGACAGGAGTGCGGCCATCTCCGTGAAATATTGCGGGCCCAGCACCCCGGGGCTCAGGATGCACAGGCATGTTGCCGGTCCCGTCGAACGGTTGGTGAAGCCGTGCACGATGCCGCGCTTGATGAAGACCGATTCTCCGGGGCCGAGATCGTTCTGCTTGCCGTCGATCGTCCAGGTCGATACGCCGGACAGCCCGTAGATGGTTTCGTCCCAGCGGTCGTGATAATGCGGGATCGGCATCCGCGCATTCGGCTGGAGCGTCATTTCGAAGATGTCGACGCTGCCGCCGGTGTCGTCCTTGCTGTGCAGGAAGCGGAGCTGAAGCGTACCGAAACTGATGATGTCGGACATGGCTGTGTCATCCCGGTGAGAGACTGCATCGAGGTCGCGGCGTTCGCCCTCGTCGAAACGAAAACTACCTCAGCCCCTCATACACCATCAGCCCGCGTGCGATCTGCAATTTGCGGATTGCGCGCGGCAGCAGCTTCTCCGGCTGATGCAGATAGCGCCAGGAGGTGAGGGCGAATGCGGACAACGCGCCGCATTCGTCGTTGAACGGTGCGAGCACGCCGGTGACACTCACCGGCGTATGCGGGCGGGCGTTGAAGGGCAGCAGCAGCAGCTCGAGATGCGCCTTGCTGCCATCCTCGCGCGCGGCGGTGACGCCGGCGATCGCACCTAACGTCTCGTCGGCGACGATCGTGGTGATCTCCTCGATCTCGCTGCGGCTGGCCTCGGTGAACAGCGCCGCAAAGCTCTGGTCCTTGAGGTCGAGCCCCGCGAGCGCGCAGACGCGCGTGCCGGCGACGCGGAACGGGAAGCCGAGGTTTTGCTCGCAGGACAGCACGAAGATATCGCCGAGCAGGCCGCGGACCGCGGCCGGATCGATATCGGCCCGATCAGGGGCCCGCGCAGTGCCGCGCTTCTTGTCCCAATACGCGAAGAACGCGCGGCTCGACGGATGTTTCATGACTGGACGCTTACCCCGGGGCGCTAGCTCGCGGGACAAACCTGTCCCGCTTCAGTGCACCCGCGATCCCTTTCGTTGTTGTGCAGGAGGGGATTTGCAGCGTCCATGCCGTGGAGGCGTTTTCGGGCCCCCGGAGGCTGTCTTTGCGTCGTTAACGTTAAATTAACTATCCGCTTTCCGTCCGGCGCGCCGCTGCTATGGTGATCGCGGTCGCAAGCCTCGCCGCTTTCATCCAGGTTCTCGGCGGGGCCTGTACACGGGCGTCAAACAGTTTGGTCACGGGCCGCGGGGAGGGGTGGGGATACACCTTATTCCTCTGGGTACCGGAAGACCGACACGGAAAGGCAGGGCTTTCCCAGGGCCCTGCCTTTTCCTTTTGTGCACTTGCGCAAGGCCGGCAAAGGCGACTATCTCCAAGGCTGTCGTTAAGCCTGTCGCTCCGATCGCGCCTGAAAGCGAAGCTGCCTTGGATTCCCCGCAAGATTCTCCGCCGGAGATACCGGCCGTTGTCGAGGAAGCTCCGCGCGAGCCGATCCTGACGCTGCCGGTCGCGCTGACCGCCTATATCCTCCTTTTGGCGGTGATCCATCTGCGGGTGCTGCTGCCGCCGGAGCTCGAGAACTGGACCATCGACGTCTTCGGCTTCATCCCGAAGCGCTACGATTCCTCGCTGCTCAATCTGCAAATCCCCGGTGGGGCCGGCGCCAAGGTCTGGACTTTCGTCACCTATTCGCTGCTGCACGCCAATCTGACCCATCTCGGCTTCAATGTGCTGTGGCTGCTGCCGTTTGGCAGCGCGCTGGCGCGGCGCTTCGGCGCGATCAGGTTCTTCCTGTTTCTCGCGGTGACGGCAGCGGCCGGCGCGCTCGCCCATCTCGTCACCCATGAGCACGCGGTGGCGCCGATGATCGGCGCCTCGGCCTCGGTGTCCGGCGCGATGGCGGCGGCGATCCGCTTTGCCTTTGTCCGCGGCAGCTTCCTGTCGTTCAACCGATCAGACGCCGATACCGCCGCAAGGGTTCCGGCATTGCCGCTGTCGCGCGCGCTGCGCGACGGGCGGGTGGTCGGCTTCCTCGCCGTCTGGTTCGGCGTCAACATCATCTTCGGCGTCGGCGCGATCGGCGTCGATTCCGAAACCACGAGCGTCGCCTGGCAGGCACATATCGGCGGCTTCTTCGCTGGCCTTCTGCTGTTCGCGCTGTTCGATCCCGTGCCGCGCGTGCGAAACGATGCTGCGGATGCGTCATCACAGGACATTTCAAACCGCATTTGAAGCTGCGCTTGCGGCGCCGCCCGAATTCATCCATCATTCCCGAGAAGAATGTTCCGAAGCGACAAGCCGCTAGCGGCGATGCTTCGCAAAGCGCCTCAGCGTGTAACCGGCGCCTAAACTGTTAGTTGAAGACTCGACGAACAAGTCCGGTCCGCGAAATGCGGACGGATCCGATTCAGGGAGGCCGACAATGACGGTACGTTCCATTCTCAACACCAAGGGCCACCAGATCATGAGCGTCGAGCCCGACGCCAAGCTGGCTGCCGCGGTCAAACTGCTCGGCGAGAAGAAGATCGGCGCGGTGCTGGTGATGAACCAGAGCCGGCTCGAAGGCATCCTGTCCGAGCGCGACATCGTGCGCGTGATCGGCGAGCGCGGCGCCGGCGCGCTGGAGGAGCCGGTCTCCCAGGTCATGACCCGCAAGGTGGTGACCTGCAAGGAGACCGACACGGTCGCCGAGCTCATGGAGACGATGACCACCGGCAAGTTCCGCCATTTGCCGGTCGTCGACGATGGCAAGGTGGTCGGCCTGATCTCGATCGGCGACATCGTGAAGCGCCGCGTCCAGGAATACGAGACCGAGCAGGAAGCCCTGCGCGACTACATCAAGACGGCCTGAGCGGCCTTACTCGTCGGCGTTATTCGTCTGCCTTGGGCTCGCCCGCCTTGGGCGCGCTGCCCGCGGGCGCCGGCGCGAGCACCTCGATCGCCTCCTGGATCGACTCCAGCGCGCGCTCGGCGGCGCGGGTGCCGTGCGCGATCAGATCCTCGCCGCGGTGGAAGTCGAACCAGCCGAAATGACCGACCCGCGGCGTGATCAGGAGATCGGGCGGATCGCCGGCGAGGCGCGCGCGGGTAATGCGGTCCTGCATGATGTTGAAGGCGTCGACCATCACCGAGGAGATGCCGGGCCGTCCGGCGCTGCCGAAGAACTCGCGCTTCATGGTTTTCTCGGGCGAGAACAATCGCGGGAAGCGCCGCTTCGCCGTGGTCGCCTCGGCCGCGGGCGGGACCGTCTCGGGCACCGCGCCGTGCGAATAGATCGTCGTGGAATGGGTGAAGATGTCGCTGGAAAGATTTGCGGCAATGACGATTTCGGCGCCGAGCGCGCGGGCGGCCGAGACCGGCACCGGATTCACCAGCGCGCCGTCGACCAGCCAGCGGTCACCGATCAGGACGGGCGAGAAGATGCCGGGCAGGGCGTAGGAGGCGCGCATGGCGTCGACCACGCGGCCGCGCGTCAGCCAGATCTCGTGGCCGGTACGGACCTCGGTTGCGACGGCGGCGAACTTGATCGGAAGATCCTCGATCAGGGTCTGGCCGACCGCGTCCTCGAGCCGGGTTGCCAGCTTCTCACCGCCGATCAGGCCGGAGCCGCTCAGTCGGATGTCGAGATAGCCGAGGATGTTGCGCATCCCCTGCAGGCTGCGTCCCCACTCCTGCAGCGTATCGAGCCGGCCGGCCGCATAGAGGCCGCCGACCACGGCGCCGATCGAGGTGCCGACCACAACGTCAGGCACAATGCCATTGGCGGCGAGGGTTCTGAGGATGCCGATATGGGCAAAGCCGCGCGCCGCGCCACCGCCGAGCGCCAGGCCAATGACCGGCCGTCGCACGCTGCCAAGACCGACCTTCTCTCCATTGGAGCCGTTCGCGCCCCGACCCTTCAAGATATCAAGCACCGAAACCCTCCTACCCCGGGCCAGCCCTCACAGCAGAGTAGGCGCCGTACTTCCGCTCCGCCAGAACGAGGGCAAAGCATGGTTTATACCGTTCGGGAAGCAGGGGGCAGGAGTGTGGCGAGGAGCGGTTGCCTCCCGTTTAATCACGCAGGCGTCAACCGGGTTCCAAAGAACTGTATCCGGCCGTATTCCCCGGGGATTCGGAGGCTTGAATTTGCCGCGTTTTCGGTGAAAAGCAGGTGGCATGACTCTCGGGGGTGACGGCATCATCGGATGGCGGCGCAGCACATCGCTGCT
This sequence comes from Bradyrhizobium sp. 61, assembly GCF_023073075.1. NCBI lineage: Bacteria > Pseudomonadati > Pseudomonadota > Alphaproteobacteria > Hyphomicrobiales > Nitrobacteraceae > Bradyrhizobium > Bradyrhizobium sp. 61. The sequence goes on along the minus strand of NZ_JADPIU010000008.1, from coordinate 49,822 downwards.
GCCGATACTGATCCTTGCTGCCTGCCTCTATATCCTTGGCCAAAATGCTGCCCGGGCGCAGCTTTTCTCCGATCGTCCGCCCCCGGTGCCGCCCGCCTCGGTGCCCGACCCCGGCGGCGCCGTCAGCCTCGCGCCCCCCACCGGCCCGGGCGCTGGCCCGCCGAGCCTGCCGCCGACCCTGCTCCAGCCGAACACGCCCAGCATGCCCCCGCCTGCGGTCAGCACCGTGCCCGCGGCCCCGCCGCTCAACGCGGCCGTGCCCGGCCAGGGCGTTCTGTCGCTGACCGCGAAATACGGCAAGGACACACCCGCAATCACCAGCGGCCTGGTCTGGCGCGTGTTTGCCGACCGTCCTGACGAGAACGGCACCTTCAAGCTGATCCGCGAGGATCGGAACGCCACGCCGAACATCGTGCTGCCGCCGGGCAATTACGTCGTGCACGTCGCCTTCGGCCTCGTCAGCGCGGTGCGCACCGTCAGCCTGAAGGCCGAGACCGACCGCGAATCCTTCGTGCTGCCGGCCGGCGGCCTGCGCATCGAGGGACGCGTCGGCACCAGCCGCATTCCGCAGAACCAGATCTCGTTCGCGATCTACAAGGGCAGCCAGTTCGAGTCCGGCGAGCGCGCCTCGCTGGTGCCGAACGTCGCCGCCGGCGACGTCGTGCTGATCCCGGAGGGCACCTACTACATCATCTCCAATTATGGCGACGCCAATTCGGTGGTGCGCTCGGACATCCGCGTCCAGGCCGGCAAGCTCACCGATGTCACCATCACCCACCGCGCCGCCGTGATCACGCTCAAGCTCGTCAGCGACAGGGGCGGCGAGGCGCTCGCCAACACCGCCTGGTCGGTGCTGACCCCCGGCGGCGACGTCATCAAGGAATCGATCGGCGCCTTCCCGCGCGTCGTGCTCTCCGAAGGCGAATACCGCGCCATCGCCAAGAACGAGGGCAAGGTCTACGAGCGCGGCTTCAACGTCGTCAACGGCGTCGACGGCGAAGTCGAAGTGGTCGCGCGATAATCTCGTGTCCCGGACGCGGTGCGGCATGCAATGCCGCTCCGCAGAGCCGGGACCCAGGAAGCCACGAGCACATATCTCGATAGATGGGCCCCGGCTCAGCAGCGCACCGCTGAAGAAGCGCTGCACCGCGTCCGGGGCACGAGAGCGCAGTTTCGACGCGCAGCTGTTTTCCCACCGTCATTGCGAGCGCAGCGAAGCAATCCAGAGTCCCTCCGCGGAAAGATTCTGGATTGCTTCGCTGCGCTCGCAATGACGAGGAGGAGGGCCGCGCCCCATCACTTCCGATAGCGCAGCGCCTCCACCAGCACGGCGAACGCCGGCGTCGGCTGCCGACGGCTCGGATAATAGAGGTGATAGCCCGCAAACGGTGCGCACCAGTCGGCGAGCACGCGGATCAGCCGGCCGTCGGCGATCTCGCGCTTCACGAGATCGTCGGGGATATAGGCAAGACCAAGCCCCGCCAGCACGGCATTCATCCTGAGCAGGCCGGTGTTGAACACGAGCTGGCCGTCGACCCGCACCTTCATGGCGCGGCCGCGCTTCTCGAACTCCCAGGCGTAGATCCCGCCATAGGTCGGCAGGCGGAGGTTGATGCAATTATGCTCGGTGAGATCCTGCGGCAGCTTCGGCTTGCCCCGCGCGGCGAAATAGGCGGGCGCGCCGACCACGGCCATGCGCATCTCCGGCCCGATCCGCACCGCGATCATGTCCCTGGCGACCTGCTCGCCGAGGCGCACGCCGGCATCGTAGCGCTCGGCGACGATATCGGTCAGGCCATAGTCGACGACGAGCTCGACCTTGATATCGGGGTAGCGCGGCAGCAGCTTTGCGAGCACCGGCCACAGCACCGTCTGTGCGGCGTGCTCGCCGGTGGTGATGCGGATGGTGCCCGCCGGCGTCTCGCGGAGCGCGGTCAGCGCCGACAGCTCTGCGTCGATCTCCACAAAGCGCGGCCCGACATTGCGGAGCAGACGTTCGCCCGCTTCCGTTGGCGCGACGCTGCGGGTGGTGCGGGTGAGCAGCCGCAGGCCGAGCCGTTCCTCCAGGCCGCGCACAGTATGGCTGAGCGCCGACTGCGACACACCGAGCTGGGCTGCCGCGCGGGTAAAGCTGCGCTCGCGCGCGACCGCAAGGAAGGCCAGGAGGTCATTGACGTTGGTGCGGGTCATTCATGAATCCATCTCATCAGTACATACCGATTTTATCATCTAATCGCAGGCCGGCGCGTGGCCTAAATTCGCTGCCGAACATGAACTTCAGGGAGAGCTGACGATGCAGATGCGAACATTGGGCAAGAGCGGCCTCGAGGTCTCGGCCCTCGGCCTCGGCTGCATGGGCCTGAGCTACGGTTATGGCCCGGCGACCGAGACGTCGCAGGCGATCGCACTGATCAGGACCGCCGTCGCGCGCGGTGTGACCTTCTTCGACACTGCTGAGGCCTATGGGCCCTTTGCCAACGAGGAGCTGCTCGGCGAGGCGCTTCAGCCATTCCGCGACAAGGTCGTGATCGCCACCAAGTTCGGTTTCAAGGGCGGCAAGGTCGAGGCCGGGCTCGACAGCCGGCCCGCCAACGTCAAGGCGGTGGCGGAGGCTGCGCTGAAGCGGCTCAAGACCGATCGCATCGATCTGTTCTACCAGCACCGCGTCGATCCCGACGTGCCGGTCGAGGAGACCGCGGGCGCGGTCAAGGATCTGATCCAGGCCGGCAAGGTGCTGCATTTTGGCCTGTCGGAGGCGGGCGCGCAGACCATTCGCCGCGCCCATGCGGTGCAGCCCGTGACCGCGTTGCAAAGCGAGTATTCGCTGTGGTGGCGCGAGCCGGAGCAGGAGATCCTGCCGACGCTGGAAGAGCTCGGCATCGGCTTCGTTCCGTTCAGCCCGCTCGGCAAGGGTTTTCTCACCGGCGCGATCACCGAGAGCACGACGTTCGATGCGAGCGACTTCCGCAACATCGTGCCGCGCTTCTCATCCAGCGCACGCAAATCCAATCAGACCCTCGTCGATCTGCTTGGCGAGATCGCCGCAATGAAGAAAGCGACGCCGGCGCAGATCGCGTTGGCCTGGCTGCTCGCGCAGAAGCCGTGGATCGTGCCGATCCCCGGCACCACCAAACTGCACCGGCTCGAGGAAAATCTCGGCGCGGCTGCGGTGACGCTGTCGGACGCGGACCTCACTGCAATTGCAGGGGTGCTGTCCAAGGTCGCCGTGCAGGGCGACCGCTATCCTGCGCATCTCCAGGCGCGAGTCGGCCGCTGAGCTGCGGCGTGAATGCCCGGTGAGCGTTCGCTTACCGGGCATACGCGTCTTGTGTTCCGACTTGAATACCTTTGCCAGCGCTACCAAGCAGCGTTGCAAGCAGCGTTGAAGGAAGCGATTAACACCGCCAGCACAGGCTTATTCCGCAAGCGTCGCGACTTCGTCATAGCCGGTGGAAGATACGGATTTCCGATAATCAATTTTATTCTCTTTCCGTCCTGCTGCGCTATATGTCGGGCATCCGTCTAACGGGGGAGGCCGGAGCAGGCGCATGACTTGCGAGACCGGCAGAAGCAGGGGACCAAGCCCGTCGGCATGTTTGAAGTGATCATCACCAGGCGTAAGCGGTTTGGCTGGCGATGGCAGGTGTGCCAGTCCGGCAAGATATTTGCCGATGGCTTCGAGCGCACCCGGCCGTCCGCCAAGTATCATGGCGAGCGCGCACTGTTCTTCCTGTTGTCGCAGGCTTACTTGCGCAATCGCTCCGCGGCGGCCAGCGAGGACTAGCGGCGGGAGCAGCAGACAGCTCCATCCGGGCTACGAGCCTCACCTCAGATGTCGACGACCAGCTTGCCCTTGGCGGCGTGATCCCGGATCAGAGCGTAGGCATCGCCAACACTTTCCAGCGTGAAGCGCCTTGCATCGACCAGCGGCGCGAGCTTGCCGGCTTCAACCAGGCGCGTCGCTTCCGCCATGATCTCACCGTGATGCGCGCGGCCTTCGCCTGATAGCAGCGGCAGCAGCGTGAACACACCGGAATAGCTGGCGGCGCGGAACGACAGCGGCGCAAGCGCGTGCGTGCCCCAGCCCAGCGCGCTCACCACATGGCCAAAACGGCGCACGGCTTCGAAGGAGGCATCGAGCACCTTGCCGCCGACGGTGTCGTAGACGATGTCGAAGCCGCGGCCGCCGGTATGCTCTGCAACGTAAGCTTCGATCGCAGTGCCGCGGTCGATGAACACAGCGCCAAAGCCTTCGATGGTGGCGCGCTGCGCTGCCGAGCCGGTCGCGAACACGTCTGCTCCGATGGCGCGCGCGATCTGGATCGCGACATGGCCGACGCCGCCGGCACCGCCATGAATCAAAACCTTCTGGCCGGCCTTCAGCGCCGCGCGATCGATCAGGCCTTCCCAGGCCGTGATGAAGATCAGCGGCAGGGCGGCGGCTTCGCGCATGCTGAGATTGGCGGGCTTGGGCGCCAGCAGGTCGGCATCGACCGCGGCGAATTCGGCGAGCGATCCCGGCACGCCGCCGACGCCGCCGGTCATGCCATAGACCTCGTCGCCCGGCTTGAACCGCGTCACGTCGCGCCCGGTCTGCTCGACCACGCCGGCGAGATCGATTCCGAGAATGGCGGGCAGCGGATGACGCGCATGTGCCGCCGCACCGGCATGGATCTTGGTGTCGAGCGGATTGACCGCGCTCGCGCGCACCCGCACCAGCACCTCGCGCGGCCCGACCTCGGGCGTGGAGACGGTTGAGAGGCGCAGTGGCGCGTTGTGGGTCTCCAGGATCGCCGCCCGCATCGTCGATTGTCTCGTCATGATCGTCTTGCTCCGTTGTCGGCCTCCAATATGCTCATGAAATTTTGCATGAGAAGGAACAAGAATGTACGATGATCGTGCATTTCTGTATGGGGTCATTTCGATGGACTGGAGCGATCTGCGCATCTTCCTGGCGATTGCGCGCGAAGGCACGCTCGGGGCTGCCGCGCGCAAGATCGGCCAGACCCAGCCGACGATGGGGCGGCGGCTTCGCGCGCTCGAAACCGCGCTGGGACAAACGCTGTTCCAGCGCACCGCCGATGGTTTTGTGCTGACCGACGAGGGCGCCGCCGTGCTGCGCCACGCCGAGCGGATCGAGGAGGAGGCGCTCGCGCTTCAGCGCCACGCCTCGGGTGCGGAGACGCAGCTCGACGGCATGCTGCGCCTGTCGTCGTCGGACTGGTTCGGCACGGTGATGCTGTCGCCGGTGATCGCCGCCTTCGGCAAGCGCCATCCCAAGGTGATCGTCGAGCTCCTGACCGATGCGCGCCTCTACAGCCTGCCGCGGCGCGAGGCCGATCTCGTGTTCCGCATCAAGCCGTTCAGCGAGCCCGAGGTGATCTCGAGAAAACTGCTCCACATTCCCTACGCGCTGTATGGCAGGAAGGGCAGCAAGCCGCCGCGCGCCGGCGACGGAAGCGGCGCCCGTGTCGTCACCATGAATGCCGAATTCGCCGACATGCCAGATGCGATCTGGTTGAAGCGCACGCTGCCGAATGCGGAGATCGCCTCGCGCAGCAACAACCGGCAGGCGCAGGCGGAGCTGTGTGCCGGCGGCGGCGGGTTTGCCGTGCTGCCACGCCCCCTCGGCGACCGCGATCGCCGTCTCGTCGCGCTCGACATCGGCGCAACGCCGCCCGGCCGCGACACATATGTGGGCTATCACCGCGATCTCCGACGCCTGGCGCGCCTGCGCGCGCTGCTGGATCTCGTGATCGAACGGTTGGCATGACGGCCTGCAGGGTGGATTAGCCTTTCGGCCGTGCGAAGCGCAGTCGACAGGCGTAACTCACCCTACGGACTAGATTCGCTCGAAACAATCGTAGTTGCGAATCCTGAAGATCAGCCCGTCACGGAATTCGAAGAACTGCGCAAAACGGGCGCGCATAGTGTCGCCGGGAGCAAGCTTGCCGACGCCGACCGCCAGTGTTGCAGTCCAGATCGTCTCCATCACCACGCAATTGCCTGACGCAAGGGCGTTGACGATTTCGAACGATTGCGAGGCAAGGATGTAACGGGATCTGTCGTAAGACGCTCGCAAGTTGATGAAATCGCGCACTGCGCCCTGCGGCAGGAGAAGATTTGGAAATTCCTCCTGCACGATATCATCGGCATAAAAGGCCTCGACGGTCTGGCGGGGCTTCGCCGCGGCGACTGCCGCGACGAAGGCTTTTGCACGATCGATCAAATCCTGTCCGGTCACGATGGTGCCTTTCCAATCTGTTCAGAAAAGGCCCGGCAACAGCATCGCGACGCGCTTCCGATACTTTCGGTACTCGTCGCCGAAGAGCGCCACCAGATCGCGCTCCTCGAGCCAGATGCCGACGAAGATATAGGCCGTTGTCACTGATGCGAACATCAGGTGTCCGAGCGTCATCACCGGCGTCGACCAGAAGGCGATGATGAACCCCAGATAGATCGGGTGGCGGATGAGGCGATACAGGCCCGGCGTCTTGAACTTGACGGGCGCGGTGAGCCGGCCGGCGAAATGGCTGATAACCTGTGTCAAGCCGAACAGTTCGAAATGGCTGATGAGGAATGTGCTGTAGAGCACAATCAGCCAGCCCAGGAACTCGCCCGCAATCACGGGCCCGGCCAAGGGAGAGACTCGATGTTCCAGATGACCGTCGGAATCGGTTGCCATTGCCAGAACAGCAGCAAGAGCGTCAGGCTTGCCAGCAGCACGTAGCTGGAGCGCTCGATGACCGGCGAAGCGAAGCGCGCGAACAGCCGCTTGAACCCCTGCCGCGCCATGCCGCTATGCTGAACCGCGAAGGTCGATAGCAACAGCAGATTGATGGCGAGCGCGTTGGTTAGCGAGGTCGGCGCGCCGGTGTCGATGGTCTTGGGCACGATATATTGCGTGACGAAGCCGATGGCATAGAGGAACGTGCCCAGAAAGATCAAATAGGCACTGGTCCCGTAGACGAGGGCCGCGGACTTCATCGCCAGCGCGAAGGGGCGAGTGGGTGCTGTACCTGGCCCGTTTTGAATCGTGATAGACATCATCTTCTCCTGGTCTTTGGCGAGGATCGAATTGAACTGATGTGGTCGTCTCACGCCTGCCGGAAGCGGCTCCATCGAGAGCGTGCAGCGCGTTCGATGAGGTCATCGAACGGGCCGCGATAGAGACCCACATCCTTCAACGCCCGGTCGTCCAGCGGGCGCAGCGCGGCGAGCGCCGCCCGGCGCTCGTGATGGGCAATGGCGGCGGCGATCCAACCGTTCAGCAGGCGCCGGAACCTCGCGAAAAGCAGCGGAATGCCTCGGCGCCCGAAGGGCGCCGCGAGCCTTGATGTGGATAGGGAAATCAGGGTCACGTGTTTGTGCCTTTTCAAATGTGCGCCGGGTAGCGCGTTGTCTCCTTTCTAGAGGACGGCGGTGAGCGGCTCGTCAGGGCAGGCGTGAAAAAACCGTCAAAAACGCGGTCGAGGCTGCTAGAATTGCGCCATTTGATGCCGAGAGGGTGGGAATGCCGCGGTTGACCTTGCTGGGTTCGTTTTCCATGGACCGGGGCGGGCCGGTCACCTTGCGCAACAAGAAGGCGCAGGCCCTCGTGGCATTTCTGGCCATGAACCCTGGGGTCGTCCATGTTCGTGAGCGGCTTGCGGCGTTGCTCTGGCCCGACAGTCACGAGGACGCGGCGCGACAAAGCTTGCGCCAATGCATCAGCATGCTGCGACATGATTGCGCCGAGCTGCCGTTGTCCGCCGATCACGACCTGCTTGGCTTCGATATCGGCGCCGTCACGACCGACGTCGTCGAATTCAAGGATGCGGTATCCGATCCGTCCATCGCCAATTTGAAACGTGCAGCGGAGTTGTATCGCGGCCCCTTTCTCGAGGGACTGAACGCGCGGTCCGATCTTTTCGACGAGTGGTTATTGGGCGAGCGGACCCGGTTGCGCGCCGTCGCCACCTCTGCCTTCCATACGCTGCTGCAGGAATTACAGCTTATCGGCGCACGGGAGGAGGCGATCGCGTTGGCGCTCCGTTTGTTGGCGATCGATCCGTTGCAGGAAGAGGTGGATCGCGCCTTGATGCGGCTCTACTCCGAGCAGGGGCAGACCGCGTTGGCGTTGCGGCAATACAAGCGCTGCGAGGCGATCCTGCGCAAAGAGCTCAACGTCGAGCCGGATCAGGAGACGAGGGCGCTCTACCAGCAACTCCTGCGACATCGGTCGCAGCATCGGGTGCCGCCCGGGGATGTGGCCGCCGCTGAGCCGGCGGCTTCGCCGAGGCAGCTCAAGCAGAACGTTCGAACCTGCACCGCGCGCGACGGGGTGCGCATCGCCTATGCGTCGGTCGGCGCCGGGCCACCGCTGGTGAAGGCCGCCAATTGGCTCAATCATCTGGAATTCGACTTTGCGAGCCCGGTCTGGCAGCACTGGATCGAGGCGTTGAGCCGCGACAACACGTTCCTGCGCTACGACGAACGCGGTACGGGCTTGTCGGACTGGGATGTCTTCGACATCTCCTTCGACGCTTTCGTGCGTGATCTCGAGACGGTCGTCGATGCGGCGGGGCTCGAGCGTTTTCCCCTGCTTGGCATTTCTCAGGGCTGCGCGATCTCGATAGCCTACGCCGTGAAGCACCCGGAGCGTGTCAGTCATCTCGTTCTTTATGGCGGATACGCAAAGGGTTGGCGCCATCAGGACCCGTCAAACGTGGCCCGCCGGGAGGCATTGACAACTCTGGTCCTCGAGGGGTGGGGGCAAGAAAGTCCGGTGTTTCGCCAGATATTCACGTCCCTCTTCATTCCTGAAGCAAATGCCGAGCAGGCGCAGTGGTTCAACGATCTGCAGCGGATTACGACGTCGCCGCAGAACGCCTTCAAGCTTACGAATATCTTCGGCGAAATCGATGTGCGGCATCTGCTGCAGGATGTACGAACGCCGACCCTGGTGTTGCACGCTCGTGCCGACGCGAGCGTAAAGTTCACGGAGGGGCAGGAACTCGCTGCTCGGATTAAAGGCGCAACATTCGTTCCGCTCGAGAGTCCCAATCATATCTTGCTGGGGACCGAGCCGGCCTGGTCGGTATTTCTGGACAGTGTAAGAAGGTTTCTCGCGCCCGATCGCTGTCGGTGATCGTGCTTACCGAGTTTTGCCCGACGGGCAAAACACCGAACTCAGGGCAGAACGCTGTCAATCACCTTCAACGAAAATAATTCGCTTTATAAGAATTCGGAAACGGCGTATATGTTGCCTCACTTCGGCCCAAGGAAGAGGGGCGTATCGCGATCGTCACGAACGCGGGCCGGGCGGCGGTGGACGTGGGCCACACTGGTGCGAAGGTGATCGCAGGGCGGGCAGCCGTGAGCGAAGCACGTCGCACGCACGACCGGTGTGATCCGCGTACGGCCAAATCGTGTCGTCCTGGCGCCCGGGGTCTGTGCGCCAAGTCTTGTGGTGGTGCGTGTTGCCCAGCCGGGCGCGCATCAGCCATCTGCAAGGCGACGGGGGCAATAGTGCATCGCTCCCCGGGGAGAGCACGACATACGCCGTTCCAACCACTGCGCAGGGAAGGCCGGGATGTCCTGGCTACACCTGTATGCCGCTGTGCAGATTTCTCACCACAATTTCGCACAGTGGACCTCGGGTGCCAGCGGGCTCCCGGTCTTCCCTGCGCCCTCTTTCATTTGAGGGTGAGGCGATCAGGCAAAGCTCGGGCGAAATGCGCCGCGAGGATGCGAGCCCATGTCATTCACTCAACGACACTCTCGTGCCCCGGACGCTGCGCAGCACGAAGTGATGCGCTGCAGAGCCGGGGCCCATGCGTCAGCGTGTTGTGTCACCTGCTGGGTCCCGGCTCTGCGCCGCACCGCTACGCGCTGCGTCGCGTCCGGGACACGAGAGAGGCGGGCGCAGCTCCTGCGCACTCCGTCATTGCGAGCGCAGCGAAGCAATCCGGAATCTTTCCGCGGCGGCAGTCTGGATTGCTTCGCTGCGCTCGCAATGACGAGGATGAAGCAGCTGTGCGCCATAACTTCACTCTCACGCGCACGCATCGCATTTTAGGCAACCGTCATAGTCTCTAACGCGCACTAACCAACACCTGACTTAAAACTGTCATAATCGCCGAATGGAACCCGCGGCTGCGTCCTTTTTACACGGCATTAAGCGCGGCTGCATTGGATGCCCTGGGAAAGTGCGTTGGGGACTGCAATGACTGCCGCGAAGAAGATGCCGGGAAAACCGGCCGCCGAAATGTTTGACGACATCCCGGTGCTTCAACGCAAATGGCGTGCCGCGTTGAAGCCGGGCGAACGGCTGCCGCGCTATGAGGACGTGATGCTTGGGAGCCTCGGACGGCTCGCCGACCACATCGCGCTGCTGAAGAATGATGGCGCGCTCGAATTGTCGCGCAGCGGGCGTTACGTGCAGAAATGGCTCGGCGAGGAGCGCTGGGATATCCCGGTCGCCGAGCTCTCGCCCGATTGCGCCACGGCGCTGTCGGAAGCTGTGACGAGCGCGCTCGAGAACGGACGTCCGCATCAGGGCAGCGCGCATTGCGTGCGTGACGGCATGGTCCGGACCTACGATGTGCTGGCGTTGCCGACCGCCTCGCGCTGGGGCGCCACGCTGGTTGGCGCCTACATCAACGAGCGCGGCGCGCAATACAATCTCTTGGACGCGATCTTCTCGTCGACCGATGACGCCGTGGTTTCGCTGGCGACGCTGCGCGATGCCGCAGGCAAGCCGTTCGATCTCCAGATCGTGCACCACAACAAGAGCGCCGGAGCGCTGCTGAAAGCCGCGAGCGCGGGCCTGTTGTGGCGGCGGATCGGCGAGGGGAATACGCTATTGGCCTCGCCCGAAATCATGGACTTCCTGCTCAAGGTCGTCTCCGGCGGCCGCGGCGAGCAGCTCGAGATCGAGGAGGACGGACGTTACCTTCGGCTCAGTGCCACCGCCTTCGCCGATCTGGTCTCGTTGACGATCTCCGACGTCACCGCGTTGAAGCGGCGCGACGCCTCGTTTCGCCTGCTGTTCGACAACAACCCGATGCCGATGTGGGTGTTCGAGGCACAGACCAAGGAATTTCTCAGCGTCAACGATGCCGCGGTCCAGCACTACGGCTACAGCCGCGCCACCTTTCTGCGGATGAAGCTGCACGAGATCTGGCCCGAGGACGAGTGGGACAGCCACGCCGAGGCGCTCGAACGCATCGGCGACACCTATCACTCCTCGCGCAACTGGCGCCATTTGTGCGCCGACGGCAGCGAGATCGAGGTGCTCACTTTCGGCCGCCGCGTCGCCTTCGACGATCGCGACGGCTATCTGGTCGCGGTGGTCGACATCACGGAGCGGCGCAAGGCCGAGGCGCGGATCGCCCACATGGCGCACCATGACGGGCTCACCGATCTGCCGAACCGCGAACATTTCCAGCAGTGCTTGAAGCAGGCGCTCGACCAGGCCGGCGGAAAACGGGTCGGCGTGCTCTATATCGATCTCGACCTGTTCAAGAACATCAACGATTCCTTCGGGCATCCGGTGGGGGATCGCCTGCTGAAGCAAGTTGCCGAACGTCTCACCACCGCGGTGCGCGGCGGCAATCTCGCGGCCCGGCTTGGCGGCGACGAGTTCGCCGTGATCCTGGCAGCCGACGTCTCGCCGAACGAAGCCAGCGCCTGCGCGACCTTGCTGATCGACATGCTGAAGGCGCCCTACGATCTCGACGGCCAGGAGATGGTGATCGGCGCCAGCATCGGCATCGCGCTGTCGCCCGGCGACGGCACGACGTCGGAGGAGTTGATGCGCAATGCCGACATGGCGCTGTACCGGGCGAAGTCCGACGGCGGCGGCGTGCACCATTTCTTCGAGCGCGAGATGGACCTCCAGGCGCAGAAGCGCCGCGACATGGAGCTCGATCTGCGTCGCGCCTTCGCCAATGGCGAGTTCGAGCTGCATTACCAGCCGCTGGTGTCGATCGCGTCCGACCGCATCTCCGGCTTCGAATCGCTGTTGCGCTGGCGTCATCCTGACAAGGGCATGATCTCGCCAGCGGAATTCATTCCGGTCGCCGAGGACATCGGCCTCATCACCCAGCTCGGCGAGTGGGTGCTGCGCGAGGCCTGCGCGGAGGCGGTGAAATGGCCTGTCGACGTCAAGGTCGCGGTCAATCTGTCGCCGGCGCAATTCCGCAGCCGCAACCTGGTCCAGGTCGTGATTTCCGCGCTTGCGCAGTCCGGCCTGTCGCCGAAGCGACTCGAGCTCGAGATCACCGAGTCGATCTTCCTGGCGGAGACCGATGCCAATCTTGCGATCCTGCATCAATTGCGCGAGCTCGGCGTCAGCATCTCCATGGATGATTTCGGCACCGGCTATTCGAGCCTGAGCTATCTCCGTAGCTTCCCGTTCGACAAGATCAAGATCGACCGTTCGTTTGTGAAGGATCTGGCGCAGCGGCCCGATTGCGTCGCGATCGTGCGCGCGATCTCCGGCCTCGGCCGCAGCCTCAACATCACCACGACGGCTGAAGGCGTCGAGACCGAGGATCAGCTCGACTGGCTGCGCGCCGAAGGCTGCAACGAGGTGCAGGGGTTTCTGTTCAGCGCGGCGCGGCCCGCCGCCGAGATCGCAAAGCTGCTGGCCGATTTCGGCCAGCGCGCCTCACGGGCGGCGTAGCCCTTCGGGATAGCAGCCGTAGACCAGTTCCTTGAAGGCGGGCGTGATGCGGCTGCGCTCGTTCTGGGTCTGCTGCATCAAGAGGTAGACCATGTCGAGCTTGGGATCGACGCCGAAATAGGTGCCGCTGCCTGAGTCCCATTTCAATTCGCCGATCGATCCGGCCGGCGGCGGCTTCGCATTGCCGGGATCGGTGCGTACACCGATGCCGTAGCCATAGCCAAAACCGTCGCCCGGGAAATAGAAATAGTCGCGCCCCACGCCGGAGCCGGGCCCGACGTGATCGGTCGTCATGGCCTTGAACACGGCGGGGCTGAGGTAACGCTTGCCCTCGAACTCGCCGCCATTGAGCAGCATCTGCGAGAAGCGCTGATAGTCGGTGATGGTCGAGAGTAGCCCGCCGCCGCCGGATTCCCATTCGGGATGGTCGAGGCGGTCGCGCTCGCCGGCGAGCAGGACCGGGTCGCTCGGCAGCGGCCGCGCCATCCGGGCGCGCTCCTCCGGCGTTTTCAGCACGAATTTGGTGCTGCTCATTCCGAGCGGATCGAGAATGCGCTGCTTGAGGAATTCATACAGCGTCTGGCCCGAGATGATCTCGATAACGGCGCCGAGCACGTCGGTGGAATGGCCGTAGCGCCACAGCGTTCCGGGCTGGCGCGTGAGCGGCAGCTTGGCGATGCGGTCGGCGAATTGCCTGTTGTTGAAGGGCCCCTCGAAAATATCGGCGGCCTGGTAAACCTGCATCACCCATGGAGCGCCGATATAGTCGTAGCTGATGCCCGAGGTTTGCCGCAGCAGATCCTCGATGTTGACAGGACGGATCGGCGGCTCGAGTTCGACCTTCGAGGTGCCCTCCGGCTCCAAGCCTACCTTGGTGTCGGCGAAGAGCGGGACGTATTTCGACACGGGGTCGGCGAGCGCGAGCTTGCCCTCGTCGATCAGCATCATCGCGCCCAGGCACGTGATCGGCTTGGTCATGGAGTGGATGGCGAAGATCGTGTCCGGCGTCATCGCAAGGCCGGTCCTGGTGTCGCGCACGCCGAAGTTCTTCAGATAGACCGGCTTGCCGTGCTGCTGCACCAGGACCACCGCGCCCGGCAGGCGGCCAAGCGTCACCTCGTTGTCAAAATACGCGGTGATGCGCTCAAGTCCGTCGGCCGACGGGGCAGGGATGTCGGCGGAGCGGCTGCGCCCCATCGTGCCGGCCAGCAGCGCGGCCCCGACCAGAAATTCACGACGCTTCATCCGGGCTTCCTCCCTCGCCGGGATCAAAGCCGCAAGACGTCGGAGGCGTCAACAAGGCATCGATTAAAAACGCGTCACGATTTCCGAAAGGAACGGCCGCGGACGGTCTTCGCTGGGCTTGGTCGGCGTGCCGATATGGACGAGGCCGGCGAGCTTTTCGTCCGGCTTGAGGCCGAGGCCGTCCAGCACGTCGCGATCGAAGGCGAACCAGCCGGTCAGCCAGCAGGCGCCGTAGCCGAGCGCGGTCGCGGCCGTGACAATGTTCATGACGCTGGCGCCGGCCGACAATTCCTGCTCGAACGCCGGCACCTTCGGATGCGGCTTGGTGAAGCTGACGATACCGATCACCAGCGGCGCGTCGGTGAGGCGTTTGCGCTCGGTCTCGATGTTCGCCGCCGGCGCGTCCGGATTCTTGCGGGCAAAGACCGTCGCGATGACCTCGCCGGCCCGCTCGCGGGCGTCACCCTCGAAAATGATGAAGCGCCAGGGCGCGAGCTTGCCGTGGTCGGGCACGCGCGCACCGATGGTGAGGATGGTTTCGAGCTCGGCGGGGGAGGGGCCGGGCCCGGTCATCTCGCGCGGCTTGACCGAGCGACGGGTTTTCAGGAGTTCGATGGCGTCGGGCACTGCGATGTCCTCTTCGGCTGGTCGTCGGGCGTGCCATGCCGAGATAAGCATGCACGCCCGCAACCGAAAGCGAGTTTAGATCGATTTCAGGGATCAGGCCGCGTCGCGCGCCCGCCGGACGTCCGGTGGGGTGGCCTCGTCGACGAGGGCGGCGAGCGCCTCCACCGTCGTCATCACCTTCTGGCCGTCGCTGCCGAGCCGGCGGACGGAGACCGACTGCGTCTCGGCCTCCTTCTTGCCGCACACGAGCAGCGCCGGAATCTTGGCCAGCGAGTGCTCGCGGACCTTGTAGTTGATCTTCTCGTTGCGCAGGTCGATCTCGGCCCGAAGCCCCGCGCGCCGGACCTGTTCCAGCACCTGCTTGGCATACTCGTCGGCCTCCGAGGTGATGGTGGTGACCACCACCTGCACCGGGGACAGCCAGAGCGGGAAATTGCCGGCATAGTGCTCGATCAGGATGCCGATGAAGCGCTCCATCGAGCCGCAGATCGCGCGGTGCACCATCACCGGCGCCTTCTTGCCGCTGTCATGGTCGATGTAGAACGCACCGAACCGCTCCGGCAGGTTGAAGTCGACTTGCGTGGTGCCGCACTGCCAGTCGCGGCCGATGGCGTCGCGCAGCACATATTCGAACTTCGGCCCGTAGAAGGCGCCTTCGCCCGGATTGATCTCGGTCTTGATGTGATTGTTCTGCGACTGGATCTCGCGCAGCACCGTCGCCATCACGCGCTCGGCGTGATCCCACATCGCATCGGTGCCGACGCGCTTCTCGGGCCGGGTCGAGAGCTTCACCGTGAGATCGCCGGTGAAGCCGAAGTCGGCGTAGGTCGACAGGATCAGGTCGTTGATCTTGAGGCACTCGTCGGCGAGCTGGTCTTCCATGCAGAAGACGTGCGCGTCGTCCTGGGTGAAGCCGCGCACGCGCATCAGGCCGTGCATGGCGCCGGAGGGCTCATAGCGATGCACCACGCCGAACTCGGCGAGGCGCAACGGCAGGTCGCGGTAGCTCTTCAGGCCGTGCTTGAAGATCTGCACGTGGCCGGGGCAGTTCATCGGCTTCAGCGCAAACCAGCGCTTGTCTTCGGCCTCGTCGCCGGCCGACTGCGCTGCGAACATGTTCTCGCGATACCAGCCCCAATGGCCCGAGGTCTCCCACAAGGACTTGTCGAGGATCTGCGGCGCATTGACCTCGCTGTAGTCGCCGGCGAGGCGCCGGCGCATATAGGCGATCAGCTGCTGGAAGATGGTCCAGCCCTTGGCGTGCCAGAACACGACGCCCGGACCTTCTTCCTGGAAGTGGAAGAGGTCGAGCTCGCGCCCGAGCTTGCGATGGTCGCGCTTTTCGGCTTCCTCGATCTGCTTCAGATAAGCGTCGAGGTCCTCCTGCTTCGCGAACGCCGTGCCGTAGATGCGGGTCAGCATCGGGTTGTTGCTGTCGCCGCGCCAATAGGCGCCGGCCACCTTCATCAGCTTGAAGGCGTTGCCGACCTTGCCGGTCGAGGTCATGTGCGGGCCGCGGCAGAGATCGAACCAGTCGCCCTGGTAGTAGATCTTGATCGGCTCGTTGCCGGGAATGGCGTCGACCAGCTCGACCTTGAACGCCTCGCCCTTGTCGCGGAACACCTGCTTGGTCTTCTCGCGATCCCAGACTTCCTTGGTGAAGGGTTTGTCGCGCGCGATGATCTCGCGCATCTTCTTCTCGATCGCGGCAAAGTCTTCCGGCGTGAACGGCTCGTTGCGGAAGAAGTCGTAGTAGAAGCCGTTCTCGATCACGGGACCGATGGTGACTTGCGTGCCGGGCCACAGCGTCTGCACGGCTTCGGCGAGCACGTGGGCGCAGTCGTGGCGGATCAGCTCGAGCGCGCGCGGATCGTCGCGGTTGATCAGCTCGATCTTGGCATCGGCTTCGATGGGATCGTCGAGGTCGGCGACCACGCCGTCGAGCGCCATCGCGACCGTGCGCTTGGCCAGCGACGGCGAAATGCCCTTGGCGATCTCGAGGCCGGTGATGCTCTTGGCGTATTCGCGCCGGGCGCCGTCGGGGAAGGTGAGGGTGATCTTTTCGGGCGGGGTCACGGGTCTCAGATTGCTGAGGCTGTATTGAAAGCCGGATTCGGATTTGGGCTGGTCGGTCATGCTTTTCTCCTGAGGCTCACTCCTGCGAACGAGCGCAGGTAAGCGGGAACGAGCGATATATCAGGCGATTCGGCCTGTGCAATCCGGCATTTCCAAGAAAGTGGCGCGCAAAAGCCGGGGCCGTGAACCAACTATTTCGTGCGATACCCTTTCAATGGCCGCAGGCCCGCTCTACATGCATTTGCATGGAAAATTCGCCTGCTGCCGGCCGTTTCACGCCAACCACCCTGATGCTCGGCAATCTCGTCACCGGTTGCTCGGTGCTGGCGCCGGCGGGCATGCTGCCGGAATTGTCGACCGGGCTCGGTATCACCATCCATGCCGCGGGGCTCCTGATCACCTTCGGCGCGATTACGCTGTGCATCGGCTCGCCGCTGACGGCGTGGCTGACCAGCCGCATCGAGCGGCGGACGCTGCTTGCGACCACGCTTGCGGTGCTCGCCCTTGGCAATCTCGCCTCGGCATTTGCCCCTGACTACACAAGTCTCCTCATCATTCGCCTGCTGATGCTGGCGGTCGGCGCGCTCTACACGCCGCAGGCTGCGGGCACGGCGGCGCTGATCGTGCCGGTGGAGCGGCGGGGCAGCACCATCGCCTACATCTTTCTCGGCTGGTCGTTAGCTGCGGCCGTCGGTCTCCCGCTGATTACTTTCATCGCCAGCCGCTACGGCTGGCGCGCGGCCTATGGCGGGATCGGCGCGCTCGGCTGCATCAGCTTCCTGTTGTTGCTGCTGCGCCTGCCGGCGGGCCTGAAGGGCACG
This sequence comes from Bradyrhizobium sp. 61, assembly GCF_023073075.1. Classification (NCBI taxonomy): domain Bacteria; kingdom Pseudomonadati; phylum Pseudomonadota; class Alphaproteobacteria; order Hyphomicrobiales; family Nitrobacteraceae; genus Bradyrhizobium; species Bradyrhizobium sp. 61. Next base: position 32,383 of record NZ_JADPIU010000008.1, on the reverse strand, counting down.
CCGGTGGACCTGAAGACGTGGAGCGCGGTCGGCCGCAGCAGGACGATCCTGCTGCTGCTTGCGATCACGATGCTGCAAATGTCCGGGCAGTTCGTGGTGTTCACCTTCATGGGTCCGCTGCTCAAGAAGCTGACCGAGGCGAGCCCGGATGCAATCGGCATGGTGTTCGGCGTCTACGGTGTTTGCGGCTTCCTCGGCGTCGTCATCGCGACCCGCATCGTCGACACCTGGGGGCCCTATCGGACGTCGTTGCTGTTCACCTGCCTGCTGCTTGCAGGCATCACCGGCTGGGCGCTCGGCGCGGGGAGCCTGGTGTTGATGGCGCTCGCGGTCGCGATCTGGGGCCTCGGCTTTGCCTCGACCAATTCGATGCAGCAAGTGCGGCTGGTCGCGGCTGCGCCGCCGCTCGCATCGGCGACCGTCGCGCTCAACACCTCCGTCCTCTATGTCGGCCAGGCTGTCGGCTCCGCCATCGGCGGGCTGCTGTTCGCCCGCGAACTGCTGCATCCGCTTGGTTTCGTCGCGGTCGGCTTCGTCGTCCTGGCGCTGATCCTCGTGGTTCTGACCCGGCCCCGGCCGGCTGCTGCCACCACGGCCTGAAGGGTGCGTTTTCCTATGCGCAAGGTGCTTGGCAAACCACGCGCGGGAGCGCTAGAAGGCGAGGCATGGGGACCAAAGAGAGTTGACTGACATGAGGATGATTCTGGCGGTTGCCGCGGTGCTCTATTCAGCCTCCGCGTTTGCACAAACCGACAAGCCACCCATGGTGGGGGACAAGCCGCTGGTGCAGGTCACGCCCAAAGGGACCAAAGAGGCCGCGGCCAAGCCGGCCGCAGCGCCGAAGGGCAAGCCGCAGTCGATCGCGGCACGGCTCCAGGCCTGCCTCGACCTCGATGACGGCACCAAGGACCGCCTCAACTGCTACGACGCCGTGATCGCGCCGGCGCCGAAGCCGAAACCGGCGAAGGCCAAGGGCTACGCCGATTGCCGCTTCTTCAAGGAAGAGGACGAGCGGCTGGCCTGCTTCAACGGCTTTGCCGAGAGCATTCCGAAGCTGCCCAAGACCTGAAGATCAAGACCTGACCATCAAGACCTGAAGATCAAGAGCCGAGGTCTGGAAGCCGGACGGCTAGTCGCTGATCCGGCTCAGCACGGCCCTGAAGGCAACGCCCGGCACTTGCAGCGCGGTGCCTTCGAATTCCGCCGTGTCGCCGTCCTCACGGCCGGCCAGCGTCAGCGTGATCCTGTCGTGCCCGAACAGCGGCTTGAAGGACGGATCGTCGTTGTAGCGCTGGGTCGAAATCTTGACCTTGATGCTGTCGCCTTCCCCGACGTAGGTCCCGATGAAAGCGAAGGCGGAATTGCCGCCGCGCATCTTGCCATCCGTCACATAGACGACGCCGCAGCCGGTTCCATGAACCGTGTGGAAGTCGACCTTGTACAGTCCCTGACGCACCGTCTGTCCCCGCAGAATTCAAGCTAAAACTTGGCCGGCAAATTATGAGCGTTGCCAGCGGAAGCAATCCGGTGGCTCCCGGGGATGTCGGCCATCAACATCACATTTTGATCATAGCCTGCGGCAATTGCGGGCAGCGCGGCCAAATGCCGGCGCGCGCAATATCGGCTAGCGGCTCGATGCGGCCGGATTGGTGGACGCAACGCGCGTCAGCGCCAACGACGGCGTCGCCGACATCTTCACCAGCACGTCCTTGAGCGGGTCCCGGGTCCAGGCGCGCGTCACATAATCACGATGCGTGATCCCGTCGCCGGTTTCGACGAACACCACGCTGCCGGGACGGAGCGGGCCGTCCATGTCCTCGGAGACGCTGATGCCCTTTTGCCGCAACATGCTCATCAGCTCGCGGTCGCGCCGCGCGGTGTAGCGGGTGTAGGAGCTGACGAAGAAGCCGGAGCGGTGGCTCTCGATCCAGGAGGCGAACTTGTCCATTTCGCCGTAGACGGCATCGAGCAGGACGACGCCGCGGACGCGGTCGCTGATGCCGCCGACCTCGAGGCTCCAGGCCGTCGGCAGGAAGCCGCCGCTATAGCCGACGATCACGATCGGCATGTTGGCGAAGGCGCGGGCGTTGTTGGGATCGCCGGTGAGCCGGGCCAGATGGGCCGCCGACTCTTCCATGAAGCGCTTGAGGCCGCCCGCCTGCCAGAACTTGCCGGCGCTGGAATCGGCGGCATCGACCGCCATCTGCGGCGCCAGCAGGATGGCGTTGGCGCCGGAATCGGTGACCTGCTGCGGTACGAGTTGGCGGTCGCGCACGTCGCGCTCCAGCGTTGCGCCGTTGCCGTGGAAGAACACCACGATCACGCCCGGCTTGCGCACGTCGAAATGCTCGGGCACGTGCATCAGCACGCGGCTGTCGCTGTAAGTCTCGTCCTGCCAGTAGACGCGCCCGGAATAGCTGCGGTGGCCGCGGCGATCGCCCTTGGAGATGTTGAGGAATGGCGCGTCGGAGGCGGGGTTGTTGCCAAAATAGGGGAAGGCCGACGATTTCATGCTGACGAGTGTCGTCAGGTCTTCGCGTGCCGGACGCTGGTAGGGGACCTGCGGTGCGAGTGAGGCGACCTTGTACGGCGCCTGCTCCGGCTGAGGCTGCTGCTGGACGGCGCGTTTGGGCGAGAAGTCCGACATCTGCCGTTGCAGAAGACTCTCGCTCGCCGACGGGAAGCGCTCCTTGAATTGCGGAGCGGGGAAGCGATCTTCGAACGTGTCGCTGCTTGCGACCTGAGGATTGGTCTTCGCTACGATTTGGACGTTAGCCTGCGAGTTCGCCGCGAGCGCCGCCGGGTTGGGAGCCCTGCCGCATTGAACCAGCGTGAGCGACAGCGGCACCAAGGCTGAGACCAGCGCGATCCGGCGCGCACCACTGCGCGCGCCGGACAGCGTCCGATCAGCACGAATGTCAGCTCTCAATTTCGGAGCGGCCCCGACCATCCACCCATGACCCCAAGTCATGTCCACAAGCCCAGCGGCAATATTCAAGCTAATTGAGCCGACTGGCGTTTAGGCGACGTTAAGTGTCCGGAGAAACTTCCCCAAATCCGGAATGCTCAAGGGGACCATGCAATCGTGTCCTGATTGTGGGGGTGCGAAACGGGATTCTCAGGTGTTTACGGGGCTTTGTTGCCTAGGATCGTGCACAAAAGGTGCCGCAATACCGATTCCATGCGCCTCATTTAACCCTTGTTAACCCTGCTTGAATTGACTGGACCAGACTGCACGATGCTCTCCACGACACGTGACGCCTGAGGTTGAGGACCCCGATGACGGCATCAGATGCGGGACCCGCGCCCTGGACCGGCCGGCTGACGGGGAGCGGGCCGGGGGTCTCCGTTCTGGTCGCAACCGCCATCGTCGTTGCCGACATGATCGGGGTCGGCGTCTTCACCAGCCTCGGCTTCCAGGTCAAGGACATCCCGTCCGGCTTCTCGATCCTGTTGCTCTGGACCATCGGCGGCATCGTCGCGCTGTGCGGGGTGTTCTCCTACAGCGAGCTCGGCGCCATGTTTCCGCGCTCGAGCGGCGAGTACAATTTCCTCGGCCGCGCCTATCATCCCGCCTTCGGTTTTCTCGCCGGCTGGGTCTCGGCGACGGTTGGCTTCGCAGCGCCTGTCGCGCTTGCGGCGATGGCGTTCGGCGAATACGCGAAATCGGTCGTCCCCGATCTGCCGCCGATCCCGCTTGCCATCGGCGTGGTGTGGCTGGTCTCGATCGTGCAATTGACCGGCGTCAGGCACTCCTCGACCTTCCAGCTGATCTCGACCATCCTCAAGGTCGTGCTGATCGTCGCCTTCCTGCTCGCCGGCTTCGTCATCGGCACGCCGCAGCCGATTGTCTTCACGCCGCAGCCGGGTGATCTCGCGCATATCGTCAGCGCGCCCTTCGCGATCGGCCTCGTCTTCGTGATGTACTCGTTCTCGGGCTGGAATGCCGCGACCTACATCATCGGCGAGATGAACATGCCGCAACGCGATCTGCCGCGCGCGCTGCTCGCGGGCACGATGATCGTGCTGGTTCTGTACGTCGCGCTGAATGCGGTGTTTCTCTACTCGACGCCGGTCGGTGCGCTGGCCGGCCAGCTCGACGTTGCCAGCGTCGCCGGCAGCGCGATCTTCGGCAGCCTTGGCGGCCGGATCGTCGGTGCGATGATCTGCGTCGGCCTGATCTCCTCGATCAGCGCGATGATGTGGATCGGCCCGCGCGTGATGATGACGATGGGCGAGGACATTCCGGCCCTGCGCGTGTTCTCGAAGCGATCGGTGAGCGGCGCGCCGGCCTATGCCATCCTGTTTCAGCTTGCCGTCGCCAATCTGCTGCTGTTCACGCGCAGCTTCGAGGCGGTGCTCGACTTCATCCAGTTCGCGCTGCTGTTCTGTTCGTTCTTCACAGTCGCCGGCGTCGTCAAGCTGCGCATCACCGATCCCGACCTGCCGCGGCCCTATCGCGCCTGGGGATACCCGTTCACGCCGCTCGTTTTCCTGCTCGTGACCGCGTTCATGATGTACTACCTGTTGACCGAGCGGCCGGTGCAGTCGCTGGCGGGGATGCTGCTCATGCTCTCGGGCCTGTTGATCTATGCTGTTTTCCGCAGGCGGCCGGTCGCCGCTGGTACGTCATCACACCGCGAATAGACATGTTTCGACCCATGAGAATTGCGGCCGTCGCTCTTGCCCTGCTGGCCGCGGCCGTCTCGTCTGCACGTGCCGCCGACGTCACCTTCGATGATACCGCGCGCTTTCTCGCGGGCATGCAGCCTTCGCCGGACTCGCCGCTGGTGCCGCTCACCAAAGACCCGGGCTGGCAGCGCCACGCAAAATTCTTCGACGGCGCCTTCGCCCAGCTCGAGCAGCGGCAGCTCTCGAAGATCCGCAATTGGGCCGACGTCAATCTGGCCGCGCCCCGGCCGACCATGTTCTACTTGTTCAGCGGCCCCGACTTCCTCTACGCCGATGCGTTCTACTCCAAGGCCAGCACCTACGTGCTCGGCGCGCTGGAGCCGGTCGGCGCGGTGCCTGACTTGACGCGGCTGCCGCGCGGCTCGGTCGGTGCCGCGCTCTACAATGTCGAGCGTTCGCTCGGCTCGATCCTGAACTTCTCCTTCTTCATCACCAAGCACATGAAGGTCGACCTGCACGCCAACCAGGTCAACGGCACGTTGCCGATCCTCTATGTCTTCCTCGCGCGCTCCGGCAAGACCATCCGCAATGTCGAGATGATCGCGCTCGACGACAAGGGCGGGGTGCATACGGGAGGCGACAATCCGGGACGGAACGCGACGCGCGGTGTCCGCATCACCTTTGCCGGAAGCGACGGCGAGGCGCGCACGCTGTACTATTTCTCGACCGATCTCTCCAATGCCAGCGCGCGCAACACGGGATTTCTGAAATTCTGCGAGACGCTCGGGCCCGGCAACAGCCTGCTCAAGAGCGCGTCCTATCTCCTGCACAAGGGCGACTTCTCCGTCGCTCGCAACTGGCTGCTGGCCAACAGCGCGACCATCATCCAGGACGATTCCGGCATTCCGCTTGCGAACTACAATGCGCAACAGTGGCGGTTCTTCCCGTTCGGCCGCTATCTCGGACCGATCGACGAATTCCCCGGCCGCTACCAGGAGCGCTACGCCGAACTGTTCACGCGCGCCCAGCCGATCGATTTCGGCGTCGGCTATCGCTGGCGGACGCATGAATCGAACTTGCTGCTGTCGGTGAGGGTGCCGGGAAGCGAGACGGCGCCGGCTGCGGAGACCACCTCGTCCGCCGAGCCGTCGCCAAAGCCGCCGCGTCCGAAGCGGCTGCGTCCGCCCGAGTCGATCCCGCCACCGCACGGGCGCTTTTTCTGGTTTCGTTAGGTTGCCTGTTGAGGCGGGTGTCACGCGCTCCGGGCGATGACAACCAGCCGTACGAACGCGAACGCCATCTGATGATATGTCGCCAAACCCGGTGCAGATCGGTTGGTGCTCGATCTCTAACGTCCAGCCTACCAGTGCACGCTCTGGCTCGGCACGATGAAGGCCGTGGTGCTCGGCGCCGTGGCAAGGCTCGTTGCCAGATACCAGCCGGAGCCGACCACGAGCGCCAGCAGCGCAATGATGGCAATCATGTCGAGGGTTCTGGGGTCGTGATGCCCTCTGGAACCAGGATGTGGACCAAGCCTGAAGTGAAAATGAGGGCTGATTTTCCAGCGCATTCTTGTTTCCTCCCGTAGGAGCATCACAACAACGCGAGGGGGGAAGTTCCGGTTCCATTCAAGGCAGCGATGCGCGAAGCGCCGCGGCGTTCCTGGTGATATCAGGACGCGTTGACGCCGCGCCAGCGGCCGTAGCGCCAGGGTAGATACCAGCGCGCGCCTTGCGGTGCGGTGAGGGGCACGTTGTCGATTCCCGATGTGCCGAAAGGATTGCAGCGAAGCAATCGCGCGAGCGTCATCCAGCCGCCGGCCCACAGGCCGAACCGTTCGATCGCCTCGTCGCCATAGACGGAGCAGGTCGGCAGGTGCCGGCAATTGTAGCCGACCAGCGGCGAGAGCGTGTGGCGGTAGAGCCAGATCAGTGCGCGGCCGAATCGGCGCGGGAGCCGGAGCGCGCCCTCGATGGGAGTGGAACAGTGCTCGCAGGTTGAATGCTTCATGGGCGCTGTGCTGCGATCGTGAGCTAGGTATTGCGCGGTTCCGGCGCAGGGAACCGCAAGTTGTTGTTTCTGCGCCATATTTCCCGTGCTTTTTGGGAGCAGTGCAGCAAGTACCTGTGGACGATCTGTATTCCCCCGGATACCATTTTTATGACGACCGTGTGTAGAAACATACGCCCGTATGATGGACTCAGAGGGCGCTACCGAGGACTGTTGGGGAACCTTTGGGGCTTGGGGAAGGAACCAGATTGAGACTTCTGAACTCCCTCGACCGTCGCGGCTGGTTGTTGCTTGGGGCAGCCGCGCTTGGCGCCGCGCTCTTCGGAGCTGTCGCCACGACCGGCACAACGGCTCATGCCGGCGCCGCCCTCGAAGAGCGCAAGCTGCCGATGAAGTTCAACTGGGTCGCCTGCGACCCGAACTGCCGCGGCTGGGTCAGCGCGGTCGGCATCATCACCGCTGATACGCCGAGGGATTTCGAGGAATTTTCGCGGGGACGCCAGCTTGGCGGTGCGACCGTGGTGCTCGACTCCAGCGGCGGTTCCGTCAACGACGCGATCACGCTCGGCCGGCGCTTCCGCAATCTTGGACTTTCGACCACCGTCGGCATCAGCGTTCAGAACCGCAGCGGGCAGTCGGCCCGTCCGGCGGTTGCGCCCGAAGCCTATTGCGAATCCATGTGCGTGTTCCTGCTGCTGGCCGGCAAGAAGCGCTACGTGCCGGAAGCAGCTCACGTCCGGGTCCACCAGATCTGGATGGGCGATCGTGCCGACGATGCCAAGGCGGCGAGCTACAGCGCGCAGGACCTGATGATCGTGGAGCGCGACATCGGCCGGCTCGCCAAATACACGTTCGATATGGGCGGCGCCGGCGACCTGCTCTCGCTCGCGCTCAGCGTGCCGCCGTGGGAAGATCTGCACGAGCTGGATGTTGGCGAGCTGAAGCTTACCAATCTCGTCACCACCAATCTGGTGGCCGACGTGCTGCCGCATGTGGACGTCGCGGCGCCCGCGGTGGCGGAACTTGCACCGAAGACCCAGGCGAGGTTCGGCGCGGAAGCGGAGCCGCAGCCCGTCAAGTCGACCAAGACGGCGGAAGCCGTGGTGCCGACCGGTGCGGCGCAAAGCGCAGGCTCGCAGAAGTAGGATTTCCCTGATCGTCATTCCGGCGCGCGCCGGAATGACCTCGACCAAATCAGCCCTGCGCCGTGGCCGGCTGCTTGGCTTTCGCCTCGATCTGGCCGATGGCATCGACCACGGCATCGAAGGTCAGGAGGGTCGAGGCGTGTCGCGCCTTGTAGTCGCGGACCGGCTCGAGGAATTTGATCTCTTCCCATTTGCCTTCAGGAGGCGCGCCGTTCTCCTTGAGCATCTTGCGAACGGTTTCGCGTAACTCGCGGAGTTCGCTCGCAGTCGAGCCGACGACGCGACTTGCCATGATGGATGAAGAGGCTTGTCCGAGGGCACAGGCCTTCACGTCATGGGCGAAGTCGGTGACCTTGTCGCCCTCCATCTTGAGGTCGATCTTCACGGTCGAGCCGCACAATTTGGAGTGGGCGGTGGCGGTGGCGTCGGGGTCCGGCAGCCGTCCGAGGCGTGGAATATTCCCGGCCAGTTCGATGATCCGCTTGTTATAGATGTCGTTCAGCATGTGATGGAGTCCAACACTTCCGCACCGGATCGGCCTTGGCGGGCGCCGTCCACGGTCCTATATAGGGGCGGAACTGGCGGAAAAACAGTCCAGCGGTGCGGCACAGCGGTCCAGACCTGCGCTGCCAGCGTGATGACCCAAGGGCCTTTTTCGTCAAAACTGTTCTCTTCAGGCGTCCGGCGGCTTGCCGCCCCGTCTGCCGGTGACACTCCGGCCGTTAGGCCGTCGAACGGAGTAGACATGGACGCTACGATCAAATCCATCCGCCCGGGCAAGCCCTCCGACCGCCAGCCCGAGAGCCGCCCGGCTGAGCTCGACCCTGCCGAATTCCTCGCGGCCGCCGTCCGCGCCGACCAGCCGCGCCCCGCGCGCGCAGAGGCGGAAGCGGCGGTGAAGACGCTGCTCGCCTATATCGGCGAGAACACCGCGCGCGAAGGCTTGCTCGACACGCCGCGCCGTGTGGTCGAGGCCTTTGACGAGCTCTATCAGGGCTACCACCAGTGCCCGGCCGAGGTGCTCGACCGCACCTTCGGCGAGACGGCCGGCTATGACGACTTCGTGCTGGTGCGCGACATCGAGTTCACCTCGCAGTGCGAGCATCACATGATGCCGTTCTACGGCAAGGCGCACATCGCCTATACGCCGGTGGAACGCGTCGTCGGCCTGTCGAAGCTTGCGCGCCTGACCGACATCTTCGCCCGCAGGCTCCAGACCCAGGAGCACATGACGGCGCAGATCGCGGCGGCTATCGACGAGATCCTCAAGCCCCGCGGCGTTGCCGTGCTGATCGAGGCCGAGCATACCTGCATGTCGGTGCGCGGCGTTGCCAAGCATGGTGCCTCGACCTTCACCAGCCGCTTCACAGGCATGTTCCGCGACAATCCGGCGGAGCAAGCTCGTTTCCTGTCCCTGGTGCGAGGCACGACGCGCTGACCTCGCGAAGGTCTATGTTCGCGTCATGCTCTAGCGAGGACGCCCGTGTCCGCTCACTCCCATGAGATCGAGGAAGGCCTCGCTTTCCTGCCGAAGTTCGACGCCGCCGGCCTCGTGACCTGCGTGGCGACCGACGTCGCCACCGGTGACGTGCTCATGGTCGCGCACATGAACGACGAGGCGCTGCGCAAGACGATTGCGACCGGCGAGGCCTGGTACTTCAGCCGATCGCGCAATGCCTTGTGGCGAAAAGGTGAGACGTCGGGTCAGACCCAGCGCGTGATCGAGATCCGCACCGATTGCGACCAGGACGCGGTCTGGATCCGTGTCGAGCAGATCGGCGCGGCCTGCCACACCGGCCGCCGGTCCTGCTTTTACCGCAAGGTCGACGCCGAGGGCGGCGGCGCCAAGCTGGTCTTCATCGATGCGGACAGGTTGTTCGATCCGGACGCCGTCTACAAGAAATAGCCGGCCGTCACCCCGAGTTCGGGCCGCAATGACGGCGAGCGGCCAGATTAACCCCGCATTAACCATACCTGTCCCACGGTGAGACGACAGGCGCCGAATTGCCGGCGTCGCTCAACGCCGCACGGGGCGGGCACTCCATCATGTCGGTCGACAATTCCAGTGCCTCTCAGACGACGGGTCTCGATCCGTCGCGGGCACGCGTCGCCGGCGCGGTCAAGCAGGTCTCCAACCGGACGGGCGTCAGCTTCCAGTACATGCTGACCACCGCCAAGATGGAATCGGATTTCGATCCGACGGCGGGAGCCACCACGTCGTCCGCGCACGGGCTCTACCAGTTCATCGACCAGACCTGGCTTGGTACGGTGAAGGAGGCGGGCACCCAGCTCGGCTATGGCAATTATTCCGACGCCATCACCAGGACGTCGTCGGGCAGCTACGCTGTCGATGATCCCGCCATGAAGCGGTCGATCATGAAGCTGCGCGACGATCCGGAAGCCGCCTCCACCATGGCCGCAGCGCTGACGCAGTCGAACAGTTTCAAGCTGACCGGCCTGCTCGGCCGCAGGCCGTCTGACAGCGAACTCTACATGGCGCATTTCATGGGTGTCGGCGGCGCCGCAAAGCTGATTGCCAATGCCGAGGACAATCCGCAAGCGGTCGGTGCGCGGCTGTTCCCGAACGCGGCCTCCGCCAACCGCTCGATCTTCTACGCCAGGGACGGCCGCGCACGCAGCGTCTCCGAGGTCTATTCGGTGCTCGACTCGCGCTACGCCAGCGCGGCGAATTCGAAGACGACCCGCAGCGCAATGGCGATGTATGGCGACTCGCCATCCACGACGCAGGTCGCAAGTGCCAACGGCGTGCAGCCCACCGCGCCTGTCATCGACAACGCCGCTTATCTGCAGACCTTTCCGGAGGCGCGCGGCGTGACGCCGGTGAGTGCGACGTCGTCGTCAACGGCTGCGGACAACACGCCGATCACGCCCGCATTCCGCTCGATCTATCAGCCCGGCGATACCACGCAGCCGGTTTCGACCACGGTGCAGAAATTGTGGGGCAACAACGCCTCGCTTGCTTCGATCGCATCGGCGACGCCTGACGTGCGCCCGCCGCAACCGCTCGATCTTTTCAGCGATCGCAGCGGTACGTTCTCGAGCTGATCGTTGCGCGAATAACCCGTTCTCGTGTCCCGGACGCGTGGCAGGCGGCTTTGTTCCCTTAATAAAACGTCAATAAAACCAGCCAGTTATGGTGAACGCTTTGTTAAGCGTCGTGGTTTATTTTGTGTTGCAGGTGACAAGCCGTCACCGTTTTCGTTTGTTGTGTAAGCCGGAAGCAGCATGATTGTTCGGCAGTTCATCAATTGGATCAGGACGGCGCCCGCCGGCGAGCGGGCCGAGGCGACGCGGGCATTGGCCCGGGCCTGGCTGATCTCAGACCTTTCCCATGACGACCGCATCGCGGCCGAAGGCGCGCTCCTGATGCTGCTCGACGATCCCTCGCCGCTGGTGCGGCAGGCGATGGCCGAGGCCTTTGCGCGCAGCACGGATGCGCCGGCGTCGATCGTGCGGGCGCTGTCGGCGGACCAGCCGACCGTCGCGCTGCCCGTGCTCGAACATTCGCCGCTGCTGATCGACGCCGATCTCGTCGACATCGTCGCAACCGGCAATGACGAGGTGCAATGCGCGGTCGCCCGCCGCATCGCGTTGCCGGTGTCGGTCTGCGCCGCCATCGCCGAAGTCGGCTGTGCAGCGGCAGCCCTCGAGCTGATCGAGAACCCCCACGCCGAGCTTGCGCCGTTCTCCTGGAACCGCATCGTCGAGCGTCACGGTCATCTCGCCGCGATCCGCGAGGCGATGCTGGTGCTGGAGGATCTGCCGGCCGCGACGCGCGCCGCGCTGGTGGCCAAGCTCTCCGAGACCCTTGCGCAATTCGTCGTGGCTCGGAACTGGCTGAGCGCCGATCGCGCCGAGCGCATCGCGACCGAGGCGCGCGACCGCTCGACCATAAACATCGCGGCGCGCTCGCGCGGCGAGGACATGCAGGGCCTCGTGCGCCACCTGCGCATCACGGGCCAGCTCACCGCCGGCCTCATCCTGCGCGCGCTGCTGTCGAGCAATCTCGATCTGTTCGACGCGGCACTCGCCGAACTCGCCGACCTGCCGCTGGCACGCGTCTGCGCGCTGCTGCACGACCGTGGCGGCAATAGCCTGCACGCGCTGCTTCGCCGCGCCGGACTTCCCGAGGCGACCTTTGCGGCGTTCCAGGTCGCGCTCGACGCCTGCCACGAGCAAGGTTTTGTCGATACCGATGACGGCGCGGCGCGGCTGCGGCGGCGCATGGTCGAGCGCGTGCTCACCCATTGCGAGACCGACCGCGGCGCCACCGAACCGCTGATGGTCCTGCTCCGCCGCTTCGCCACGGAATCCGCGCGCGAAGAGGCAAGGTTGTTCTGCGACGAGCTCGTCGCGGATGACGCGCTCGATCCGATCTATGACGATCTGATCGCGGCGTAGCGAGACGCCGTAGGGTGGGCAAAGGCGCGTAGCGCCGTGCCCACCATTTATCCGCACAGCTTATATTTCTTGGTGGGCACGCTTCCGCCTTCGCTCTTCGAGCTACGGCGGACGAGTCGCTTTGCCCACCCTAAGACACTTGCGCTCGTAATGACGCGAGGGGAGCGTCGGGGCGCTACTCCGCCGGCACGATGCTCGGTGCCAAAATCACCTCGAGATGCTCGGGGCGGTCGCGGTTGGCGTGGGCGAGATAGTCGTCGGCGACCTTGCGCAGGCGGCGGCTGAGCTCGGCCGAGACGCTGATGCTGTCGAGCTTGGTGTTTTCATGCACGATGGCGAGGATGGCGTTGATGTGGTGCGTGAATAGCTCGGCCGGCACCTTGTCGAGATCGGGCGCGTGCTCGATGACGCGGCACAGGCTCTCCGCAACTCCCGCCGCCGCCGGATAGCCGAACGTCGCAGCGTCGCCCTTGATGTCATGCGCGGCGCGGAACAGCTCGTCACGCCGCTCCTTGGTGAAGCCCTCATGGCGGATAGCGACGTAAGCGGCCGACAGACGATTGACCTCGGTCGTCATCCAGTCCTTGAACTCACTGGAGAGGCCCGCCAGCGCCTGCTCGGCGCGGGCGACCGGATCGTCCAGGTCCTTTTCGTCGACACGGCGCAGAACCTTGCGCAGCGGATTGGGCTGCGTGATCACTTGGTGAGTGGCGAAGGCCGTGACCTCGATGTCCTTTGCGCCGTTCTTCGCCATGATGTCTGCCCCGATCGCGTGAGACGTTGCGCTAGATGGAGGAACGAGCCTTGTCGAGCAGCGAGGGTTGCTGGAGCACCTCGTGCTTTTCGCCGACGCGGCGCTCGGGGCCCATATAGGCGGAGTTGGTGTTGCGGCGCCGGTCCGGACCGAAATAGGTCTTGGTCTTGATGAAGGGCCGGGGATTGGCGACGACGTTGAGGATACGCTGGTAAAGGCCCTTGGCGGAGATCGGCTTGGCCAGGAATTCGGTGACGCCGGCATCGCGCGCGACCGTGACGCGGCGTTTCTCGGAATGACCGGTCAGCATGATGATCGGCGCGTAAGGATTGCCCTTGGATTCCGGCTGCCGGATCATCTGCGCGAGCTCGAGCCCGTCGAAGATCGGCATCGCCCAGTCGGTGATGACGATGTCGGGCACGTAATGGCTGTACATTTCCAGCGCGGTGGCGCCGTCCTCGGCCTCGTAAACCTCGCGCGCGCCGAAGGAGTGCAGCAGCGTCCGCAGGATGCGGCGCATGTGCGGATTGTCGTCGCAGACGAGGAAGCGCAGCTTGTTGAAATCGATGCGGAACATGACGCCTGGGCCGGAGCGGTCAACTTTCGTTAACCATATCGCGGCGGGGGTTAAGGAAGGGTTGCTGCCGGCATTTCGCGGATTACGTGACGAGGGAAGGGTTTAATATCGTAATTATGCCATTTTTTATTGTAAAACGATAAAAATATACAATTGAATGGGAGCTAGTCCGATGAGCGTCGTCGCGTTTCCTTTTCCTGCGCCGGTCGAGCCGCGGTTGCGGCGCATCGGACGGATCGTGGCCGTCGGCGCGCTCCTGTGCGTCGCCGGCGCCGTGCTTGCGGTGCCGCTGCTCTGGTCGAGCGATGAGATGCTCCGGCACTGGATCGCGACCCAGTCCCCGCTGGGGGCGCGGCCCTTCACGCTCAACCTCAGTACGCGCCTCGCCGGTGCCCTGATCAGCCTGATCGGACTTGCGCCTGTTCTCTACGCCTTGTTGCAGCTCTCGATGCTGTTCTCCCGTTTCGCGCGCGGCGAGGTCTTCGTGACCGAGAACGCCTGGCGCATCCGCCGGATGGGCCTCGCGCTGATCGTCAACGCGCTGATGTCGCCGCTGGTGCAGATGCTCACCACGCTCAACCTGACGCGGGCCAACCAGCCGGGCCAGCTCGTGGTCATGTTCGGGATCGAGCAGTCGCATGTGCTGTCGGTGCTGAGTGGCCTCGCGCTCGTCGCCTTCGCGACCGTGATGGCCGATGCCGTTCGCATGTGGCACGAGAACAGCGAGATCATCTGACCATGCCGATCATCGTCAACCTCGACGTCATGCTCGCCAGGCGCAAGATCAGGTCGCGCGAGCTTGCCGCGCGCATCGAGCTCACGGAGGCGAACGTCTCCCTGCTGAAGTCGGGCAAGGTGCGCGGCATCCGCTTCGACACGCTCGAGCGGATCTGCGCCGTGCTCGACTGCCAGCCCGGTGATATCCTGGAATATGTCCCTGACAGCGCGGACGACACGTTGGAGCCGCGCGGGGCCGGCCGGAAATCGGCCTAGCCAATCCTTCAAGTCCAGATTGGAGATGCCTGCGGTGAACCGCCTGGCGCGCGTTCTTGCGAGCGCGGCTGCGCTCATGCTTGCCGGTTGCAGCTCGGTGCCGCTGACATCGATCCCGCCGCTTGCCCGCATCGATGCCAGGACGACGGATCTGTCGATGCTGCGCGTCGCCGTGCAATTGCCTGACGCGCTGCGGCCACGTTCGGGCGGCGTCAAGCTCGACGTCGTCACCAAAGTGGCCGGCGAGGCCGAGACCAGGACGAGCTTCGCCATGATGGAGATGAGCGACGCGCGAGATCGCGCCGGCCTGCCTGCGCCGCCGCTGGGCTCCTCGACCTACGCCTATCGCTTGTCTCCAGGCGATGCTGCACGCTTCGAAGCGCTGCGTGCGTCGATGGTCGAGCAGGGGAAGCAAGGCAAACGCGGGTCGATGGGGCTCGGCGTGGCAGCCAGGGAATTCTGTCGCGCGAACGCGGCGCCGCAGGGATCGCTGCCTGTCACGATCTATCTGATGACGTCGGAGACGAAGAGCTTCGTTCCCGTCGTCAGGGATTTCGATCTGCTCGGTGATCCCGCCATGGCGGGCGGCCTGGAATCGATTCAGTCTTGCGGCCAGTGATCCGCGCCGGCGCTCAGTAGCCGAACTGCTCGCGCAGGATGCGCTCTTCCAGGCTGTGGCCGGGGTCGAACAGCATGCGCATCGAGATGGTCTTGTCGGACAGGACCTCGACGCGGCGGACGTCGCGCACCTCGTCATGGTCGGCCACCGCCGCCACCGGCCGCTTGTCGCCCTCCAGCACCTCGATCACGACGTAAGCCGTATTGGGCAGGAGCGCGCCGCGCCAGCGGCGCGGGCGGAAGGCGCTGATCGGCGTCAGCGCCAGCAGCGCGGCGTTGATCGGCAGGATCGGTCCCTGCGCGGACAGATTGTAGGCGGTGGAGCCGGCGGGCGTCGCCACCATGATGCCGTCGGCGATCAGCTCAGCCATGCGCTCGCGCTCGTCGATCAGGATCCGCAGGCGCGCGGCCTGGTAGGTCTGCCGGAACAGGGCGACCTCGTTGATGGCGTGATGCAGGTGGACGCGGTCGTTGACGTCGGTGGCGCGCATCAGGAGCGGGTTGATCTCGGATTCCTGCGCTGCCTCGAGACGGGCGCGAAGGTCGACCGTCGAGTACTCGTTCATCAGGAAGCCAACGGTGCCACGGTGCATGCCATAGATCGGCTTTCCCGAGTGCATGTTGTGGTGCAGCGTCTGGAGCATCAGTCCGTCGCCGCCAAGCGCGACCACGACGTCGGCGTCTTTCGGGTCGTAATTGCCATAGTCCCGGGTGAGCTGGCCGAAGGCGGTTTGCGCCTCGCTGCTTGGGCTCGCGACGAAGGCGATCCGGTTGTATCGCGCTGGCTTGGTCATGGCTTCCGGGCAGGGCCGCTGGCTGGAGAAAGTTCCGCCGGGCTCGTCTATACGACCTGGGCCTGCATTGTCGAGAAGGACCGCTGTTCAAGGCAAACAGCGTCCATCCCGATTCAGGGCAAATCCGGGTCGATTTGTGCTCGCCCGGCTTCTTCAGGCGCCGCCGGGCCGGCTATCCCCCAAACCGTCGCAATTTCTCGCTAGCCTTGCGATGCTCGCCGGCTCTCGCAGCCGGACAAGGAGAACGATCATGGTCATGCGTTTGCCGGCGCTCCGCCGCGCGACCTTGGTACTGGCGGTGTCGACTTTCGCGCTCGCGGGATTTGCCCGCGCGGACGATCCGCCGCAGCCGCGCGCCGAGACGACGGCCCCCACGGGACAGAAGGGTGGGCGCGGCGGCAACACGCCAGGCGCGTCACAGGGTTCATCGTCCGCCGCCGAGCCGCATCGACTTCCGTCGGATTCGACCACGAAGCAGACGCTCGATCTGCCGGGCCGTGCACTCGACTTCACCGCGACTGCCGGCTCGATCCGCGTGTTCGACGGTAAGGGTGAGCCGCTCGCCGACATCGCCTATACGTCCTATGAGCTCGATGGTGCCGACCGCGCGACGCGCCCCGTGACGTTCCTGTTCAACGGCGGTCCCGGCGCGTCCTCGGCATGGCTCCAGTTCGGCGCTGCGGGTCCGTGGCGGCTGCCGCTCGATGGCGAAGCCCTGTCGCCGTCTGCCTCACCCGAGGTGAAGCCGAACGCGGAGACGTGGCTCGACTTCACCGATCTCGTCTTCATCGATCCCGTCAGCACTGGCTACAGCCGTTTCGTTGCCAGCGGCGAGGACGCGCGCAAGTCCTTCTACTCCGTCGACGGCGACGTCAATTCGATCGCGCTCGTGATCCGCCGCTGGCTGGAGAAGCACGACCGGCTGACCTCGCCGAAATATGTCGGCGGCGAAAGCTATGGGGGCATTCGCGGGCCGAAGGTCGTGCGCCAGTTGCAGCTCCAGCATGGCGTCGGCGTCAGGGGATTGATCCTGGTGTCG
The DNA here is from genome assembly GCF_023073075.1 of Bradyrhizobium sp. 61. NCBI lineage: Bacteria > Pseudomonadati > Pseudomonadota > Alphaproteobacteria > Hyphomicrobiales > Nitrobacteraceae > Bradyrhizobium > Bradyrhizobium sp. 61. The sequence continues at coordinate 15,399 of NZ_JADPIU010000008.1, read as the reverse complement.
CCGCTCCTGGACTTCCGCGAGTTCACCGGCACCAGCCTCCTGCAATATGTCGCGACGCTGCCGAGCTATGTCGCGGTGGCGCGCGAAGCCAAGGGAGCGGTCAAGCGCGCCGATCTCGCCGACGTCGAGGCTTACGCGCGGGGCGAGTTCCTGGCCGACCTCGTCAAGGGCGAGGCGGACAAGGAGGCCACCAATCGCCTTGCTGACAAGGTCGCCGAGCTCACCGGGATCGATCAGGCCGTGAGCCGCCGGCTCGCCGGCCGTTTCGACGTCGGTGAATTCCGCCGCGAGTTCGACCGCAAGAACGGCAAGGTGACGGGGCGCTACGACGCCTCGGTGCGAGGCTATGATCCCTATCCGGATTCGAGCAGCTCCCGGTTCGGCGATCCCTCGGGCGATGCGCTCCAGGCGCCGCTGACGAGTGCGGCCGTCGATGTTCTCACGCGCAAGCTCAACTGGCGGCCGGATGGCTCCTATGAAGTCCTCAACGGCGCCGTCGAGGGCAATTGGGATTTCGGCCGCGGCATCAACCCGCCGCAGTCGGTGTCGGAGCTGCGCCAGACCCTCGCCACCGACGCGAAGCTGAACGTGCTGGTCGCGCATGGCCTGTTCGATCTCGCCACGCCCTATTTCGGATCGAAGCGGGTGCTCGACCAGCTCCCGGCGTTCGCGACGCAGCGCGTCAAGTTCGTCGTCTATCCCGGCGGCCACATGTTCTATTCGCGCGACGGCTCACGGCAGGCGTTTCGGAGCGAGGTGGAGGCTCTTATCCGAGAGTAGGCCTCCGCTTGCGCGGCGGATATCTCCGCGCGATCTCGCGCGCCACGACACGCTCCGGCTTGATATTGGCGCCGGCGATCCAGATGTCGCTGACCTTGCCGCGCTTGTCGCGGACGCGGCGCACCGGCTCGCCGTGGCTGGAATAGCCGGCAGCCCAGGCGAGCTTGCCGGTGTCGCGGCCGGTGACCTCGATCTCGGCGGCATCCATGAACGGATTGAAGAACTGCGGATTGGCGACCAGCACGCGGTTGCCCGCGGGGACGAGATCGGTTGCGCCCCAGATCGTCCACCAGCGGCCGTTCCAGTCGCGCACGCGGCGGTCGGGGGCGCCGCGAGTCCTGAACACGCGCAGGATCTGCATCGCGCCGTCCATCCAGAACGGCGCCGCGCCGTCGATGGAGTTGCTGAGGATGCTGATCGCGAGCTCGCAAGCGGGGATGGAGCAGGTCCGGGAGATGTAACCCTGAAAATGGCCGCCATGGCCGAACCAGTCCCAGCCGTCGGTTTTGCCGGCGTTGATGCCAAGGCCGTAATAGGCCTCGAAACTCTGCGGGATGCGCCAGTGATGCCGGGTCATTTCGCGGCGGCTTGCGACTGAGAGCACACTCTTCCTGGCGTTGGGCGCAAGCTGCGCGAAGAAGCGGGCCGTATCGCCGGCGGTGGCGGCGAAGCCCGTGGCGGACGCCATCGCGTGCGTCGGATTGTCGCCGGGGATCACGCAACGCTCGCCCAAGGGCACTTTTCGCGTGTGGCCGCGCGCGAACGATGCGCCCTTGGGAAGCGGCGCATCCGGCTCAGTCTCGCGCAGGCCTGCGGGCTCGATGATCTCGCGCTTGATCCAGGCGGAGTAGGGCTCCTTCGACACGGCTTCGATGACGAGGCCGAGCAGGCCAAAGCCGTGGTTGGAGTATTTGAAGCGCGTCCCCGGCTCGATCGCGGTCGGCAGCTTCAATTCCGCGAGCAACTCCCTGGCGTTGAGATAGGGACGGTTGTCGATGAACTGCCCGGAATCGGCGCCATCGCGCGTCAGCCCCGCGCTGTGCGATAGCACCTGCGCAATCGTCGTCTCGGCGACGCGCGGATGCAGGCCGCCGACATGTTGGCTGACCGTGTCGTCGAGCCGGAGCTTGCGCTGGTCGCGCAGCTTCATGATGCCGGCGGAGGTAAAGCTCTTCGAGTGTGAGGCGATGCGGCAGCGGTGGCGCGGGGTGAGTTTTTCTCCGGTGTCGAGGTTGGCAAGACCAAAGGCGTGCTCGGCGACGATTTCGCCGCGATGGGCAAATGCGACGATGACGCCGGGCTGCTGGAATGTCGTCTGTTGGAATTCGATCCAGGAGCCGATGTAGTCGATCGCGGATCGCAGCCACGTATCCATTGCGCACCAATTTGCGAGGGGAGCACTTGATGCGAGAGGCTAACCGAGAAAGCGGAACGGGCACAACCCCGAGGTTGTGCCCGTTCGTTTCGTTCGAGGATGCGATGTCTCAGTAGACGAGCGTCGCGCCGGTCGGCTTGTCGAGCGCCGCGGCGAGCGAGCGATACTCGGAGCTGTCGGTGCCGGCGAGCGAGGCGATCTTGTTCAGGTGGTACTGCGCCTGTTCGCGGTTGCCCTGCTCGAGCTGCCAGAGGCCGTAATACTGCCAGGTGCGGACGTGGTTCGGATCGTCCTTCAGTGCGATCTCGTAATAGACCTTGGACGACTGGTAGTCGCCGAGCTTGCGATAGGAGTAGCCGATCAAATTGGCGACGTCGGCGACGTCGTCGCGCTCGAGCGACTTCAGCTGGCCGATCGCGCTCGTGTAGTCGTGACCGTCGTAGATCGTGGTGTAGGCGGTGCGATAGGCCGCGAGGAATTTGGGATCGCTGATGGAGGAGCTCTTCTTCTTCCCCTTCTTGGCCGAGCTGTCCGACTTCGGCGGCGGCGAGGGCTCGTCGCTGCCCGCGGCGTAGGCGCTGGTCAGCATCGGTCCGGCGGCCAACGCCATCGAGACAAGCCCCGGTACCAGAAGCATGGAAAGTTTGCGCATCTATCTTCTCCCGTATGGAACGTGGCGATCCTACACGATTGCCCAAAGACCGGAACACCCAGAGGGCAAAAACATTCCCGCTTCGCACGATCTATTCGCCCCTCCGCAGATGACAAACTTGTCATCGAGATGAACAGAAGCCTGCAAGGGACTTCAGACTGGGTTCAGCGCGCGCCGCCTAGGCTCCCACCCACGATCGAAGAGTAGGCGAGAGGGCGCCGCCTCAAGATCCTTCCAAGAGGAGACCAACCATGTTGAAGACCATTTCCGCAGCCTTGCTCGCCGCTTCCGTAATCGCAGCCCCGGCCTTCGCCGCTGAAGCCGGCAAGACCACCACGACCGCGCCGGTGATCAAGGCGGACCAGAGCCAGACCAAGGTGTCGACCACCGCCGTGAAACCCGAGGCCGGCGTCAAGGCCGACACGAAGGCCGCCGACGTCAAGGCGGACGCCAAGGTGGATACCAAGTCGAAGGCGATGAACGCCAATGCCGCGGTCACGCCCGATGAGCACAAGGCCGTGCGCACGCATCGTCACCACCACAAGCATCTGTCGGCCAAGAAGTCGCTGAAGGCGCAGCCTGACGTGACCAAGCCGGCGGCCATCGACAAGCGCAGCTAACGACTGATCCGGCGCGGCGGCATCCCTGGCATTGCCCGCCGCCGCGTGCGGAATTCAGGCCCGGCCCGTCGTCTCGGCGTCAGCGCGAAAGCGCAGGCGCCGGCGGCGGGGCGGTGCGTTATTTGCGCAGCCTACGAGCAGGAGCGAATTCCCTTCGTGCAGCCTTGGAGCTAGAACATCCTCCGAGTCTGATCGAGCGGAGAGCGTGGCCTGTGGGGCGATTGGCGAAGCGTGCGGTGATCTTGGCGTTGGTTCTGGTCTTGCCGCTGGCGCTCACGGCATGTTTCGGCAGCGACGGTGATCGTCCATCCCTGATGGAGGGGACCCAGGCGGGAGGGCCGCAGCCGTTTCCCGACAATTTTCGCAGTGACACGCTGGCCTTGATGCGCGCTTACCTCAACAATCCCGTCGGCGTGCGCGAGGCCACCATGGCCGATCCGGTGCTGCGCGAGATCGGCGGACGGCAGTTCTACGTCGCCTGCCTGCACTTCACGCCACGCGAGACCGACGGCAGCTACAAGGGCATGCGCGAACGGGCCGCCGTCTTCGTCAACGGGCGGGGCGACCGCATCGTCGATCGCGCCGGCGAGCTCTGCGCCGGTGCGGTTTACGCACCCTTTCCGGAACTGGAAAAGATGGCGCGGTAGCGCAAAGCCGGCCTTCATCGGCAGGTGCTAGGACAGAGGCCGCCGGAGCCGCTGGATCACAATTTGGCGAGCTTTGAACGGGGCTGGTTTGCCTTGCGACAGATCGTTACAGCCCGCCTTGCGCAGACGACGAAAACAGTCGGTGCAAGCAGGTGTGACGGAACAAAATCGCGTTGTTGCCACCCCGTCACAGTGACAGACGATCAACGTTCCGGCATCGCCGCGAAGCAACCTAATTCACGCCACGTTGTTTCCTGAGTGTCGAATTTGAAAGAACGGGGATGATCATGAAGACGATTTTGCTGGGCGCCGTTGCTCTGCTGGCGCTGGCTGCACCGGCCGCCGCGGCCGACATGCAGCCGCGCACCTATACCAAGGCGCCCGCCTATACGCCGCCGCAGGTGATCTACAACTGGACCGGTTTCTACATCGGCGGCCATGTCGGCGGCGCGTTCGCCGGTGACAGCAGCTTCCAGTCGAGCGACGCCCGTTTCCTGGGCGGCGTGCAGGGCGGCTTCGACTACCAGTTCGCGCCCAATTGGGTGGTGGGTATCGAGGCCCAGTACTCCTGGCTGCCGACCAACAACAACGGTGTCACGTTCCCGCTGGGGACGCAGGTGACGTCCAACACCGACCAGCTCGGGTCGGTGACCGGCCGCATCGGCTACACCTGGGGACCGGCGCTGGTCTATGCCAAGGGCGGTTACGCCTGGCGTAATGGCGGCCTCGGCGTCAATGTCGCCGGCGTGGCGCAGCCCTTCACCGCCACTGGCAACAACAAGGACGGCTATACTGTCGGTGCCGGCCTCGAATACATGTTCGCACCGAGCTGGTCGGCCAAGGCCGAGTACCAGTATTACAACTTTGGCAGCACGACCTTCACCTCCGGTCCGGCCGACGTCGTCGGCGTCCGGGGCCGGGAGGACGAGCATACCGTCAAGGTCGGTGTGAACTACCGCTTCGGCTGGGGCGGACCGGCGGCCTCGCGCTACTGACGCTCAACAGCGACCACGACCTGACAAGGGCCGGCTCACGCCGGCCTTTCGTTTGCCACGCCCTTGTTTGCCTGCCTGTTGTTTGCTTTGCGTGAACCATCTGGCGCGTCATTTGCAAGCAAACGGTCTGGCGCGCGCGTTCTCACGCGCGTCATGGGACTGGCGTAAAGCAAAAATAATTTTTGCCGCCTACGGAACTCGCGCTCCGGAAGGCGTTATATGAGAATTACCGGGCTGGTGGGACGACGGACATGCGTATCTTTGTGTCGGCAGTAGTGCTCTCGTGCTTCATCTCCCTGCCGTGCGCTGCACAGACAATCCTCAAATCCGAGCCTCTGATGCTGGCACCCTATGAGGTGGCCTTCGTCAAGGACGCTTCCTGCCCATCCGGCAAGGTGCTGAAGGTAACGGGCGCGATCCGCGGGCTGCACCGCCGCAAGGCCTGCGTGGTGCTGGCGGGCGAGCAGGCCTCGCTGGCGACCGCGACCCCCTGAGAGATCCCTTGCTGAGATACCCTGGGCTTGCGGCCGAACCTCAGGAATTCAGCTCAAGCTCCATCCTCGACTGCTGCTCGGCCTCGGCCTTGTTCCTGGCGGGGTCCTCGCCCTGGGCGGCCCGGCAGGGCTTGATCTCGTAATCATTGTCCAGGACCCGGCGCGGCCCGTGGCGCTGGTCGTCGGTGCTGACATCCACGACGAGGCCGCTTTGCTGCGCGAGCTGCCAGACGTCGGCCTCGCTGGGATAGGCCTTGCTGATTTGGGCGTCGTTGCAGAACAGGGCGTAGGGCATTCTTCCCGCTCCCGGAAACCGCGTTAACGGCTTCACGGGGCAAGGGGTTCCGGGGCGGTCACGGGGGCGTGATCGGAGCCGCGGGCCCTGAGTCTTTAACGAGTCCTGAATCCCCAAAAAAAGAATCCCTGGGACTCATTTGCCGGAATCAGGGGATGTTTTCGGCCATGACGACCGACCTCAAGACCTGCTGCGGGCACATGCTGCTGCCACTGACGCTGGGATTGCTCAGCGCCTGTGCGGCCAATCTCTGGTTGGTTTGGTCCTGGCTGTAGGCGTCTGATCGACCGCCGGCCCTAGTTTTCGGCTGGCGGACGGAGGGAGGGGTCGCGAATGGCCGCGCGGAGCCTGGTCAGGGTCGCCGCGCAATACTCCTCCCGCTCACGCTCGAACCGCTCCTGATGCTTGCGGAAATTGGCGATGCGGGCCTGCATCTCGGAGCGGAAATCGCCGCTTGTCCGTGCTGGCGGGATCATGACGGGCGGGGCGAGCGGGACTGGCGGCGGCTTGATCTCGACCGCCAATGTGTCGACCGCCACGGTCTCGACGGTGACGGTCTCCACCGGCACGTCCGGTGCAGCCGTCGGTCTCTCCGGCGGATGGAAGTCACCCTTCTTGCCGGTCACCGATTGGACGAAGGCCATTGTCTGCGCGATCAGTGCGTCGCGCTCGCTGATCCACTTCATGGTCCACCTCTGTTGGAGCTATTCCAGCAAAGCTAGCCGGCCGAATCAAGGAGGTGTTCGGCTGGGGATTGCATATTTTTCCCGCCCGCCTGACAGTGGGGAATGGACGTCAAATCAGACCAGTCGGACGAAGCGCAGGGCCTGCGGCTCGTTCGTGCGTTCTTGGCGCTGCCGCCCGACAAGCGGGCGGAGGTGATCGCGTTCGTGGAGGAATTGGCGCGGGCCCAAGGCCGGCCCGAGGCAGGCACAGAGGCATCGCCGACGTGAGCGCTATCGCTCGCGCGGGTTGATGTTGGGCTCGAACGGCGCCCCCACCACCCGGACTGGTGTCGGAGCCGTAACGTCGATCGCCGCGCGTTCGGCGACCTGCGTTGCCGGAGCCGGCGCTGGTGCCAGCTCGAACAGCGCAACGGTGCCGGCCACGGCGACACAGCACAGCGTCACCGTCGCCAGCAGAAGTATGTTTCGGTTTTCTTCCTTGATCCGCATGGGCCGACAACGACTGACGCCGGCGACCGGTTCCGGCCGGTCATGTCCGGATCACGCCCCCAAAACAGGCAGAAGCTTACACGAGGCTTACGCCGACCCCCCGAATAGTTATTTTTCCGTAAGACTACTCGGGGGATTTGGCATCAAATCTTAACGTCCGCCGGTTCCAATGCCCGTTGCTGGGATTATGCGTCGGCAGAAGCATTGGGGCGGCTGTTATGAGCTTTTTGAACAATCTGAAAATCGTGTGGAAGGTCGCGCTGATCGTGGCGGTGATGGGATGCGCGATGCTTGCCGTCGCCGGCTTCGCCGCGCGTGAACTTTCGGCGACCGTCGACGGATTTGCCGAACTCTCCGCCGCGCAATCCTCGGCGCTCAACCTGACGCGCGCCCAGCGCCGCGCCGAGACCTATCATGCCGCGCTCTATGCGGTCTTCACCGAAGCGACGGAGGCGGGCAACGCTGGCCGTCTCAAGATCGCGAACCAGAACCGCACCGAAATCAGTCAGTACCTCGATGCGGCCGTGCAGGACGACCCGTCGCGCGCCAGCCAGGTCAAGAGCATCGGGGACCAGCTGAAGGCCGCGTTCGCCAGCTGTGATCCGGTACTCCAGGCCGGCGCGCAGGCAAGCAGCGTGGAGGAGAATGCCAAGGCCGCCGAACGTGCGCACAAGGAGTGCGATCCGGTGCTGGACGCGGCCCTCGCACGCATCGTCCAGTTCGTGACCGAGTCCGCACAGGCGGTCAGCAACCGCAAGGAAGCCATCAACCGCGACGCCAGATCCGCGACCTGGACCGTGATCGGAGTCAGCGCCGGCGGCCTGATCGTCGGCATCGCGATCGCGCTGTTCATCAGCCTCAATGCGATGTCCCGGCCGATCGCCCGGCTCAAGCTCGCCATGGAGGGTCTCGCCCGCAACGATCTCAAGACCGAGGTGCCCGAGAAGGAGCGGAGCGACGAGATCGGCGACATGGCGAGGACCGTCGAAGTCTTCAAGACCAACGCGCTCGAGGTCGAACGCCTCAAGGCTGCGCAGCTCGAGATCGAGAAGCAGGCTGCCGAGCAGCGCCGCCGTGACATGGTCAACCTGGCCGACGGCTTTGAACGTGCGGTCGGAGAGATCATCGAGACGGTGGGCTCGGCGTCCACCGAGCTCGAAGCGTCGTCCTCGACGCTGGCCACCACCGCGCACCGCGCGCAGGAGCTGACCTCGGTGGTCGCGGTCGCTTCGGGTGAAGCCACCGGCAACGTGCAGTCGGTGGCGACCGCCACGGAGGAGCTGTCGTCCTCGGTCAACGAGATCAGCCGGCAGGTGCAGGAATCCGCGCGGATGGCGGGCGAGGCCGTCACCCAGGCGCGCACCACGACCGAGCGGGTCAGCGAGCTCTCGATCGCGGCGACGCGGATCGGCGATGTCGTCGAGCTGATCAACACCATCGCCGGCCAGACCAACCTGCTGGCGCTGAACGCCACGATCGAGGCGGCACGCGCCGGCGAGGCCGGCCGCGGCTTCGCGGTCGTCGCCTCCGAGGTGAAGACGCTGGCCGAGCAGACCGCGAAGGCGACCGGCGAGATCAGCCAGCAGATTTCCGGCATCCAGACCGCGACCCAGGAATCCGTCAACGCGATCCGCGACATCTCCGCGACGATCGAGCGACTGTCGGAGGTGTCGTCCACCATTGCCGCGGCCGTCGAGGAGCAGGGCGCCGCGACCCAGGAGATCTCGCGCAACGTGCAGCAGGCCGCTCACGGCACCCAGCAGGTCTCCACCAATATCACCGACGTGCAGCGCGGCGCGGCCGAGACCGGCTCGGCGTCCTCGCAGGTGCTTTCGACCGCCAAGATGCTGGCGACCGACAGCAACCGGCTGAAGGACGAAGTCGGAAAATTCTTGCGGACCGTGCGCGCGGCGTAAGTGTGCGCGGCGGCACTCGTCCGCCGCGCTCACCGCGCCTAATGCGGAAGCAGAAGGCCGAGCGCGAACACCAAGAGCATGGCCGTCATGACGACGGCCGTCACGGCGCCGGCAACGATTTTGGCCTTCTCTTTGCTAGTGGTCGAGCGCATCGGATGCGCAGGCTACCTGATGTTGAACTCTGATCCAATCCGTGGTCAGTAGCCGCGCAGCGCGATGCGCGCGGCCGACTCCATTCCCGAAGGTCGCCCCATGAACGAGGACGTCAGCGACGGCTGGACCGCGTCCGCGGCCGCCTGGATCGTCGAGCAGGGAGAAGACGGCGACTACGGCCGCCGCTTTGTCCTGGACGCGCCGATGCGGGCGCGGATCGAAGGGCGCGGCTTTCGCAATGCGCTCGACGTCGGCTGCGGGGAGGGGCGCTTCTGCCGCATCATGCAGCGCGCCGGCATCCGCACCACCGGCCTCGATCCGACCGAAGCGTTGCTTGCGCGCGCCAGGGAGCTGGACCCGACCGGCAACTATCGGCTCGGCCGCGCCGAGACGATGGAGGTCAGTGCGGAATTTGACCTGGTCGTCAGCTATCTCAGCCTGATCGACATGCCCGACCTCGGCGCGGCCATCGCGAAGATGGTGGCGGCGCTGCGGCCGGGCGGCACGCTGCTGATCGCCAACCTGACCAGCTTCAACACCGCGGGCCAGCCCGACGGCTGGACGCGGGACGGCGAGGGTATCCCGCGCTTTTCGATCGACCACTACATGGAGGAGCGGCCGATCTGGGTGAGCTGGCGTGGCATCCGGATCCAGAACTGGCATCGTCCGCTCAGCACCTACATGACGCTGTTGCTCGATCACGGCCTTCAGCTGCGTCTGTTCGTCGAGCTGGAGCCCGCAGGCGGCGATCCCGAGAGGAATGCCGTTCATCGCCGCGTGCCCTATTTCCACATCATGGAGTGGCAGAAGCCGGCGTGAGGGAAGCGGCTGGCGATTTCGGAGGCGACGCGTCGGCTGTATAGTGTGCTTGCGACGGAATCTTGACGCGAGTCCCGCCCGATGATCACCAATCGTCCACCCGTGCTCGCCCATAAGCGCTTCGTTGCGGACCGCGATAACTTTGCCGGCCTCGATCTCGCCGCGCGGTTCGAGCGGATCGAGCGGACCAACCTGTGGGGCGCGGCCACATCCGTCTCGGGCCTCGGCTCGGAGGACCCGGCGACCGCCGCGATCCGGGAGGAGCTTCCTCCCCTGCTGCAACGGCTCGGCGCGCGCTCGCTGCTCGATGCGCCCTGCGGCGATGCCGGCTGGATCGGCCGCATCAAGCTCGACCTCGACTACACCGGCATCGACATCGTGCCGTCGCTGATCGAGACCAATCGCCGGCGTGTGGCCGGCGGCGAGTTGTCCGGCCGGTTTCTCGTTGCCGACGTCACGCGCGATGCGCTGCCGCGAGCGGATGCCATCCTGTGCCGGGACTGCCTGGTTCATTTGAGCTTCGACAACATCGCCCGCGCCGTTGCCCGCTTTGCCGAGAGCGGCGCGGGCTTCCTGCTGGTCACGACGTTTCCCGAATGGGATACAAATCGCGATTGCACGGATGGCGATTGGCGCGCGCTGAACATGGAGAAGGCCCCGTTCAACTGGCCGTCGCCGCGCGCGCTGATCAACGAGCGTTGCGAGGAGGGCGGTGGTGGCTGGCGCGACAAGAGCCTTGCCCTATGGCGTCTGGATGAACTGCCCGATCGTATCCGCATGGCCACGGCGACGTGACGGACGCAGGGGAACTCCATTGCGTCCGCGATCGCAATGGCGATACACTTCAGGTTGTGTGACGCGATCTTTAGGTCGCGTGTCGACGATGCCGGAGAACGCCATGAGGCCGAGTTTTGCCGTAGCGGCTCTGTTGATCTGGTGCTCCACGCCGGCACTGGCGCAGCAGGACGGCGCCGCGCTCTACGCCACCCACTGCGCGCAATGTCACGATGCCGGCGATGCCCAGAACCGCGCGCCCGCGCGCGGCGCCATGCAGGCGATGTCGTTCGATCACGTGCTGGGGACGCTGACCTCCGGCAGCATGGCCGCGATGGCGAAGGAGCGCAGCGACGACGAGCGTCGCGCGATTGCTGCTTTCGTCACCGGCAAGGCCGCGATCAACAGCGCGTCTGACGGGCAGGGCCGCTGCACGCAGCAGCTCAGCGGCTTTCCGCAACCGCTCGACGGTCCACGCTGGAACGGGTGGGGCGTCGATCTCAACAACAGCCGCTTCCAGCCGACCGACATGGCGGGCCTGACCGCGGCGCAGGTGCCGCGCCTGCGGTTGAAATGGGCCTACGCGTTTCCCGGCGCCTCGGTGTCCTTTGCGCCGCCGACGATCATGGGCGGCCTGCTGTTCATCGGCGGCACCGACCGCAAGGTGCACGCGCTCGACGCGCGAAGCGGCTGCACGCTGTGGACGTTCGCGATCGATGCGGCGGTGCGCGCCGCGATCACGGTCGCACCGCTTCCCGGCTCCGATCAGTTCGCGATCTTCTTCGGTGATTTGCGTGCCAACGCCTATGCCGTGAACGCGCTGACGGGGGCGTTGATCTGGAAGACGAAGGTCGAGGAGCATCCGGCCGCGCGCATCACCGGCGCGCCGGTGCTGCATTCCGGCGTGCTCTACGTGCCGGTGTCCTCGCTCGAGGAGGCCGCCGGCTCGCAAGCCTCTTACGAATGCTGCACCTTCCGCGGCAGCGTGGTGGCGCTGGACGCCGCGACCGGCAAGCCGGTCTGGCAAGCCTATACGATCCCGGAAGTGCCGCATCCGACCGACAAGAACGCGAGGGGCGTGCAGCTCTTCGGCCCGTCCGGTGCCGCGATCTGGTCGGCGCCGACGATCGATGTGAAGCGCGGCGCGATCTATGTCGCGACCAGCAATTCCTATTCGAATCCGCCATCCGCGATGAGTGACGCGATTCTCGCCTTCGACCTTGCGACGGGAAAGCTGCTCTGGAGCCAGCAGGCCACGCCGAAGGACGCTTATGTCGTGGCATGCTACGGCGTGGACAAGACCAATTGTCCCGAGGATCACGGACCCGACCACGATTTCGGCCAGTCGTCGATCCTGGTAACCCTGCGCGACGGCAGGCGCGTTCTTGCCATCGCACAGAAATCCGGCGTCGTGCACGCGCTCGATCCCGACGACGGCGGCAAGATCCTGTGGCAGACGCGGATCGGGAAGGGCGGTGCGCTCGGCGGCAGCGAATGGGGATCGGCGGCCGATCAAGATCACATCTATGTCGCGAACTCCGACGTGCGTTTCCTACGTGACGGCACCAGGCGTCTCGACTCCACGCAAGGCGGCGGCCTGTTCGGGCTCGATCTCGCCAGCGGGACAGTCGTGATGGAGGTGCCTCCGGTCGCCTGTGGCGATCGTCTCCAATGCAGCCCCGCGCTGTCGGCGGCGGTGAGCCTGATCCCCGGCGTCGTGTTCTCCGGCGGCGTCAGCGGCTTCCTGCGTGCCTATGCCAGCGACGGCAAGCTGCTCTGGGAGTTCGACACCGCGCAGGATTACAAGGCCGTCAACGGCGTCCCCGCCCATGGCGGCGCGATCGACGGTCCCGGACCGGTCATCGCAGGCGGCATGCTCTATACCAATTCCGGCTACGGCCAATGGAGCGGCGTCGCCGGCAACGTGCTGCTGGCGTTCGAGGTGGGGACGGAGTGAGCGCGAGGTAGGGAGGCGCGATGGTCGATGCCCGATGCAGTTGCGGCGCCGTTGCATTGTCGCTCGCGGAGCCTTCCCGCGCGGTCGTTGCTTGTCACTGCATGGACTGCCAGCGCCGAACCGGTGCGCCCTTCGGCGTCGGCGCCTTCTACGCGGCTGAGGCCGTCACGATCTCGGGGACCCCAAGCGAATACGTTCGCAAGGCCGCGAGCGGCGGCAACGTCCGCAGCTATTTTTGCACCCATTGCGGTTCGACGGTCTATTGGAAGGCGGACAATCTGCCAGGGATGATCGGCGTCGCCGTCGGCGCGATGGCGGACCCGAATTTCCCGGCTCCGCTAAGATCGGTTTTCGAGCAGTCGAAACATGGCTGGGTCGAAATCAACGGTGCAGAGCACTTTCAGCAAAGCAGTGCGACGAAGAATGCAAGCTGAGGTTTCCGCCTCAAGCGCTGTTGCCGGCTGAGGGGATTGAACCCCCGACCTTCAAGGCGATCTACGAAGCTTGACCACAGCGCTGGGCATGTGGTGCGCGTTCCCGTTCGCTGTGGGAACGCTAGGTTCTTAGTTCCGGGTCCGCAATGAAGCTCAGCTTAGGCTTGCCACATAAGTCACCTTGCCGCGCGGTGAAAAACCGCGCGACGATGAGTAGCATTGCTTTTTTGATCGCCCGGTTCGTTCTTGTTGGAGAGCAGATCTTGTCGATCGTGGGTGCGCTCTCGCGAGAAGCCAGCACGTGATTGAGCTTTGGAACAAGTGGTACGGGACCTTGGCCTCTGTCGAGGCGCTGGCAGCCGTCGTCGTTATTGCCGTGGTGACCGCTGGCATTCTTACGTTAATTGAGAGTCAGCGGCATAGGACAAAACATTGATGGGGAGACGTCGGAAAACGATCAGCTAGACCAGAGTAGTTCAGCAGGTGAGTGGCGCTAAAAAATGCTCCTATGCAGGAGGATCAAATGATCCTTTCTCGTGCAAGTTGGACAAACAGGAATGCTTCTTGGCGGCAAGCATTTTGCATATGCGCGGTGTTGAGCATACTGGTCGCAGCTCCTGCATTCTTGATGATACTCCTGCTGGATTCCCAGCTCGTCTTGCCAGCGCTCAGTATTCTATTTTTCTCAGACGCGATGATCACTGCGGTCTTGGCTTGGGCAAAGTCGGGAAATGCGACATTAGAAAATGTAACGCTATGGGATGTTGCCGGGGCATTGACCATGTTGGGTTGTGCCGCAGCGATTCTTGGCGAACCAGATCAAGTGGCACTGCTTTTCGAGCAACCGGTCGGACAACATTCGGACGCGGCTCTAGGCGATAGCGCTAGCCCCTGATAACCGGCGGCGTTAGGACCCCCGTTTCTTGGTGGCGGGTATCGGTCAACCGATCCGATAGACGTATGCGATCTCGCTTGCAGCTGCCCATTCCCCTGCGGCGGGGACATGACCCGTGCCTGATTATTTCGATACAGATGTCCTTAGCGTTTTCTTGCAGATCGTTCTGATCGACCTGGTGCTCGCTGGCGATAACGCCATCGTCATCGGTCTTGCTTCAGCCGGACTTCCTGAGGCGCAACGAGGCAAGGCGATTTTGATCGGTATTGTTGCCGCGACGATACTGCGCGTCTTACTCGCCGGGTTGGCGACGCAAATCCTCCAGATCGTCGGCCTCCTGCTCGCAGGCGGGATCCTGTTGTTGTGGGTATGCTGGAAAATGTGGCGAGAGTTGCGTACATCCTCCACAGGGCCAACAGGTGCGATGGACGGCGCTGGAGCAATTGCAGGCAGCAAAGCTCGCAAAACACTCGCTCAAGCGAGTTGGCAGATTGTCGTGGCCGACGTTTCCATGTCTCTCGACAACGTTCTGGCCGTGGCAGGGGCAGCACGCGAGCATCCGATGATCTTGATTTTCGGTCTGGCGCTTTCCATCGCGATGATGGGCGTGGCCGCTTCTTTCATTGCGCGCCTTCTGCAAACTTATCGATGGATTGCTTACGTCGGTCTAGCCGTCATCCTTTATGTGGCGGGTGACATGGTCTTTCGCGGGACGTTGGATGTCATCAACGTTGCGTCGATATGAGATGCTGTTTCACCCTAGGTATCCTGAGTCGTCAGGCAGAATTCGAACGCGGTACGCATAGGCTGCAGATGGGGTGTGAAGCCCGCAGAAGAAAGGGCCGCCTTTGTGGGGCGGCCCTGTCCAAAGTCTGTCGACGCCGGTCAAAAAAATTAGGTTAGAGCAAAGCCAGCCCCGGGAATGAAAACAACTAAGGATACAAACGCCGCGCCCGGTTGAGGGACATCGAAATAAAACAAGCTAAGCGCTGGTGCCGGCTGAGGGGATTGAACCCCCGACCTTCGGTTTACAAAACCGCTGCTCTACCGCTGAGCTAAGCCGGCAAAACCAAACAATTATAAGCAGTTAACGAGAAGAAACTTGTCCGGTCGGCACGCTGGGGGTGCACGGTCGGGCAGCGTTTGCGTCGATATAGCCGCAGTCGGGGTGTAGGTCTAGTCTGACTGGCTTGCGCTCTTGTCCGCACCGCCGCCTGGCAGAAAATGTGTAGAGCCGGAAATCGCTTTGTGAAACCAGACTGCCCCGTTTCAAGGACGTACGGGCGAAGGATGTCAGACCAAAAGAGCGAATGATCGTCGTACGCCTACGACGAAGGCCGCCTGATTGTCGCGTGCGCGCGGGCACGGCGAGCTATATGTGATGGCGTTGGGTGAAGGTCAGGCGGCTTGCTGATCGT
>NZ_JADPIU010000049.1:0-2624 GCF_023073075.1 Bradyrhizobium sp. 61 | reverse complement strand
TTCCACTTGATTGCGCGTGAGGAGCGGGCTTGGGAACATTTCGGAGACCCACGCAAGTGCATTCCAGGCGGCAAACGGGATTGGAACCAGTCGGGGCACAAGTCCAGCCTGGCGCGCAACGGCTCCAAGAAACTCCTCGTAAGAGTAGACGCGCGGGCCACCGAACTCGAAGATTGTTGAAGGCATCTCCGCTTGCCGCATGACCCGGCCAATTGCCTCCGCAACATCCTCCACATGGGCCGGCTGCAATCTGGTCAGGCCGCGGCCGAACATCGGATAGATCGGAAGTCGGAGGAGGAGCCCAAGGATGGTCGTGAGGAACGCATCGTCTGGTCCGAACATTACTGCCGGGCGGACGAAAAGTGCATCGCCGAAGGCGGACCGGACCGCCAGTTCACCCTCGCCGCGCTTTCGGATGTAGCGCGATCGTGAGCCGGCATCGGCGCCAATTCCTGAAATGTGAATGAGCCGATCGACACCGGCACGACGAGCTTGAGCCGCGACCCGTTGCGCAGCCTCGACGTGAACGGAATGAAAAGTCTCCTGTCCGCGCTCGGCGTAAAGGCTAACCGCGTTTACAACGCCACAGGCGGCGGCAAGCGCATCCGCGACTGACCGCTCGTCGTGAACGTTGGCCCACACTGATTGAAGCTGCGGATCATCGGGACCAAACAGTCTGTGCGCCCGGTCCGGATGCCTTGACGCGGCCCGAACAGGAAATCCGTGAGAGCGCAGATGCCGAACGATGCGGCAGCCGAGAAAACCGGTTCCGCCGAACACGGTGACGGTGCGATCGTTCGTTGCCACCATGATTCAAATTCGCCAATTCATGCGAACGGCCGTCCGGATGCTTTGGGCGGCCCGCCGTCAACTATTGTTTCTTTTCCGGTCCGCCCGGAAGCACGGCTGCCACACCTTCCGGATTGATGTTGAAGGCCAAAAATACCAACGGCTCGTTGCCCGGGTTTCCCCATCGGTGCACGAGCGCGTACGGTTCATAGATCAGGGAACCTGGTCCCCTTGCTTCCGTCTTGCCGTCGATCGTGTTCGCTCCGGTGCCGGATATAATATAGTACAGAGCCGCTCCTGAGCGATGGTGCGGCGGGTTGGAGGGCATCTGCGCCGGAAATGTAACTCGCGTGAGATTGAGATCATACCCCCTGGCTGCAGGTCGGGGATTGGAGTCGCGGTCCGATATAGCTCTGTCACGGCAGCAGGTGCCGTCTCGACAGGCCGACCCAAGTCCACAGCGGGAGCAAGGAAAAAATGGAGGAAAGTAGATGGCTCTCCGCCGCCCGCCGTCAGCGCCGCGGTTTTTCCACCAGCGATGAATAGCCCCTCGCCGGCGTTGAGCGTTTTAGCCTCGCCATCGAGCGCGACCTCGGTCGATCCTGATAGCTGGTAGAGGATGCCGTCGGCCGCCGAGACGCCGCACTTCTCGTCCGCTTGAAGGGTGATGCTCACCGCTTTGAAATGCAGCGGCACGTCCGTGACGGTCGGCAGTTTGGTTGCAGCGACCACGGTTCGTGTAATTGCCGGTGGAGCGGGCGCGGTTTGTGCGGTCCCGGAGACGGGAAGCGCCATCGCGCCGAGCAACAGTAGTCCGGTTGTCCTGAACTGCATGACTGCCTCCAGGTTCAGCGGGTAATCGGAGCACCATACGCTCTCGCAGTACCTCTTGGAATGGCTGGCCGCTTCGAGCGGCTACCGCGCCATTCCAGCCGGCGATCCTCGTATCGGCTCTAGAGAGGTTCTCCGAGTCTAGGATAGCTGCCCGGCCTCCTGAGTGCCATGACCTGGTTGGCGACCTGCAACGCGCTCACCTCGCATAGGTCAGGCAGCAAGTTGACGCCTGGAGCGTCGGGCGTCGCAGCCCACCCGAACGGGATGCCGCTCGATGTCGATCCGAACGAGAAGATCAGAAGCCTTGCTTTGGCAAGGTTCAGCACTGCGGGTGCGCGCGCTTCGTGATCGTTGCGTCCTGCGCCCGTCGCTTTGACGTTGAGTTTCTGCAGAACGGTCAGCGTCTCCAGCAGGCCGGCGCGGCCCCAATCGAGCACATGGTTGTGGGCCAATACACAGCAGTCGATCCCGGCAGCCACGAGACATTCTGCATTCTCGGGGCTCACGCGGTAATTGATGCCCTTGTTCGCCCGGTCATTGCTGCGGGTCACAGCCGTTTCGAGATTGATGATCCGCGCGTCCGGCTGCATGCGCTCCAATTGGTCCAGTGCGGCGCCCCAAACGTAGGACGCCCCGTTGCGCCGCGAAATGGGCCCGTTCGCCTGCTCGGCGAGCAGCACGTAAGTCTCCGCCGTTCGCACGTGGCGTTCGTAGATCTCGGAGCTGCAGGGATGCGCCAGCACCTGGTCGATGCCGCGGCCGCACATGACATCTCCACATGGAAAGAGCCGCACCGATTTCCGATGCCCAGCCGTCAGATGTCGTTCCTCGGCCATCAATTACCGCCTGGTGCGATGGATTTGACATTCGCTACCTTGGCTCAGCGAGCAGTCATGGCGAACGTCAAATCCAAACCGCACTAGAAGTGATATTGGACACTAGTCTTCGCGTCAGGCGTGAGATCCTCTGAACGCCGTCATCACCTCGGCCAGCATCCGCAC
>NZ_JADPIU010000071.1:0-2721 GCF_023073075.1 Bradyrhizobium sp. 61 | reverse complement strand
CGGCCCGGAAACTGTCCGCTTGTCGAGGGGAGACGGGAAGTGGCTCGCCCGCGGTCAAAATGGCGTATTGACTCCAACCGGACGTTGCGCACCCCAAGACAGGAACTGTGGTATCCTCCGTCAAATGCGATGGGACGGTTCAACGAAAGCGGCTGCCCCTCTAGTGGCACTTACTGCGCGTCCTCGTGTCCTCGCCGGGCTCCGGGACAGCACAAAATGGCCTGGCATCCTCACCTCTTAGGCGCCTGCTCGGCCCGCGCCGACGAGGTGATCGAATGAGCGCGCTAGGCAAGCTGGTGCGATCCTGCCGGCGGAAGACCGGCCCGAGTAAGGGGTAACGCTCTCCCAGTCGCGAGGAGGACCAACGTCGTGAAGCGGGACTTCGACCTCATCGTCTATGGCGCGACGGGTTACACCGGCCGTCTCGTCGCCGAATATCTGACGACGTCCTATCGCGGCGACGATGCTCCGTCCTGGGCGATCGCGGGACGCTCGACCGACAAGCTCCAGAAAGTGCGTGCCGACATCGGCGCACCAGACGATTTGACTTTGGTGAAAGCGGATGCCGGCGAACCGGCCAGCCTACGTTCGATGTGCGAGCGTGCGGCCGTGATTATCACGACGGTCGGGCCTTATCAGCTTTACGGCCCCGAGCTTGTGGCGGCCTGCGCGGCCACCGGCACTGGCTATGTCGATCTGTGCGGCGAACCGGCGTGGATGCGGCGCATGATCGACGCCCATCACGAAGAGGCGAAACGGACCGGCGCGCGCATCGTCTTCTCCTGCGGCTTCGATTCCATCCCGTTCGATCTCGGCGTGCTCACGTTGCAGGAGAAGGCGCGCGAGAAATTCGGACGCCCGGCGCGGCGGGTTAAAGCCCGCCTGCGCAAGGTGAAAGGCGGCATGTCGGGCGGCACCGCAGCGAGCGCCCAGGCGACGTTGGCGGCCGCGGCGCGCGACCCGGCCCTGATCCGGCTGCTGACCGATCCCTTCGCGCTGACACCGGGGTTCACCGGGCCGTCTCAGCCGTCGGGCCTTATCCCCGAATACGACCCGAGCATGAACGTGTGGCTCGTGCCGTTTCCCATGGCGCCGGTCAACACCAAGAACGTACACCGCACGAATTTCCTGTTGGGTCATCCCTACGGCACGGACTTCGTTTACGACGAGATGATGGTCGCGCCCGGATTTGGGGAAATCGGTCGCGTGACGACGGAGACCTTCGCCACCATATTTTCCCTGCTCGGGACCGGCGGTCTCAAACCCGGTGCAGGCCCGACTCGGGAAGAGCGCGCGAAGGGCTTCTACGACATCCTCTTCCTGGGCGAGCTGCCGGATGGCCGACGGGTCGAGGCGGTCGTCACGGGCGACCGCGATCCGGGCTACGGCTCGACCAGCAAGATGATCGCCGAGAGCGCTCTCTGCCTCGTGCGCGACGTGCAGGGCGAGGGCGGCACCTGGACGCCGGGCGCGCTGATGGGTCCGGCGTTGCGCAAGCGTCTAAAGGAGCGCGCCGGCCTCACCTTCAACGCGCATTGAGGTAACGCTCAGAACTGCAGCGGCGTGCTGGACTACGTGGATCGTAACCAACGAAAAGCGCGGATTGGCGTGCGCGGCCTCAAATCCGGTTCAATGGCCGGTTTCGGCCCGTTTGAGACATTCCCTCTGGCTCTGAGAATGTCCGATTATCGAGACAGCGACGAGCTCCATCGCAAGGTTGCACGATGAAGAAGGTAGTCAACTCAGCACTGTCGCGCCGCCACTTTTTGCGGCTCACGTCAGTGGCCGCGGCATCAGCTCTGACTCCAACGGTGTTGTGGGCCGAGCAGCAACACGCAGCGGATTCGGCCACATCCCAGGCCGTGCCCGCACGCATCGCCACGTTCGAGGAGGTATGGCGGACCGTGCGAGATCGCTTTTACGATCCGCACCTAGACGGGCTCGATTGGTCGGCCGTCCGGGAACGTTACTTGCTGGACGCCGCGCGGGCGAGTTCCGAAGAGGCGCTGGCCGGCGTCATTAATAGTATGCTCTCTGAGCTGCATGCTTCGCACACCCGCTACTACACACCGTACGAACCAGAGTACTACCAGCTTTCTGATATCTTTGCTGGTGCGTTAAGGCGGCGCGGACTGGAACGTGTTTTTCCGAATGGCCGTATCTCCTATCCCGGCATTGGCATCCTCTCGCGTCTCGACACGCAGGGTCGCAACATGATCACCGGTGTTATAGAAGGCACGCCAGCCCAACAAGCCGGCCTGCTCGCTGGCGATGCGATCGTCTTCGCCGATGGTGCACCGTTTGAGCCGGTACAGTCATTCCGTGGCAAGGTCGGCAAGGAAGTTGTGCTGGGGCTGCGTCGTGCCGGCGCGTTTATGCAAATATCGGTTACTCCGGTCGAAATTGAGCCCAACAAGATGTTCTTGGACGGCTTGAAGGCCAGCGCCCGTATAATACCGGCCAACGGCCGAAGCATCGGCTATGTTCATGTCTGGTGCTACGCCGGCTCCGTGTATCAGCGGACGCTCGAGCATCTTCTATCGCAGAGTCCCCTGAACGGCGCCGACGCACTGATCTGGGACTTGCGCGATGACTGGGGCGGCGCGATCCCCGGATATCTTGATTTGTTCAACACGCGAGCGCCGACGATACAGGTCACTGATCGCAATGGCGCCAGCGAACTCGAGAACGTGAAGTGGCGCAAGCCTGTCGCCATGCTTG
>NZ_JADPIU010000020.1:0-3105 GCF_023073075.1 Bradyrhizobium sp. 61 | reverse complement strand
GCTCAGCAAGCCGCCTGACCTTCACCCAACGCCATCACATATAGCTCGCCGTGCCCGCGCGCACGCGACAATCAGGCGGCCTTCGTCGTAGGCGTACCGTCTCCCCAACCGATGACTGCTTTCAACCGTGGAGTTGAAACGGAGTGGATTTGGCCCGTCTGTTCGAAAGCCGACAAACGGATGCTTTTGGTCGCAAGTGTGGGAATTAGGATACAGGCACACACGCAACTAATGCGGTGGTCGAGCCATCCGTCCCGTCCCGAGCGATGCCGGCCATCCTAACCGCCGATGAAGAGCGGGATGTGTGGATGCGCGCGCCGTGACGCGCGGGGCCGGGAGGGAAGAGAAGATAGGACGGCAGCGTGATCGTCCGCTCGGCCCCAAGAAGCGGATCAAGCGCAGACAGTTCAATATGTACGCGATGGGCCAAGTGCGTACACGCTGCTAACCCGATGAGCGCGGTTCTAGCGTTCGACTGCGCCGGAAAGAGCAAGCACTTAGGTGCGGACCTTAGGCCCAGGCGGGCGGCTTTAATTCATCTTCTCACGGAGTTTTCTTATTATCTCGCGCAGGTCGTTAGCGTACTCCTCAATGATCCGGCGCGCCTCCTCCAAGCGCGTTGGCTTGGGCTCGCGCTTATCGGATTCGGAGGGCTTGTTCATGGCAGAGCCTTGAACCCAGATCGCCGGCAACCCATTGAGCTACATCAACGGGCTTATCGCTTTAGCTCTCTCAATAAGCAGTCGCGGTCATCGATGTGGAGGGACTGTGTATCCCTCATCGTCGCCGAACGGCCCCTCGCGCCTTTTGGAATCAGGGTTGTGCCGAACCTTGCGGATCGAAATCGGCAAGCCGCCGCCTGTCGTTTAAGATGATCTCTCGCTGATAGTGGTCGAGGAACGTAAGGACGCCTGCTTTACGCAAATGAGATAGCGCGCGAGAAACGGTCTCGAGTGTTAAGCCGAGATAGTCCGCTATGTCGCGGCGGCTCATGGGGAGCGACATCTTGTCCGCTCCAGTCCGGCAATCCATCTCAAGCAGGAAGGCGGCGACCCTTTCTACCGCGGTCTTGCGGCCTAGGAGCAGCATATGGTTTTCTGCGTGCTCTAGGTTGCGGGTCGTCATACTAAGCAGGTTGTGCGAGACAACCACGTCTCTTGCGGCCATCAATTGAAGGCTCTCTCGCTTAATCAGGCGCACAATGGTTTCGACGACCGCCTCTGCGGTAAATCGATGCTTATCGCTGTTTTCAAGCCCGAAAATGTCGCCCGCTAAATGAAAGGCGCCGATTTGGCGCCGACCGTCTAAAAGCAATTTATAGCTTCGCACCGCACCAAGTTTGACTTGGTAGACATACACAGCGGGCTCTTTTTCGCCGAAGATTTCGGTGCCTTTTCGGTATGTGAACTCATTTAGGCTGATAATTGCGTCAGATGCACTCGATAAACCAAATTCATCGAGCGCATTGGGCCGAGGTCGTCGATCCGTTGTGATACGCACAAACATAGGTCAGCTCCTCTTCCGCATCAAATTCCTTGAATAATCCTCTCGTGCCTGCTGGTCGTTGGACCGACCAGCGTATTCAGTAATTGTCCCTTAGGTCATTGTACCAAGGAACAATGTAAGGTTGCTAGCGCCACCGCTGGGCGAAGGCGCGATTAGTCCGCTATGAGTCCAAAAGCCGTCATCCGGCCCCAGATCAAAAACTTCTGCTACGGGCCAAGAAGAGACTCATGCACCGCAACAATCAATTCAGTCTTTATGAGCGGATTTGCCGGCGCAACATCAAGAACCGCACTCAGCGACAAGATTAGCAGAAGCAGGCCGCCGCCGGGTTGAGAGCGGCGACGGCTTTTCTTTACGCGCTCACATGGCCGCGACTATCGCCGCATGGTGAAGAAACAGTCAGCGGTAGCGCCAGCTTTCGACGCCATCGGCTAGATGACGCTCCTGTTTGCGCAATTCATCCACTAGACGTTCGAGGTAGGGCGGCAGAGGCGAGACTTTTGGAGTTAAGTCCTTCTGCAATCGGTCACCCACCTCGTCACAGATCGACCGGGCGGTCATAGGGTCGATCCGCTCGGATCTTCGGCTATGGGGTTCCATTTCGCGATATCTCGTTAGGCCCCACGATTAACTTAGGTTACAGCGTTGGAGATTGTTTCAGATCTCTTCAACAGGAACCCAATCGAACCAGGCATGTCATAAAACGTTAAAGTCGGACCGCGTAAGCAGGGGAAAAGGAGGACGCATGGCGCGATACTCCGATCTCAAGAGAGAGAGAGAGAGAGAGAGAGAGAGAGAGAGAGAGAGAGAGAGAGAAGCTGATCGCAGACCAGACTAGCATCCAGGCCCAGCTAAACGAGGCAGAGCCGGGTCCATTTCGTGAAAAGCTGGAGCGAAAGCTCGGCCAAATCCGAGTTGCCCTAAATCTCGGCAGCTGGGCCTACTCACCCGGATTACGAACGCCGGACCAAGGGCCGCCTCAGTTGGCGCTCTCTTTCCTCGGCTGCCTCTGGGCAGATATTCTAATGAAGGCGACAATTGTTCAATGCAATTGCGGCGCCGAGTATAGACGCACTGAAGAGAAGTTCTTGGCGCCGCATACGGGTGACGCGGTCTGCACGGTTTGCGGAGCCGCGCTAGAATCGTGGTCGGAAAGCACCCACGTTCCGATTTACGAACTTATTGAACGCCCCGATAATAAGCCGCGATGACCAGGGCGCGAAGAAGACAAATCCCCCGGGCCAAACTCGCCTGCTCAGCCACCCGTGGGCTGATCGGTCTATCCGTCAGGCAGTTTGTCAGCGGACTATGAGTCCGCTTGGGGTCAAAGTGAGACGAACTCACCTCGAGCAGAGCGAGTCCGCTCTTGACTTGAATGCTGACGTGTCAGCGGACACGGACTTCGGCCGCTGGGGGCCAAAAGCTGAAGTCACGGTTTCATTCGATGGTGGCATTGGCACGGGCGAGCAGCGCCGGTGAAATTTGCACACCCAGCGCTTTTGTCAATCGGCCCTTTAATTGCGGATTGATGTCAATTCTCTTTTTGAAGCCATTCGGCAAGACGGTAGCGCTCGCCCCGTCGGAGCGGGTCGGGTTGCG
>NZ_JADPIU010000114.1:1952-3177 GCF_023073075.1 Bradyrhizobium sp. 61 | reverse complement strand
ACGCCCGGCAGGCCGTTCTCGCCGCCGGTGAAGTCCGAGAGCGGATTGAACTCGACGAAGAAGAACACCTCCGCGATCGCCACCGTGATCATGGCGAAATAGATGCCGGTGCGGCGCAGTGCGATCAGGCCGATCAGGTAGCCGGTCGCGGCCGCCGCGATCATGCCGATGATCAGTGCGCCCAGCACGTTGCCGAAACCCGCGCGGGTCAGGAGGTAGGCCGCGACAAAGCCGCCGGTGCCGTAGAAGGCGGACTGGCCGAACGACAGCAGGCCGGTAAATCCGAACAGGATGTCGAAGCCGAGACCGAACAGGCCCCAGACCAGGATCCGGTTCACGGTGTTCGGGGCGAAGCCGAGATGAGGCAGCACGAACGGGGCTGCGATCAAACCGATCGCGGTCAGGGTCTCGATCAGGAACGGGCGTTGCTTGAGCATCAGGAAATCGCTTACTCGCGGCCCTGGACGCCGAGCAGGCCATGCGGTCGCACCACGAGCACGAGCGTCATCGCCGCAAACAGCATCACATAGGCGTAGCCGGGGTTGAACATGGAGGTGACGCTGATGATCTCGCCGGCGATCAGTCCGCCGAGGATCGCGCCTGGAAACGAGCCGACGCCGCCGATCACCACCACCACGAAGGTCTGGACCAGGATGTCGTCGCCGATGCCAGGTGTCAGCGACACCACCGGCGCGTTGACGATGCCGGCAAATCCGGCGGCCATTGCGCCGATGCCGAACACGACCATGAAGACGCGGTAGACGTTGATGCCGAGCGAATCGACCATCACCGAATCCTCGATGCCGGCGCGCACGATCATGCCGAGCCGGGTCCGGTAGAGGACGATGAACAGTGCGCCGAGGGCGACCGCGACGATGCCGACGACGGCGAGGCGGTAGGTCGGATAGAACATGAAGCCGAGATTGGTGATGCCCTGGAACAGGGCCGGCGGCGGCACCAGCTGCGACTGGCTCGAGAAGATCAGGCGCACGAGCTCGACGAAACAGATGCCGAGCCCGAAGGTCACGAGCAGCTGATCCTCGTGCGGCCGATGATAGAAATGGCGGATGATGACGCGTTCCATCACGACGCCGAGCAGCATCACGAACAACGAGCCCGCGATGACGGCGATGATGAAGGACTCCGTGTACTGGTAGGCGACGAAGCCGGCATAGCCGCCGATCATGAACATCGCGCCATGCGCGAGGTTGAGCACGCCGAGCGT
>NZ_JADPIU010000114.1:0-1465 GCF_023073075.1 Bradyrhizobium sp. 61 | reverse complement strand
GAGGGGATCGTCTCGCCCTTCTCGTAGGCCTTGATCACGTCGGGCGGATTGAAGCTGCCGGCCTGCTCGCACATGTGGGCCCAGTGCGCGAAGCTGACATAGGCGTTCTCGGCGCCCCATTCGGGCTTGTAGCCGTACTTCTTCTCGAAGGCCTCGTTGAACATCTTGGCGAGCGGGAACTTGTCCTCGATCGTCCACCAATAGTCGGTGGCGGCGTAGACGCCCTGCATCAGGCCGCCGGTCTCGCGCGCGATGAAAGGTACCTGGTAGGGAACGACCAGCTTCATCTTGTCGAGCACGCCGAACTGCTTGGCCTGCTGGGTCGACAGCACCGCGTCGTGACCCCAGTTGACGTTGATGAGCACGTCGGCGCCGGAATTCGCGACGTTCAGCAGATAGGAGGAGTAGTCGGGCGCGCCGAGCGGCGCGACCTGGTTGGTCACCGTCGTCCAGCCTGCAGTCGCGAGGAAGTCCTGCATCGACTTGGTGACGGTGTGGCCGTAGGTGTAATCGGGCGTCAGGTAGGCGGCCTTCTTGTTCTTGCCGAACTCCCTCACCATCACCGGGCCGATCGCGGCGGCGGCGGTCTGGCCGAAGAAGTTCTGGCGGAAGCCGTAGCGAACGCAGTCCTTGCCGGTGGTGTCGTTCGAGCCGGAAATGCCGCACACGAACAGCACGTGTTCGCGCTGCGCGAGCTTGTTGAGCGCGACCGCAACGGCGCTCGACGTGCCGCCGGTGATCATGATCGCCTTGTTCTCGCTGATGAAGCGCTGCTGCGCCTGCACCGCCTCGTTCGGCTTGGCCGCGGAATCCGCGACGCCGAACTTCAGCTCCTTGCCGAGCACGCCCTTGCTGGTCTTCGGCGAGATCTTCTTGATCAGGTCGTGGCCGCTGTTGATGTGCTCGATCGCGAGCTGGTAGCCCTTGAGCTCGTCCTCGCCCTGCACGGCATAGGTGCCGGTGCGCGGGACCGAGATTCCGATGAAGGCGGTGGAACCCGAAACGCCGGCGGGATACGAGCCGATCGCCGGCTTGTCCTCGGCAAAGGCCGGCATCGCGGGCAACATCGAGCCGCCGATGAGGCTAGCTGTGGTCTGCAGCAGGCCACGGCGCGAGAGGCCGCGGCGGATGAGATCGTCAGTCATGGTCGTTTCCTCCGAACATCGTTCTTGTTTGCAGGCGCAAGCACGACTTGTCCGGCGACGGCAGACCTCACAGGCCTGCCCGCGCCGGGCATGTCACATCCGCGTGTAGCTCTTGGACGCAAGCATTGCTTGTGAATGCCTTCTGTCAAATTCGCCTTTGGTCGAACGACGAAAATTATGTCGTGAAAACATATCGGATCACGATATAGATTAGTCTTTGTGAGTACGAGGCTGGCGGGTTCGGCGAGAGAAATGGCGCGGCAGACGACAGTGGCGGGTGCCCGGAAGCGACGATCCTGGCCGCAGGAGGCGGAGCGGCC
>NZ_JADPIU010000040.1:0-3181 GCF_023073075.1 Bradyrhizobium sp. 61 | reverse complement strand
TGGCACTTGATTGCGCGTGAGGAGCGGGCTTGGGAACATTTCGGAGACCCACGCAAGTGCATTCCAGGCGGCAAACGGGATTGGAACCAGTCGGGGCACCAGTCCAGCCTGGCGCGCAACGGCTCCAAGAAACTCCTCGTAAGAGTAGACGCGCGGGCCACCGAACCCGAAGATTGTTGAAGGCATCTCCGCTTGCCGCATGACCCGGCCAATTGCCTCCGCAACATCCTCCACATGCGCCGGCTGCAATCTGGTCAGGCCGCGGCCGAACATCGGATAGATCGGAAGTCGGCGGAGGAGCCCAAGGATGGTAGTGAGAAACGCATCGTCTGGTCCGAACATTACTGCCGGGCGGACGAAAAGTGCATCGCCGAAGGCGGACCGGACCGCCAGTTCACCTTCGCCGCGCTTTCGGATGTAGCGCGATCGTGAGCCGGCATCGGCGCCAATTCCTGAAATGTGAACGAGGCGATCGACACCGGCGCGACGTGCTTGAGCCGCGACCCGTTGCGCAGACTCGACGTGAACGGAATGAAAAGTCTCCTGTCCGCGCTCGGCGTAAAGGCTAACCGCGTTTACAACGCCACAAGCGGCGGCAAGCGCATCCGCGACTGACCGCTCGTCGTGAATGTTGGCCCACACTGATTGAAGCTGCGGATCATCGGGACCAAACAGTCTGTGCCCCCGGTCCGGATGCCTTGACGCGGCCCGAACAGGAAATCCGTGAGAGCGCAGATGCCGAACGATGCGGCGGCCGAGAAAACCGGTTCCGCCGAACACGGTGACGGTGCGATCGTTCGTTGCCACCATGATTCAAATTCGCCAATTCATGCGAACGGCCGTCCGGATGCTGTGGGCGGCCCGCCGTCAGCTATTGTTTCTTTTCCGGTCCGCCCGGAAGCACAGCTGCCACACCTTCCGGATTGATGTTGAAGGCCAAAAATACCAACGGCTCGTTGCCCGGGTTTCCCCATTGGTGCACGAGCGCGTACGGTTCATAGATCAAGGTACCTGGTCCCCTTGCTTCCGTCTTGCCGTCGATCGTGTTCGCTCCGGTGCCGGAAATAATATAGTACAGAGCCGCTCCTGAGCGATGGTGCGGCGGGTTGGAGGGCATCCGCGCCGGAAATGTAACTCGCGTGAGATTGAGATCATACCCCCCTGGCTGCAGGTCGGGGATTGGAGTCGCGGTCCGATATAGCTCTGTCACGGCAGCAGGTGCCGTCTCGACAGGCCGACCCAAGTCCAAAGCGGGAACAAGAAAAAAATGGAGGAAAGTAGATGGCTCTCCGCCGCCCGCCGTCAGCGCCGCGGTTTTTCCGCCAGCGATGAATAGCCCCTCGCCGGCGTTGAGCGTTTTAGCCTCGCCATCGAGCGCAACCTCGGTCGATCCTGATAGCTGGTAGAGGATGCCGTCGGCCGCCGAGACGCCGCACTTCTCGTCCGCTTGAAGGGTGATGTTCACCGCTTTGAGATGCAGCGGCATGTTCGTGACGGTCGGCAATTTGGTTGCAGCGACCACCGTTCGTGTAATTGCCGGTGGAGCGGGCGCGGTTTGTGCGGTCCCGGAGACGGGAAGCGCCATCGCGCCGAGCAACAGTAGTCCGGTTGTCCTGAACTGCATGACTGCCTCCAGGTTCAGCGGGTAATCGGACCACCATACGCTCTCGCAGTAACTCTTGGAAATGGCTGGCCGCTTCGAGCGGCCACCGCGCGATTCGAGCCGGCAATCCTCGTATCGGCTCTAGAGAGGTTCTCCGAGTCTAGGATAGCTGCTGCCTTAGAATTGCGAGATCTTAGCGTTCGCTCATTTTTCGAGTTTTTCAAGAGTGTCTGCCAAAAGCGGTACCGGGGAGGCTGACGAGGGTTAAGTCGTTGCCCTCTGCCCGACAAGTGCAAGCTGCCGTTCGGTATCAAAAATGACTCTTGTTCCGAACTTCCGACATTCCCCATCAAGTGTCTTCCGGATCCATTCAATGTCCTGCCGCGATGGAATGGAGAGACGAAATTTCTTGATCTGCAGGGGAACCAGTTTGAGCGCATGGAGGTTTCCGTTGGCCGGATCCAGGTCGGCGAAATACATCAACGCCAGGTCGTCACGGTAGCGCTCGTAACCACGGATCCCTTCATAGTCGTTCAGAAGATCACCGCAGCCATAGAGAATGAGACGATCTCGATAGATTTCGATTGCTCTCGGATGATGCGAAGAATGCCCGTGAACGATCGACACGCCTGCCTGATCGATGAGCGCCCGTGCAAAGACCTTCTGCTCGTCCGGAATGTGATATCCCCAGTTGGATCCCCAATGGATCGAAACGACGATGAGATCGCCCGGCCTCCTGAGTGCCATGACCTGGTTGGCGACCTGCAACGCGCTCACCTCGCATAGGTCAGGCAGCAAGTTGACGCCTGGAGCGTCGGGCGTCGCAGCCCACCCGAACGGGATGCCGCTCGATGTCGATCCGAACGAGAAGATCAGGAGCCTTGCTTTGGCAAGGTTCAGCACTGCGGGTGCGCGCGCTTCGTGATCGTTGCGTCCTGCGCCCGTCGCTTTGACGTTGAGTTTCTGAAGAACAGTCAGCGTCTCCAGCAGGCCGGCGCGGCCCCAATTGAGCACATGGTTGTTGGCCAATACACAGCAGTCGATCTTGGCAGCCACGAGACATTCTGCATTCTCGGGGCTCACGCGGTAGTTGATGCCCGTGTTCGCCCGGTCATTGCTGCGGGTCACAGCCGTTTCGAGATTGATGATCCGCGCGTCCGGCTGCATGCGCTCCAATTGGTCCAGTGCAGCGCCCCAAACGTAGGACGACCCGTTGCGCCGCGAAATGGGCCCGTTCGCCTGCTCGGCGAGCAGCACGTAAGTCTCCGCCGTTCGCACGTGGCGTTCGTAAATGTCGGAGCTGCAGGGATGCGCCAGCACCTGGTCGATGCCGCGGCCGCACATGACATCTCCGCATAGAAAGAGCCGCACCGATTTCCGATGCCCAGCCGTCAGATGTCGTTCCTCGGCCATCAATTACCGCCTGGTGCGGTGGATTTGACATTCGCTACCTTGGCTGAGCGAGCAGTCATGGCGAATGTCAAATCCAAACCGCACTAGAAGTGATATTGGACACTAGTCTTCGCGTCAGGCGTGAGATCCTCTGAACGCCGTCATCACCTCGGCCAGCATCCGCAC
>NZ_JADPIU010000027.1:0-3576 GCF_023073075.1 Bradyrhizobium sp. 61 | reverse complement strand
CGGCGCGGTGATCGCGTTGTTGCCGGTGAAGCGGGCATCCGTCACCAGCGTGTTGCCGGCCAGATGGTTCGCCATGGTGGTGTCGAAACGGTTGGAGAACCAATCGCCCAGACCGTCCTTGGCCTCGCTGCGGAGGTTGAACGGCACGCGCTGCGCGTCGATCGTCTGCTTGTTGCGGACGCGGGCCGCATGGGCGAGCTCGCCGATGGTGAGGCTGTCCGAATAGGTCGAAAGCGCTTCTTCGTTGCCCTGAAGCACCTGGCCCTCGGTCACACCGTCGCCGGTCATCTGGACGCGCAGACCGATGGTGATCTTGTCACCCGCGTTCTGGGAAAGCTCGGTCTTGACCTGGATCATGTTCGAGGAGCCCTCGCCCATGAACTTGCCGAAATAGGTCGTCTTCAGCGCTTCAACGTTGAGCTTTTTGGCCCAAAGCTTGTTGGAAAGCGTGTCATTCACGCCATAGGTCGTCACGGACATTTTTCATGTCTCCGCAAAGAGGAAATCGGGTGCTGTGGGTTGACCGCGAGCCGCTGCGATCGAGCGCAACACCGGCGTTTTCCGTCCTCGGTGGAGACGCGCTCCGTGACGTGGAGCGAGACGAAAACGGGATTTGAGGCTCCCGCGGGCCCTACTCTTCACTCACCAGGTCGGCGACATCAGCCGCCGAAAAGTCTGCGAGCCTTGGCCGGATTCTTGTTGGTCCAGGCCTCGAACTCGTCTGCCGGCATCGCGATGAGCGCCTCTGCCGTCATCTCAGGATCGCCGGAGCTACCGCCCGCGTTGGACAGGCTCTTGTTGGCCGCCTGCCCGCGTTCGATGGCTTCCAGCTTCTCGGCCGCCTTCCCTTTGTTGGGATCAGCCGCCGCTTCCTTCTTGTAACCCCGGCTATTCGCCAGATTGTAAATGAGCTCGGCCGGGCTCTTGCCCTTCTCGAACGCCATCTGAGCGATCGCGAACTCGTCGGCGATCAGCGCGTTGTGCAGCGCCTGCGGCGTGTCGTAGCCGATAGCCTTCAAATCCGCCGCGCGCGAGTTGAGGAGGAAATTGTACGCGGCCTTGAAATCCGAATTGGTGGACTCGAACTCGTCACAGGCAGCGCGGTACTTGCCCACAAATACTTTTTCGTCTGCGGCAGCCTTTTCGGCATCGGCCGTTGCTTTCGCCGCGTCGTCGAGACGCTTCTGCATCTGTGCGACAGTTTCGCCGACGTGCTTCACCGCGCCGAAGATGTCCTCCTCGGGATTTGGCGGGCCCGCTGGAGTGGTCGGCTCGGTCTCGCCGGCGAACTTGAGCCGGTCGATGATCGCGAACTTGCCCTTGAACTCGGCGATCTGCTTCTCGTACTCGGTCAGCTTGCCCGAGAGCTCTTTGCGGGCCTTCTTCTCTTCCAGGAAGGTCGCGAGCGGGACGTGATCGTTCTTGGGGGTGTCGCCGGGCTTCGCTTCGCCGCCGGCTGGCTTGGCCTCGCCACCTTTGCCAGCGCCGGCATCTGCGCCGCCTTCGTCCGGGATGGACTTTTCGCCACCGCTTGAGAAGAACGCCTCTTCATCCGCCGAGAGCGCGGGAGTGCCGCCAGCGTCAATGACTTCCGTATCAGACATTTGCGTGCCTTCTGCCGAAACTGTCGGCCCAGAGAACGCGGAAACCGCCGCGCGCGGGAATCCGGCTTCGCACCGGAAGGACGCTCTGGTTAACCCGGCTCAGGAAGCGAGAAGTAAAAGCGCCTCTTCCTCGCGGCGCCGCTTTGCCACTGCGGCCTGCCTGCCGGCCTCGGCCATGCGCTGGTTCTGGACGGCAGCCATATCGGGGACCGGTGCGGGCGGAGCGCTGGGCGGGGCTTGCAGCGGCGCGAAACGTGGGATCGTCCGTCGATCGACAGGACCGGGGATCTTGCGCGTGATCGCGTTGAGCTGCTTCTGCCGCTCAATCTCCTCGAGGAAGTGCCCGATGCCGCCAATCGTTGTGGAGGGCTCATCCTCCTGAAATACGAAGGGCTGGAAGACGTTCGGTTGGAAGATACCGGCCATTTTTAGAGCTTAGAGGCCTGAGTAAAGAGCGCGTCAATTTGCGCCGGCGTCAAGTTCAGGCTTGCACCGATCGATGTAATCAGCGGGTCTCCTCGTTCAAATGTTGAGGCATACTCCCAGGTAATCTGGGTCGCGCCGCCTGCCGCTTTAACGGAAGACTCCACTTGGTCGAGCAGCCCGACCGCCAATAACGCGAGGCGCGCTTGTCGCGGCGTGACCGATTTTGGAACCGGCGCATTTCCCGCTTCCATCCATGCCCTGATCAAGTTCGGGTATGGCGCGTCCATGCTGATGTCCACCTCCTCGAGGCGCAAATCAACAAGCGCTCCGTCCGGTCCTTCGACGCCAGAGATGGTCGCGTTGACGCGATGACTTGCTTCGTCGCAATAGACGACATTAGATACTTCGGGCATTACGCGAGCTCCAATGTGCCGGATATGTTGCAGGTGCGCCCGTCGGCAATAATTGATGAGTTGTCGTATTTCGCAATGTGCATGACGGTGCTGACATTTTGCCAATTCAACTGAAAGCCCACCGCCGCCACCTCCTTGCCGCCGCCTGCTTGATTGGCCACCGGCGTCACAGGCAGTGTGAATAAAATATCGCCATTTGCCGTCCCTGCAGTTGTGATGACAACAGAGCACCAGAAGAGGCAGGATTTTCCGATAACCTTGTAATGGAAAGTGCAAGACACAGTGGTGAAGGTGCCGGAGGTTGCGGTGACCGTCGGGGTGGCAACGGTCCAAGCCGTTCCAGTATCGCCTGTGCCCCCGTTGGCAACGGGAAGCGTGCCGGTAACACCCGTCGAGAGCGGCAGACCAGTGAAGTTGGTGGCCGTACCTGACGCCGGCGTGCCCAGTGCGCCGCCGACGAAATATGCCGCGCCCGTACCCACCTCATCCGTCAGGGCAGCCCGCAGATTGGCGCTGGACGGCGTAGCGAGGAACGTTGCGACGCCCGAGCCAAGCCCTGTCACGCTACCAATCGCGGGCGTAATTGTCACGTTGGCCGCCGCCGTCATCAGCCCCTTGGCGTTGACGATAAACTGAACCGACTGCGTTGCGCTGCCAAATGTCCCGACGTTGGAATTGACGGTCGCCAGCGTCGTGGCAACTGCCCCAACCGAAGTCGTCACATCGCCGGTCAGCGCCGGCATGCGTGCTGCTGGAACCGTGCCGCCCGTTAGATTGGTTGCGTTCGCCGCATTGGCCGCCACAGCCGCATCAGCGGCCGCCTGCGCCGTCGAAACAGGCTTGTTCGCGTCGGAGGTGTTATCGACGTTTTCAAGCCCGGTGATGACGTGATTTGCATTCCATTCGTCGCTGCCGACGGGATAATTGGGGTCGTCCGGGATCGTGACGACCTTGGCATGCGTGACGCCCACAACAGCCATTTACTGGGCTCCCATGGGGGCGATACCGACAATTTCGCCGGTCTGCGGGTCACGGATCAGCCTCTTCGGCGTGTTGAAAGCGGTCGCGAGCACGTTCATGTCGCGCCGCATTTCCTGCATGAAGGCCATGATGAGGGCCGCGCTGTCCGCGCC
>NZ_JADPIU010000081.1:0-4304 GCF_023073075.1 Bradyrhizobium sp. 61 | reverse complement strand
ACCGCCCGCTGGCAGTGAACTGGCCGGCGAAGTCGTGGAAGTTGGCCGCCACTGCGTCGGGTTCAAGGTGGGGGATCGCGTGATGGCCTTGTCGCGAGGCTCCCACGCAGAATTCGCAGCTGTCGACTGTCGGCTTGCTGTCCCAATTCCCGAGGGAGTTTCCTGGCAGGTAGCGGCTGCGCTGCCCGCTTGGTACATGACGGCGCACGACGCGCTCTTCAACCAAGGAGAATTGCGCGCCGGAGAAACCGTTCTGATACAGGGCGTGACCTCTGGTGTAGGACAGGCTGCCGCCCAACTCGCCCGACTGGGCGGCGCGCGCACCGTTGTGGGCGTTGCCCGCTCCAATGCCAAGCTGCGGCAACTGGTGAACACAGTGGTCGACCTGGGCCTGCTCATGGAGACCGACTGGCCCGCCGAGGCGAGAAAAGCGACCGAGGGGCGAGGGGCCAATCTCGTCATCGATATGGTCGGCGGTGGAGCGCTCACCGGGAATCTTCAAAGCTTGGCAATAAGCGGTCGCCTTGTCACCGTCGGACGACTCGGGGGAAGCAGCGATACGCTCGACATCGGAATGCTTGCTTTCAAACGCGCCCGACTAATCGGCGTCACGTTCCGCTCGCGCAGCCTCGAGGACAAAGCTGCAATAGCTCGTTCGTTCGCCACCGACGTTCTACCGCATGTGATCGAGGGTCGGCTCATGCCGAGAATCGATCGAATCTTCCCGCTCAGTGCAGCTTCGGCTGCACAGGCGCTAGTGCAACGCAACGAACATTTTGGAAAGGTATTGTTGGCAATCCGATGAATGGTCCCGACATGAAGACGGCCGCAGGAGCGGCGAAGATCAGGGCAGAAAGCGAGCCGACATTGAAGGGACGACTCCGAGGACGTCGCATCCTGATCACCGGCGGGGGCACGGGTATTGGTCGGGCGGTCGCCGAGGGCTGCGTAGCGGAGGGTGCCACGATCTGCGTGCTAGGGCGCAGAAAGGAACAACTCGAGCAAGTTCGAGCCTCGACCGGCGGATTTGCGATTAGTGTCGACCTGCGGGATGAAGCAATGACAACCCGCGCGATCGACGAATGCGCACAGCACATGGCCGGTATCGATGGGCTGGTGAACGCAGTCGGCGTCCTTGATGTCTGTACATTAGAGGAGAGTAATCTCGCACGCTGGAACGAAAGCATCGCGGCTAACCTGACGGCCCCCTTCCTTGCCTGCCGCGCGGCGCTGCGTCATTTGCGCCAAGCCGCAAACACCGGAGAAAGCTCGGCCATCGTCAATATCGCCGCCCTTGCCGCACTGATGCCCGGTGTTAGCAGCGCAGGTTACTCCGCGGCGAAGGCCGGGCTGCTTCAATACAGCCGAACGATCGCCGCTGAGTTGGGACCTGCCATCCGCGTGAACAGCGTCTGTCCTGGAGCAGTTGATACTCCCATGATGAACGGATATCTGGCCATGCCCGAGGTAGATCGGGACAGGTTTATTTCCCGCTATGCGCTGGGTCGCCTGGCACGGGCCCAAGAAGTGGCGAACGTCGTGACCTTCCTGCTCAGCAGCGACGCGTCATGTGTCATTGGCAGCAATTTTGTCGTAGATGGAGGACGAGCTTATCGGTGACTGCAGAGGATCCGACGCCCTGACGTTATCGCGCGCTCTCGGGCTCTCCGTGACGTGCGCGTCGATTGATCTTATCAACGCTGATGCTGCCCGTGCTGCCCCTGACAACAAGTTTGCCTGGTGTAACTGAACCATAGGGAGAAGCTGCGCCGGCAGATGCACCCTGTTTCATCTGGTGAATGAGCCAGAGACCGCAGGCGGTTGTGATCTCCGCGTTTGGCACGGAGATCGTCGTCAGGCCC
This sequence comes from Bradyrhizobium sp. 61, assembly GCF_023073075.1. Classification (NCBI taxonomy): domain Bacteria; kingdom Pseudomonadati; phylum Pseudomonadota; class Alphaproteobacteria; order Hyphomicrobiales; family Nitrobacteraceae; genus Bradyrhizobium; species Bradyrhizobium sp. 61. The sequence goes on along the minus strand of NZ_JADPIU010000081.1, from coordinate 2,442 downwards.
GGCCCCCACCATCGAAAGCCCGGCTCGTCGCTGAATCCCACCACCGACAACTGCTGGGGAATCTGAATGCCGCCATCCACGACTTCGTCGAGTATGCCGCGTGTGATTTGGAGGGAGCCCAGCACCAATCCCGTTGGGGGATGCTTCAGATCGAGCAACCGACGCAAGGCCTGGCGCCCAAATTCCGACGAAACGCCGGGTCCGAAGATCGTCAGCTCCTCATCGATTGGCAGGTTGTCCTGGGCCATTAGGAAACCCTCAAGGCGCTCCTGCCCAACGGTCACCGTACGCGGAGGGCCGATGTAGGCAATGCGCGAATGGCCCAGCTCTAGCAGATGCCGAGTGGCCATCCGAAGTGCTTGGACATTGTCGAAACAAAACCACTGATCGTACAGCAGCGAACTCCGACGGATCAGTTGCACGTAAGGTGTCTTCTTCAGCAGCCTGACAGACTCCGGGAGCGGCTTGACGCTGGGAACGATGACGATACCGGCGACCCCCGCGCTGCATAACTCGCGCAGATGGCGCAATTCCGCGGCGGGATCGTCGTTGGTTTCTGACAAGACCAACTGGTAGCCTGCGGCTTCCATGCACTTCGAGAGAGCATGAGCCCCGATGCTGTACTGGCTGTTCCCTAGGTCGGGGAGCATCAATCCTACAAGTTTGCTGGATGCTCCGCGCATCATTTGAGCTGCGCGATTGGCAACGTATCCCGCCCGGAAAGCCGCCTCCGTGACGCGCTGCCTCGTCGCTAGGCTGATCCTGGAATCGTTGGCAAGTGCACGACCGACCGTGGATACGGACAGTTGCAGTTCGTTGGCAAGGTCTTTGGCAGTGATCATAGCAATACTGAAGCGCCCCCCTTCTATCGATATCACAGGCCGGAGAGCCGTTCATAACGGCGGCCGCTATCATGGCCGAGGGAGCCACTTGCACGACCTCCCGCTCGGCAGAGTAAGTGCGGACCGCCGCGACCATCGTTAGATGCATCATATGCTTTCGTTTGCATCAATTGATAGTCGAAATCGTCTCCCACTGATCTCTTGAGGCCCCCCTTGCTGTGAAATCTCCAATTGCAATTCGCCGGCGGCGGCTTTAGTTTTATGCTAACGATAGCATGCACAGATGACCCGATAAGAAAGAGGTGAGCCCGCGGGGGCGGCTATGAATTCAGTTCAATTTCCGAGGGGAGGAAAAATCATTTCTGGAAAGACGCTTACAGCCACGTTGTTGTTCGTCCTAACGATAGGAGCCGCATTTGCCCAGAAGTACGATCCGGGCGCTTCTGATACCGAGATCAGGCTGGGGCAAACTATCCCCTATAGCGGCGCGGTTTCGGCTTCAGCAGCGGTCGGGCTGGCCTCAATTGCGTACTTCGACGACATCAACAAAAAAGGCGGTATTCATGGTCGTATGATCAGACTCCATTCTGTCGACGACGGATACAATCCACCAAAGACCGTAGAGCTTACACGTCGGCTCATCGAGAGCGACGAAGTATTAGCCGTGTATGGATCGCTCGGCACGCCCACGAACGCCGCAGTACAAAAATATCTAAATGCAAGAAGAATCCCGCAGCTTTTTATTGCGACTGGCGCCAGCCGATTCAACGATCCAAAGGCCTTTCCGTGGACGGTACCGCTGCTCCCGAACTTCGGGGCAGAGGGGCGCGCAACGGCTCGCTACGTGCTTTCTGCGATTCCAGATCCGAAGATTGCTGTCGTTTACCAGAATGACGACTTTGGAAAGGATTATTTAGCCGGCTTCAAGGCCGGCCTTGGCGAGAAGGCCGGGACACTAATCATAAGTGAACAAAGCTACGAGGTAACCGCGCCGACGATCCAATCCCAGATTGTCGCTGCGAAAGCATCCGGTGCAAACGTATTCTATTTCGTAGGGACGCAAAAATTCGGCGCTATGCAGATCCGCCTGCGCCATGAGATTGGCTGGAAACCAGTGTCTCTCACATGTAGCATTTCTTCTGGGCTGGAGACCGTGCTTAAGCCCGCCGGCCTTGAACAGTCTGAAGGCCTAATCTCTACGGCCTACAGCAAGGATCCAGCAGATCGCAGGTGGGAGAATGATGACGATGTCAGGGGATATCTAGCTTGGGCCAAGGAGTATCTTCCGCAGAAAGACCCGAACAGCGACAGCATCCTGGTTGGTTACCTTGCGTCATATCTAATGGCGCACGTTCTCGAAAAAGCCGGATCGACGCTAACACACGAAAACCTGCTGGAAATCAGCTCCCATCTAACTCAAGTAAAAGTGCCAATGCTGCTTCCCGGCATCACGGTAACGACCACGCCGGACAACTACAGTGTGATCAACAAATTCCAATTGCAGAAGTTCGAGTCAGGACGCTGGGTGCCGTTTGGTGACCTCGTGAGTGGGGAATAGCGGGCCATCAGGCCCTTTCTTTTGCACAGACAACCGGGACCA
>NZ_JADPIU010000096.1:0-4588 GCF_023073075.1 Bradyrhizobium sp. 61 | reverse complement strand
GGTCCGACAGCCATTCAAGACGGACGGGCGAAGCGTAAGTCTGCGACTGACGAGCAAGGGCAAAAAAGCGCTTGCACGCGATCCGTTCGAAGTTCTGGTACGCGCCGTGGATTCGCTCGACGCGACAGAGCGAACTGCGATGCGTCGCGCCCTGCACCACGTGCTGTCCACTCTAGCTACGGGTGGTGCGCATCGGCGGTTCGGTGTTTGCCCGCACTGCACGCACTTCGGCAGAGAGATGTGCGGCAACCTGCCTAGCACGGGCCCGTCGGCCGTTGAATGCCTGTTCCTCGGTGTTCCGATTCAGCCAGAGGACGTAGGTCTTCTGTGCGTCCATTTTCAACCCATGAACGAGCACCGCGAGGACGGACGGATACCATGAATGAGTTCACCGCTGCGATCTGCTGAAAGGACGCTTAATTGACCTTCGTCGTCAACGAGAGCTGTATTCGCTGCAAAATCATGGACTGCGTCGAAGTGTGCCCCGTGGACTGCTTCTACGAGGGCGAGAACATGCTCGTCATCCACCCGGACGAATGCATCGACTGCGGGGTCTGCGCGCCGGAATGCCCGGTCGACGCGATCAAGCCTGACACCGAGCCGGGGCTAGAGAAATGGCTGTCGCTGAATGCGGAATACGCGAAAATCTGGCCAAATATTATGGTCAAAAAAGCGCCCCCGCCCGACTCTAAGGAATGGGAGGGGAAGCCGGACAAACTCCAATACTTCTCGCCAAATCCCGGCGCGGGTGATTGAGGCGGACAGCGCCCGCGCCGCAACATTCACCTTCGCAGTTTGCCAGCCTTGGTGCGGGCGAAGGTTGACACGAGGGGCAAGCAACGTGACCGAAGCTCTTGCTAGCAAAACCTGTGCTCCCTGTCGCGGGGGAATACCCCGCTCACGCGCGAGCAAGCTGAGCTCTTTCACGCACAGGCCCTAGACTGGCAACTGGCGGCGGACGCCCACTGCATCGGGCGCGAGCTTCCGGTTTCGCAGTTTCCGCGGGGCGCTTTGCGCGCTCCGGGCCATGGCGACCGGGGTTTCCGGTTGATGGCGACCACCATTTCCGATCGATGACGACCACCTGTTCCGGTCCATGGCGACCAGAGCAACAGGGCTGTGGACGGGCGTGATGAACGCCGTTGGGTGATCCGCGAATCAGCCGGACCTCGCTCCTTTTCCAGAGGAGCGGGAATGGCCCAATCGAGATTACCCATGCGCAAGATCCGCGATGTGCTGCGGCTGTCGGCCGCCGGCCTGTCCAAGCGCCAGATTGCGGCGAGCCTCGGGATCGGCCCGACCGCGGCCGGGGCGTGCCTACGCCGGGCGCGCGAGGCCGGTATCAGTTGGCCGTTGCCGGACGATCTCGGCGACGCCGCGCTGGAACGCCGCCTGTATCCGGCGCCGGCGGCCGCGACCAAGGAAGGGCGGTCGCTGCCGGACTGGCCGGCGGTCCATCGTGAGTTGCGCCGCAAGGGCGTGACGCTGCAGTTGGTGTGGCAGGAGTACCGCGCCACCGATCCCGACGGTTACAGCCGCAGCCGGTTTTGCGAACTGTATCGCGCCTGGGAAGGCCGCCTGTCGCCGACGATGCGGCAGGCGCACGTGGCCGGCGAGAAGCTGTTCGTCGATTATGCCGGCACGACGATCGACATTTTTGACGCGACGACCGGCGAGGTGCATACCTGCCAACTGTTCGTCGCAGCGCTTGGTGCCTCGAGTTACACCTACGCCGAGGCGACGGCCGCGCAATCGCTGCCCGACTGGATCGGATCGCACACACGCGCATTCGCTTTTTTCGGCGGCGTTCCGGCGATGGTGGTTTCCGACAATCTGAAGTCCGGCATCACCAAAGCTTGCTTCTACGAGCCCGCCGTCAATCGAGCCTATGCCGAGATGGCGGCGCACTACGGCACGGCGATCGTGCCGGCGCGGCCCAGGAAGCCGCGCGACAAGGCCAAGGTCGAAGTCGCCGTGCAGGTCACGACGCGCTGGATCATCGCCAAACTCAGGAACCGACGGTTCTTCTCGCTGCCGGAGCTGAACGCGGCGATCCGAGAGTGCCTCGTAACACTCAACGACCGAGTGTCGCGGCATCTGGGCGCGAGCCGGCGCACCTTGTTCGACGCGACAGACCGATCGGCCTTGAAGCCGCTCCCAACAGCGCCTTACGTCTACGCCGAATGGAAGCAGTGCAAGGCTGGTCTCGATTATCACGTCGAGGTCGAGAAGCACTACTACTCGGTGCCGGATGCGCTGCTGCGCGAGACGCTGTGGGCGCGGATCACCGCGCGAACCATCGAGATTTTCCATCAAGGCAATCGCGTCGCCGTCCATGTGCGCTCGTCATCCAACCGCCGCCACACGACAGTGCGCGAGCATATGCCGTCCAGCCACCGGCGCTATGCCGACTGAACGCCGGAACGCATCCAGCGACGAGCGAACGAGATCGGGCCGAAGACATCGGCGCTGATCGAGATCATTCTGCGCGAGCGAACGCATCCGGAGCAAGGCTTCCGCGCCACGATCGGTATCCTGCGGCACGCATCCAACTTCGGCCATGAACGGCTCGAAGCCGCCTGCGGTCGCGCCCTCGACATCGGCGCGCGTTCCTACACGTCGGTGACGTCCATCTTGAAGAACAATCTGGATCGCCAAAGGCCCGCCACCGCCACGGACGGGCCTGCGATAGTTCATTCCAACATCCGTGGCCCCCGCTACTTCCACTGAGGAGACGACACGCAATGCTGCCCCATCCCACCATCGACCAGCTTCGAGCCCTCAGGCTCGACGGCATGGCGGACGCCTTTATCGAGTTGCAAACACAGGATACGCGAAGGATCTTGGCCCTGCCGAATGGCTGGCGCTGATGCTCGATCGCGAAGCGGCGCACCGCGGCACACAGCGGTTCAAAAGCCGGCTGCGCACTGCAAAACTGCGCCACGGCCAGGCATCGATCGAGGATGTCGACTACCGCACGCCACGGCGGCTCGACAAGGCACTGTTCCAGCAGTTGGCCGCCGGCCGCTGGATCGCCGAGCATCGCAACCTGCTCGTCACCGGCCCGTGCGGCGTCGGCAAGTCATGGCTCAGTTGCGCGCTGGCACAGAAAGCCTGCCGCGACGGCTATACCGTGCATTACGCGCGCGTGCCGCGCTTGTTCGCCGATCTCGAACTGGCGCACGGTGACGGCCGCTTCGCGCGCCTGTTCCGCATGCTTACCAAGGCCGACCTGCGGATCCTCGACGACTGGGGGCCGGATCGTCTCAATCCAAACCAGCGCCGCGATCTGATGGAGATCGTCGAAGACCGCTACGGCGCGGGCTCGACGCTGATCACCAGCCAGTTGCCGGTCGAGTCCTGGCACGAGGTCGTCGGCGAGCCGACATTCGCCGACGCCATCCTCGATCGTCTCGTGCACAATGCCTATCGTCTCGCCCTCGACGGTCCCTCGATGCGCGATCCGAAGACAGCCAAACCGGACACTGCGTCGCCGGCCACGGATACGGCGGACGCGATGGCAACAACAACCGCCAAGCCAGCCAAGGCTGCAAAAAGATGCCACCGCCACCACCCGCCCGTGCGCGGCGCTCCGTCTGACTCGCGGCGGTCACTGCGCGCCGCGCACGGGCTCCACCTGAAGCTTGACCCAAACCACGAATACTGAGATCAAAACCTGCATCCAACGGCGCCATCTCGCTCGTGCGCCGCCCTGGTCGTCATCGACCGGATCAAGTGGTCGCCATGCACCGGAACGCATGGTCGTCATCACCGGAATGCGCAGCGCTTACCCTCCTTCCAAATATCTGCGAATTAACTCGCGTTTGAGATCCCTCAGGCGCATACAATCACCGCTCCGCCTCCTAGGCATTACCGGTGACAGAGAGTGTAGCGCTCCCGCCTGTTCGAGGGAAGCATCATGCACCAATCTCAACGCCTCTCCTCAGTCATTCCATTCGCTGCAATTGAGCGTCCCGCCTGTCCGAAGTGCAAGGCCCGGATGATGCTCGTTAGCATCGAGCCAGCACGCGCCCGGGGCGTCGACTTGCAAACGTTGAATGCGCTGTCTGCAATCAGGTACTAACGACCTTTGCCGCGTTTGAAGACCCCATGATGACCATCACCCTCAACCACATCATCGTCCCTGCCCGCGACAAGAGCGCAGCGGCGCAATTCTTTGCGCGCACTTTTGGCCTCCATGCCGATTCGAAAGACGGCCATTTCGCGCCAGTACGCATCAACGACACGCTTACGCTCCTCTTCGACGACGACGAGGAGTCCGAGAGCCACCACTACGCCTTCCACGTCAGCGATGCCGAGTTCGATGCCATCTTCGGCCGCATTCGCGAGGCGAAGCTCGGTTTTGGCAGCGCACCGTGGAGCCTCGACGACGGTAAGCTCAAGGACTGGAACGGCGGCCGCGGCGTCGATTTTCGCGACCCTGATGGCCATGTGCTCGAACTCATGACCGTACCGCAGTGAGCTTCAACCCCTGAGTTCACAAACGAAGTGCAACACTTCCTCGAGGAGGTGTTGCCATGGGGCGGAGTTACGAGCAGCTATCCCTTGACGATCGATGCGAGATTGC
>NZ_JADPIU010000025.1:0-4675 GCF_023073075.1 Bradyrhizobium sp. 61 | reverse complement strand
CAGAAGTTCGAGTCAGGACGCTGGGTGCCGTTTGGTGACCTCGTGAGTGGGGAATAGCGGGCCATCAGGCCCTTTCTTTTGCACAGACAACCGGGACCATGAAACGATTTCGGCCCAGGTACTGACCGTGTTCAACACCGAAGCGGGCAGCACCTTGGATCGTTTGTCACTGCCGAGCTGGTAACGGGTGAGGCCCGCTCGCTGGCAAACGAGGTCTGACAAGCGCAACAATGCGTAGACGGGTTCACGAAGTTGGTTGGCGAGATCTCCAGCCGGCAGAAGCTCCAAGAGGTTCACAAATCGCTGAAGATAGAAGCCTGCAGATTCCCAAATTCCCTTGAGGACCCGAAAATCGCCGCGCGGGGTCACGATCAGCGTCACAAAGACATCTTCGGCTGGATCTTCCTTGGCGCCGAGCCTTCCTTTTCCAGCTTCCGCAAAGATGCGCCCCACGATCTTTCGGTTGGGTTTGCTTCGACCGTCGCCTATGGCGAGCGTGAGATGCACGAGAGCTTCGAGGCGAAGACAGTTGCCTTGAAGTTCCGGTACCGCGAGCAATCCGCCGAACGTAGCTGCAAGTCGGAGCGGGTCGAACGATTGGATGTCACGCAGATATGTCCGCAGTTCAGCGACGACAGGTCCCAGGTCCGTACGGCCGCCGATATCCGCCATCATCGCCATCAGGTCTGTACGCGTCCGGTGATGGCCCCTGGTTACGTCATTTTGGGCTGACCGCGCTTATGCGGCGTGAGCGATGTTCTGAGGTCGCCAATTCCAGGGCATGAGTTCGTGGATGCGCTTGGCGGGATGATCCGGGAGACGGGCCAGCACGTCGGCAAGCCAAGCCTGTGGATCGATGTCATTGAGCTTCGCGGTGGCGATGAGGCTGTAGATGGCAGCCGCACGCCGGCCGCCCTCATCGGATCCGGCGAAGGTCCAATTTTTTCGGCCCACGGCGACCGCCCGTAGCTCACGCTCTGCAGCATTGTTGGACATGCAAAGCCGTCCGTCATGAAGGAAGCGGCTAAATGCATCCCAGCGGCTGAGGCAGTAATTAATCGCTTTGGTCGTGTCGTTGTTCCTGGAGAGCTTGGCGCGCTGCTCGCGCAACCACGTCTCCAGCTCGACGATCATGGGGCGGCTACGCTCCTGGCGCACACGCAGACGCTCCTGCGGAGCAAGGCCGTTGATCTCTCGTTCGATGGCGAACAGGACATCGACGCGCTTGACCGCCTCGGCCGCGATCGGCGCGTTAGTGAGGCGCGCCAGATCAAAGAACTTGCGTCTGCCGTGCGCCCAGCACGCGGCCTCGATGATCGGGCCGCCCTTGCGATTGGCCTCGTAGAGCCTGCCAAAGCCGGCGTAGGCGTCGGCCTGCATCAGTCCGGCATAGCCCGCCAGATGCTGCTCCGGATGTGCACCGCCACGATCGGGCGAGTAGAAGAACACGGTCGCCGGCGGATCTGGGCCGGCAAACGGACGGTCGTCGCGCACGTAATGAGATGGACGGTCCCCGCCCTGATAAGCTCGAAAGAGCACCTAGAAGGAGGACAAGCTATGGCTATGACGACAATGGGGCTTGATATCTCGAAGAGCTGGTTTCAAATCCACTGGATTACGGCGGATGGAGAAATTATCCGCAAGAAGCTCGCCCGCGGGAAGGTTCTCGATTTCTTTTCACGGCTTCCAAGCTGTCTCGTTGGTCTTGAGGCTTGCGGCAGCGCTCATCATTGGGCTCGTGAACTAATAAAGCTTGGACACAAAGCGCGTCTTATGCCGGCCCGCTACGTACGAGCCTACGTGAAGACAAACAAGCATGATGCTGCTGACGCGGAGGCGTGCTGGGAAGCCGTCCAACGGCCTGGCATGCGCTTTGTCCCTGTAAAAACTGTCGAACAGCAGGGAATTCTAATGCTACATCGCACGCGCGATTTGCTCATCCGACAGCGCACAGGCGCGATAAATGCTCTGCGTGGTCATTTGGGCGAGTTGGGGATCGTGACCGGGAAGGGAAAAGCAAACGCGAGAGAGCTCATGGCACTCGTGGACGTTGACGAGCGTATTCCACAGAGCGCGCGTAGCGCCCTTTCAATCCTTGTCGATCAGATCGAAGACCTTGAGCTACACATTGAAAACTACGAAAAGATGATCCTTGCAACTGCCAAAGACAATGAAGTCTGTCGGCGTCTCATGAAGGTGGCGGGCATCGGCCCATTTGCCGCCACTGCCCTAGCGGCGTCTGTCGACCATCCACAACAGTTCGCGTCGGCAAGGCATTTCGCTGCCTGGCTTGGACTAGTACCAAAGCAGCATTCGACCGGGGGAAAAGAGCGATTGGGTGGCATCAGCAAGCGCGGCGACGGCTACATTCGTAAGTTGCTGATACATGGCGCCCGAGCGGCCGTTCATCGCGTCCGTATCCATCAGGTCACCAATACCTGGATAACAGAGCTGCTCGCCAGGCGTCCCTTCAATGTCGTGACGGTGGCGCTGCTCACAAAACTGCACGGATCGCTTGGGCGATCATGGCCACTGGTGAAGAGTACCGCGCGCAAGTATAGATCGAGCGTGGTTCCGTTTGCGAGGGCAAAAGCAGAGTGATGGCAACCGGTCGGACCGGGGTCGGCTAAGCCCGTTGGACCTATCGAGCTTCAGAGCTCGCCAACGTAACTGGGCGCCGATCCGCGGATCTCATCAAGGCTCGTGGCATTGCCATAAAGCCGGATAGATAGCTGCAAACGATCGTTAGCCGAAACAAAGCAAATGGCCTTGCAAAGCGGGGACCGTCCATAGATAGGTCCAGAGCCGGCCGGTCCGGGTCTTGCCCTTGGCCAGGACCGGCACCGTGGTGTCATCGGCGTGGATGCGCTCGGCTGCGAAGACATGGCTCCGGATCGCATCTACCAGAGGCATCAGGGTTGCTGCGGAGGCACCTACCCAGTCCGCGAGCGTCGATACGTCGAGGTCGATGCCTTCACGCCGGTAGACGTCGCTCTGACGATGAAGCGGCAAGTGCAAGCCGTACTTGGCGAACAGGACATGGGCCAGCAGCTTGGGCCCTGCACGCCCGCGCGCAATCGGGTGCGAGGGAGCGGGCGGCTGGGTGATCGCTTCGCAGGCCCGGCAGACGAGCTTCTCGCGCACGTGCTGGATCACCTTCCACTGGCGCGGAACGAGCTCCAGCGTCTCGGTCACGTCCTCGCCAATCTTGCGCAATCGGCTGTCGCCGCAGCATGGGCAGGTGGCAGGCACTGGATAGATAATGCGCTCCCGCGGCAAATGCTCCGGCAGCGGCCGGCGTGCTGGCTTGCGGCGCTCGAACGATGGCACCGCAATCTTCTCGGCTGCTATCTGCGCCGCGGTCTCAACTTGTACCGCATTCTCCTCCAAGTCGGCGAGCTGTAGCTCGAGCTGGTCCAGCAATGCGCTTCGCTCGGAGGACTGTCCGAACTGCTCGTGCCGCAGCTTCTTGATCGTGAGCTTGAGCTTCTCGATCAGCAATGTCCCCGCCTGGGCTTCTGCCTCTGCGGCCAGGCGGGCCGTTCGCTCGGCGCGCAGCATCGCCTTCAGCGTGGTCACATCGTCAGGGAAAGAATCATCGGCGCCCATGCCAACCAGAGAATCATAACTTGCCGTCGCTGTCCGAACCGCCGATCGTGGTATCGATTCAAATCCTGGCGATCAGCCGGCCGCCTGCGGCCGCCACGTGTGTTGCGGCATCCGCCAGTCAATGCCCTCCAGCAGATAGCCAAGCTGGGCCGGGGTGATGGTCACCACGCCATCCGCCGGCGACGGCCAGAGGAAACGGCCGCGTTCCAGCCGCTTGGCGTAGAGCGACATGCCCAACCCATCGTGCCAGAGGATCTTGATCAGCTTGCCGCTTTTGCCACGGAACACATAGAGGTCGCCCCCGTGCGGGTCTCGCGTGAACGCTTCCTGCACCAGCAAGGCCAGCGAGTTCATGCCGCGACGCATGTCGGTGTGGCCGGTCGCAATCCACACCCGCACGCCCGACGCAATGGGGATCACCGTAGGCGCCCATCTGCGAGCGCCGCCACGGCTGCCTTCAGCGTCGCCGCGTCGACCGCACCCGTGATCCGCATCCGAGCCCCGGCCGCAAACTCGATCTCGATCGACCCGCCACTGCTGGCCGGCGCGACTGGGCAAGGCGTCAGACCTGATTCCGCGATCACCATCGCCGGTACGAAGCCAGGTTGATGGGCGGCATCCTTCGGCTCAGGCCGAAACGACCGTCGCCATCGCAGCAGCAATGAGCGCGAAACGCCATACCGCCGCGCTGTTGCCGCGACCTGGCGCGGCGCCTGTAAGCTCTCCAGGACGATCTTGAGCTTCTCATCCTCGGACCAGCGCCTCCGCCGACCCGTCTCCACTACCTCAAGCCGCTCGACTTGGGCACTGCGCCTATCACTGTCCATAAGGACAGTTCTCAACAACACGCCTCATTCGGCAAGGCGGCCTTCACCGGACGGATACTCAGGTCTTCGCGACTCAGAGATAGCTTGCTCACGAATCACCCATCCAAATTGGGCACAGTAAGGCGCGGCCACCGGACTAACACTACTTTGGCAGAATGTGTTTTCGCCGCTGTTTTTCAAGGATTTGCTTTCGGCAATATGGGCACTGCTGGGGCGGCGGCCGAAGGATGAGATCGACG
>NZ_JADPIU010000101.1:0-4745 GCF_023073075.1 Bradyrhizobium sp. 61 | reverse complement strand
CGCTTCTGACGATATCCATCCTTTGGCAAGATTGCGACGCGGCACGGACCCGGGCGCCGGCGCGAACATCAAGCGCGCCACCACGGTCCGAGGATCATGTGCGACTAGCCGGGCCTGCAGTCCGGCAACAGAGTTCTTCTTGGATGAGAGCACCGTTGCTGCGTTGTCAACATTTCCTGCCTGTGGGATAATTATTGCCAGCTAATGTCAGCGGGAGCTCGTCTCTGCGGTTGACCGGCACATAACCTCCCGCTGAACGATCAAGCAATGGGAGGGAAAGATGTCATCCCGTGCATCTCGTCGCTACGGCCTGTCGCGCCGCGACGTCATCAAGACAGCTGTGGGTGCAGCCGCAGCCGCCGGACCATTCTTCCACGTTTCGCCGGCTCGCGCCGCCAAGACACTGAAGATACTGCAATGGAGTCACTTCGTCCCCGGCTACGACAAGTGGTTCAACAACACCTACACCAAGGAATGGGGCGCCAAGAACGGCACCGAGGTCATCGTCGACAACATCAACCTCGGCCTGATCCCTTCGCGCGCAGCCGCGGAAGTCTCGGCGCAGAAGGGCCATGACCTGGTGATGTTCCTTGCGCCGCCATCGGTCTACGAGGAACAGGTTGTGGACATGAGCGACGTCTATGCCGCATGCGAGAAGCAGCTCGGCAAGCCGATCGATCTGGCGGTCAAGAGTACCTATAATCCGAAGACCCAGAAATACTTCGCTTTCTCCGACAGCTTCGTCCCCGATCCCGTCAACTATCGATCGGATCTCTGGGGCGACATCGGCATGAAGCCAGACACCTGGGATAACGTCCGCGTCGGCGGCAAGAAGATCAAAGACAAGACCGGCATTCCGGTCGGTATCGGCCTCTCCGCCGAACTCGACACCGCGATGGCCATGCGTGCGATCATGTATTCGTTCGGCGCGCACGAGCAGGACGCCGTCGGCACTCTCGCTATCAATTCCAAAGAAACCCTCGAAGCGCTCAAATTCGTCAAAGCTCTGTTCCAGGAGACTGAGACGCCAGAGGTGTTCGCCTGGGATCCATCGTCGAACAACCGGCAGATGCTCGCTGGCAGGTCGTCCCTCGTGCTCAACGCGATTTCGATCACGCGCGCGGGCGAAAACGACAAGATGCCGATCCACGAAAAGATCGCGCTCGCCAAGCCGCCGAAAGGCCCGGTTCGGCAGATCGGTCTCGAGCACGTGATGAACTGCTATGTGACCTGGAAGTTTTCCGAAAACATCGACGGCGCAAAGACTTTCCTGGTCGATTACATCGACAACTTCAAACAGGGCTTCATGGCCAGCGAATTTTACAACTTCCCCTGCTTCTCGAACACTGTCCCCGACCTGACCCAGCTCATCGCCAAGGATTCCAAGGCGGTACCGCCGGACAAGTACGCGGTGCTTTCGGACGTGCTCGATTGGGCGACCAACGTCGGCTATCCCGGCAACTCCAATGCCGCGATCGACGAGACCTTCAATACCTGGGTGATCAACACGATGTTCGCCGAGGCCGCCGCGGGCGCGGAAACTCCGGAAGACGCTCTCAAGCGCGCCGATGCCAAGATGAAGGCGATCTGGGCGAAGTGGAAAGATCGGAAGATGATCTGATCGTCTCGCCACGCATTGCCGTTGGGGCACGGAATTCCGTGCCCCTCGGATCATGCCTGGCGCCGAAGCCGTTCCGGTGAACGGCTTCGCGGAGTGAGGCAATCGGGACTGCGCATGGCCATTGTCGAAACACGACGTATCATCAAGCTTTTCGACGAGGTTCGCGCTGTCGACGGCATTGACCTGATCGCCAGGGAAGGAGAGTTCCTGGTCCTGCTTGGTCCTTCGGGCTGCGGAAAGACGACGTTGATGCGCCTGATTGCCGGCCTTGAGCGGCCGACTTCGGGCGATATCGTGATTGACGGAAACATCGTGACCGCCCTACCGCCGCGCGCACGAAACGTCGCTATGGTGTTTCAAAGCTACGCGCTCTATCCGCACCTTACGGTCGAAAAGAACATTTCGTTTCCGCTGCGCGCAGCCGGCATGCCAAGAGAGGCGATCCGCAAGAAGGTCGCCTGGGCAGCGCAGATATTCGGTATTGGGGACTTCCTCGACCGAAAGCCACGTCAGTTGTCAGGCGGAGAGCGCCAGCGCGTCGCGCTTGCGCGGGCGGTGGTGCGTGAACCGGTGGTCTTTCTTCTCGACGAGCCTTTATCGAATCTCGATGCCAAGTTGCGCAACTCCGCGCGGGACGAACTGAAGCAGTTTCAGCGTAGCCTCGGCACCACCACCATCTACGTTACCCACGATCAGGCCGAGGCGATGGGCCTGGGGGACCGCATCGCAGTTCTTAACCAGGGTCGTGTCCACCAGATCGGCACGCCGCACGAGATCTATGGCTTGCCGGCGGACATCTTTGCCGCCACTTTCATTGGTTCGCCGCCGATGAACCTGATCGAGGACGGCGAGATCTGGATCGGATTCCGGCCGGAAGCGTTCCTGCCGAAGGAGGTTGAACCGGACGGCGACAATATCGATTTTCCGTTTCGCATCACCCGCATCGAGTATCTCGGTGCCGATCGCTTGGTCTACGGCCTGATCGATGGCCGAACGCCCGAGGCGCGCTTGATCTCGAAGATCCCGACCAACATTCGCACACATATTGACGCCGGCGGGGTCTACGACTTCACGGTGCGGCGCCAGGACATCGCCCGCTTCGAGCGCACGAGTGGCCGGCGTGTCGACGGAGGCGCGGCATGACGTCAGTGATCACACGGGCAGCCGGCGAGATCCGCGGAAGGGATTGCTTCCTGTCCCGTATTGCCGACAACGATCGCTGGCTGTTGCGGGCCATGCTTGCGCCGGCAATCCTCTACATCGGCCTTCTGGTCGGCTTTCCCTTCTTGCTCTCGCTCTACTACAGCGTGTCGAGCGCAACGGTCGCCAGCCACGACGTTCACTTTGTCGGGCTGGAAAATTTCCTACGCATAATGGACAGCGGCACATTCTGGCTTTCGTTGCAGAATACGATTGTCATCACGGTCGTTTCCCAGTTTATCGTCCTCGTGTGCGCCAACATTCTGGCGACGGCGCTTGTTGTTGATTTCCGAGGCAGATGGTTGGTTCGGCTGTTGATCCTGCTGCCGTGGGTGGCGCCGATCTCGCTCGGCAGCATCGGTTGGCTATGGATCTTCGATTCGATCTACAGCGTCGTCAACTGGACGGCCCGCGCGGCCGGCCTGCTCGGGCCCAACGAATGGCCGATCTGGCTTGGCCAGCCAACTCTGGCAAGGGCATCGATCATCATCGTCAACGTATGGCGCATCCTGCCGCTGGCGACCGTCATCGTCCTCGCCGGGCTATCGTCGATCCCGCAGGATATCCATGACGCGGCGGAGGTTGATGGTGCCGGGTTCTGGCGTCACCATTTCCAGATCACGATGCCGCTGATCGTGCCGATCACCCTGGTGGCGTTGTTGTTCGGCATCATCTTCACGTTCACCGACATGATTGTGGTATTCGTTCTGACGCGCGGCGGTCCCTACGACACCACACAGGTTATCGCTAGCTGGGCCTATTTTACCGGAATTCAGGGGGGGGACCTCGCGGGAGGAGCCGCCATCTCTCTCTTCCTCTTCCCCGTCCTGGCCGGCGTTGCAATCCTGTTCCTGTGGTTAGCGCGGCGCACCGAGGTGACGTGACATGACCCCTGAATTTGCCCGCGCGCGAAATGTTGCCGGCACGGCCGTTCACACCGCCGTCCTCGTGTTCTTCGTGACGTTCCTCGCCTTTCCGTTTTACTGGATGGTGATCACCGCTTTCAAAGCCAACCAGGATTTGTACAACACCGAAAACAATCCTTTCGTCTTCAACAGCCCGCCGACGCTGCGACATCTTTCGGTGCTGTTCGAGGACACCCAATACCTGCAATGGTTATTAAATACCGGCTTCGTCGGAGTGGCCGTCGTGATCATCACGCTCGTGCTCGCGGTCCCGGCAGGCTACGCGCTCGCTCGCATGGCCGGCGCATGGGCGCAAACTCTGGGCGTCACGATATTCCTTACTTATCTGGTACCGCCGACGATCCTGTTCATCCCGTTCTCGCGCATCATCGCGATAGTGGGATTGCAGGATTCGGTGTGGTCGCTCATTCTCGTCTATCCGAGCTTCACCGTGCCGTTCTGTACCTGGCTTCTGATGGGCTTCTTCAAGGCGATCCCGCGCGATCTCGAGGACGCAGCCATGATCGACGGGCTGAGCCGCTTCGGCGCATTCATCAAGGTGGTGATGCCGATTTCGGTGGCCGGGATACTGACGGCGGTCATTTTCGCCTTCACTCTGGTGACGCAGGAATTTGTCTATGGCGTCACGTTTATCACCGCGTCGTCGAGCTATACGGTGAGCGTCGGAGTGCCGACCTTTCTTGTGCGGGGCGACGTCTATTTCTGGGGCTCGATGATGGCAGCCTGCCTGATCGCGAGCGTGCCAATTGCCGTCATCTACAATTTCTTCGTCGCTCGTTTCGTAGCTGGCTTCACCATGGGCGCGATCAAGTAACGCGCGAAACCAAATATGCTCTTCGCCATAGATACCATGTCAGCTCATGGCAGATCGTGTTGCAAAAGTCCCGGTATGCCGGGCAGTGTTGCGGCTGCTCGCCGGCAGGGCGCGGCGTCGGTCAACGAACGCGTTGTGATCGATGGCAATTGGGTATTCGCCGTAGGCGCCACGCGTGTGCACT